>NZ_JBJMAB010000006.1:0-337233 GCF_045799175.1 Streptomyces sp. VTCC 41912
AGAAGCAGGAACCCACCGAGACGGTCAACTGACCGTGGTAGGAATCTCCTCCCGCTAGGGAGGAGAGCGGAAGTCAATGCCCCAGCCCGGCCAGGCCGGTCAGCAGCAGGGTGGTGAACTGCCGGGCCCAGCCGGTGTCCACCGGTTCGGCGCTGACCAGCAGCCGGTGCACGACGGCTCCGGCGATCACGTCGAAGATCAGGCCGACGGTGTGCTCGGCGGCCCGTTCGCCCTCGGGCCCGCCGGCGTCCGGCGGCAGTTCGCCGCGCTGTTGGGCGCGTGAGCGCCCCAGGAGCACCAGCCGCTTCTGCCGTTCGACGATCGCCGAGCGGATCCGCTCGCGCAGCGCGTCGTCGGTGGTGGACTCGGCGACCACCGCCATCAGCGCGGTCTTGGTCTCGGGCCGGGCCAGCAGCCTGCCGAACTGGAGCACCACGCCCTCGATGTCCGACTGGAGGCAGCCCCGGTCGGGGAGTTCCAACTCGTCGAAGAGGACCGCGACGGCGTCCACGACCAGTTCGCTCTTGTTGGCCCAGCGGCGGTAGAGGGTGGTTTTGGCGACCCCGGCGCGGGCGGCGACCTCGCCCATGGTGAGTCCGCCCCAGCCGACGTCGACGAGCGCGGCGCGGGTGGCGTCGAGGATCGCGTGATCGGTTTCGACGCTGCGGGGGCGGCCCGGGCGGCCTTTCGAGGGGTGGGCGGACTGGTGCATGCGGGCGACCATACCGGCCAGTAGGGGGATCCGGACCCGGGGCGTCGCCGAGGTTCGTGAGGGAGATCACCAAGCGGCCGGCGGGAAGTGGTTGCCGGCCCGGGGCGCCCCCGAGTTACGCTACGACCTGTAGCGAAAGAGCGATGACCACTGGCTGTGGGTGGGGACCCACGGCCGCACGCGCACGGCCCTTCGGGGCATCAGCCGGGCACCGGATCCCGGGCGCGCACCGCATTCCAGCGGGGCGGGCCGGCGGACGGCGGGCCCGCTTTCCGGATCGCTTTCCGGAACCGGTCGCTCAGGGGGGAGGATGGACCCATGCAGCCACGCAACATGTCCATGAGTGGAGTCGTCGACCTCGCAGCGGTGAAGGCGGCCGGGGAAGCGAAGCAGAAGGCCGAGCAGGCCCGCGCCGAGGCCGCCCGCACGGGCGCGGCGCCGGCCGGTGCCACCCGCCTGGTGTTCGACGTCGACGAGGCGGGGTTCCAGGAGGACGTCCTCCAGCGGTCCACCGAGGTCCCGGTCGTCATCGACTTCTGGGCCGAGTGGTGCGAGCCGTGCAAGCAGCTCGGACCGCTGTTGGAGAACCTCGCGGCGGAGTACGCCGGCAAGTTCGTCCTCGCCAAGATCGACGTCGACGCCAACCAGATGCTGTTCCAGCAGTTCGGGGTGCAGGGCATCCCGGCGGTGTTCGCGGTCGTCGCGGGCCAGCCGATCCCGCTCTTCCAGGGCGCGGTCCCCGAGGGCCAGCTCCGCCAGGTGCTGGATCAGCTGGTGCAGGTCGCCGAGCAGCAGTTCGGCATCGTCGGCGTGCCGGTGGACCCGGCGGCGGCCGAGCAGGCCGAGGCCGCGGCGCCGCCGCCGGTCGGTCCGTACGACGCGGCGCTGACCGCGGCGGCCGACGCGCTGGACGCCGGTGACCTCGACGGCGCCATCCGCGCCTACCGCAACGTCCTCGCCGACGACCCGACCAACCCGGAGGCCAAGCTCGGCCTGGCCCAGGCCGAACTCCTGGAGCGGGTGCAGGGCCTCAACCCGCAGACGGTCCGGCAGGAGGCCGCGGACCGCCCGACCGACGTCCAGGCGCAGATCACCGCCGCGGACCTGGACCTGGTGGGCGGCCACGTCGAGGACGCCTTCGGGCGCCTGGTCGACGCCGTGCAGCGGACCGCCGGGGACGACCGGGAGGCCGCGCGGGTCCGGCTGCTGGAGCTGTTCGAGGTGATCGGCGCCGACGACCCGCGGGTGACGAAGGCGCGCACCGCCCTGGCGCGCGTGCTGTTCTGACCCGGCACTCCTCTCCCGCCACCTGAGCACCACCCCAGAAGGCGGCGCTACGCGCCCACTTGCCCATGGCTCCGGCGCTTTCCTGGGGAATATCCGTCCTGGCCCGGTTCCGCCCCGCGGGAACTCCCGCACGCGCGTCCGGCAAACGGAACAGCGGCCACGCTTTGCCGAAACTTGGTAAAGGTGGCCGCTGTTACTTGGAGTAAGTCCAGGCGACCAATTTGCCGGTATCTGAAGGCAATTGCCCCTTGTTTGGTCATCGTTAGTGACGACGGTGCGTGCGCGGATGATCTCCGAGCGTCGCGGCGTGGTTATCGGCCCGTTACCCGCAAGTAACGAGGGCCTTGTGCGGCGGCCGCGAATGCACGACGATCGGCCACGCTCGGTCCATTTCCCGCAGCCCGGCATCCGGTCGGCGCAGCGGGGTACTTGGGTCCCCACCGAGTGGGTCGGCGGCAGTGGCGCCGGCCCTGGACAGGGGGGTCTTTGCCGTTCGGCAGAGCCTGTCCGGTGAGGTTGCGCGAGAGCGTGGCCAGTGGTTGTCGCTCGGGGGTGATCGCCGGTGTTCGGAAACACGCTGTGCCTCCGAGACGGGCGCTCTCCTTCCCGAGGACGTAGCACTTCTCCCATCCCAGGTGCGGCCTCCCTCAAGTGGGGCGGTACGTACCGGAGATGTACGTCCGAGAAGGAGGAAAGTCATGGAGTCCCTGACTCGTGGCGGGACCAGATGGAAGCGGTTCGCCGTCGTCATGGTGCCGAGCGTCGCGGCCACCGCCGCGATCGGCGTCGCCCTTTCGCAGGGCGCCCTGGCGGCGTCGTTCAGCGTGTCCGGCCAGCAGTTCAAGGTCAGCACGGACCGGTTGGACGGCACGGGCTTCGTGCAGTACGGCGCGGTCGATGCCCAGAAGAACGGCAAGAACGTCCCGGTGGCGGTCTCGGCGTTCACCAACGCCACGATCCACAACCTGTGCCAGTCCGTCGTCGTGCCGGTCCCGGTCTTCGGCGACGTGTCGATGCAGCTCCGGGCCGGTGCCGGCAAGGACCCGGTGGAGGCGAAGAACCTCTACATCGACCTGGACCAGCTCAGTGCGGACGCGACCTTCAACAACATCAACATCGGTGTTGCTGCGGGATCGTCGACCAAGGGTCCCGGCATCAAGGAGGGCGACAAGGCCGACCCCGGCTCCTTCGCCCAGGAGGCCGACACCGCCGTCCTGACCGGCGTCCACCAGCGTGCCTGGGCCACCACGGCCGGCACCTTCAAGCTCAGTGGCCTCAAGATGAGCGTCACCAAGGGCAAGAACGAGTGCTACTGACGCACTGAGCGTGCGGGCGCGGGGCAAGCAGTCGCACGGCGTGAGCCGTTCCCCGTGCCCGTACGCCGGTTAGCGCTGAAAAGCACCCACGGATCCACCGAATTGCCAGTCCCGAGGAGCCGGACGACATGAGTGACTGGAGCATGGGGGACGCCCCGGCCGGAGGCTGGGGGAGAGTCATCAACAGGTACGCGCGGCGCGCATGCGGGACCGCCGACCGTAGGGAGGCTGCGGCATGAGCGCAGAACGACCACAGCTGAACGAGACCCTCGGCCGGAAGCGGCAGGCCTTCCGGGAGTGGCGTGGGCAACGCCCGTTCTGGGGCGGCCTGCTGACCCTCCTCGCCGGCGCCCCGATCATGTACATCCCCTACGCGAACCTCACCATCGGTTCCCTCACCGTCCGCATGGCGACCACGGCCGGCGCCGGTTCGCTGATCATCGGCGTGCTGCTGGTGGTGCTCGGCCTGACCATGTGGTTCCAGCCGGCCTCGCGGGTCTTCGCCGGTGTCGCGGCGATCCTGCTGTCGCTGGTCTCCCTGGTCGTCTCGAACTTCGGCGCCTTCCTGATCGGCTTCCTGCTGGGGCTGATCGGCGGTGCGCTGGGCGTCTCCTGGGCGCCGGGCAAGCCCGTGCAGGGCGAGGACGGGTCCGACGAGCCGGACCGCGTCGTCGGACCGGTGGTCGCCACCAACCCCGCTCCGGCGGTCGGTGGTCCCGGGTTGGGCAACGGACTGGACAACCTGTCAGGAACGAGCCCGACCAACGGAAGGAACGGGAGGCACCGTGCCGGGTGACCAGCTGCCGGTGGGGGCACCCCCGCCGGAGGCAGGGGAAGAATCCGCAGCCACCGGGGCGAGAGGCGGGCCGCGGCACGCGGCGCCCCGCAAGCCGCTGCTGACCCGCCTGCATGTGCCCGCGGGCAAGGCGATCGCCATCGCGGCGATGCCGTCGGCCGTCCTCATGGGCATGGGGCTGACGCCCCAGATGGCGATCGCCAAGCCGGCGCCGCCCGAGAGCCCCTTCCGGGGCGGCCCCTGCGTCACCGCCCCGGACACGTCCGGCCAGGACGCCAAGGCCAAGGACGGCAAGGCCAAGGACGACGCCAAGGACGGCAAGGCAGCCAAGGACCAGAAGGACGCCGGCAAGGACGGCAAGTCGTCGGCGGACCCGTCCGCCTCGCCCTCGCCGTCGTCGTCCGCCGGCAAGGACGCGAGCGCCACCAAGCCGTCGGCGGACCCGTCCGCCTCCGCGACCCCGTCGCCCTCCGCCTCCCCGGAGAAGAAGGACGACGGCGGGCTGCTGGGCGGCATCGGCGACGCGCTCGGCGGCCTCTTCGGCGTGCACAAGAAGACCGAGGAGCCGACGGCCTCGCCGAGCCCCTCGCCGTCCGCGTCCGCCACGAAGTCCCCGTCGCCCTCGGCCGACCCGTCCGGCGAGGACGCGTCGTCGAAGGGCTCCGGGCCCGGCCTGGACGAGGTCACCAAGCCGGTCGGCGACGCGCTGAAGGACCCGTCGAAGGCGGTCAACGACACCGTGCACGGCGCCGTCGGCACCGTCGACAACGCCCTGCCCGGTGGCGGGCTGGACGGCAAGGACGCCAGCGGCAAGCCCGGTTACCCCTGCGTCGTCGAGAACAAGCAGGCCGGCAAGAACGAGCAGACGCCGGTCACCCTGCCCGACCTGCCCTGGCACCTGGAGTCCAGCGGGCTGACCCTGCGCGGTCTGGACTACGTGGGCGTCGTCAACGTCATGACGCAGAACGGCCACACCAAGCAGGTCCTGAAGTTCACCGCCGACAGCATCGACATCGCCGACCTGCACCAGATCGTCGACGACCCGGCCTCGGGCAAGCACTACCACGTGCGCTCGACACCGGGCTCCACCTCGACCATCCGCGACGGCAAGGTGACGCTCTACACCGAGCGGCTCCAGGGCAACCTGTTCGGTCTGATCCCGATCGTCTTCGACCCGGAGCACCCGCCGCCGATCAACGTCCCGTACGCCTACTTCAGCAAGGTGAAGCTGGACCAGGCGGGCCAGTTCGGCGGCAACCTGCACATCCCCGGCATGCGGGTGTCCATCGAGGACTGACCCGGCCGGCGCCGGTCCCGACCGTGCGGCAACGGAAAACGGCGGTGGGCCGCCCCCTGGTGAAGGGGGCGGCCCACCGCCGTTCGTGCGGGGCGGGGCGGCGCGTCAGGCGCGCTGGCCGCCGAGGTGGTGCACCCGGACCATGTTGGTGGTGCCGGGGACGCCGGGGGGCGAACCGGCGGTGATGATCATGGTGTCGCCCTCGCTGTAGCGCTTGAGCTTGAGCAGCTCGGCGTCGACCAGGTCCACCATGGCGTCGGTGTTGTCGACGTGCGGCACGACGAAGGAGTCCACGCCCCAGCTCAGGGTGAGCTGGTTGCGGGTGGCGACGTCGGTGGTGAAGGCCAGGATCGGCTGGGCGGCGCGATAGCGCGAGAGCCGGCGGGCGGTGTCACCGGACTTGGTGAACGCCACCAGGGCCTTGCCGTCGAGGAAGTCGGCCATCTCGCAGGCCGCGCGGGCCACCGCACCGCCCTGCGTGCGCGGCTTCTTGCCGGGCACCAGCGGCTGCAGGCCCTTGGAGAGCAGCTCCTCCTCGGCCGCCTCGACGATCTTCGACATGGTCTTGACGGTCTCGATCGGGTACTGGCCCACCGAGGACTCGGCGGAGAGCATCACCGCGTCGGCGCCGTCGAGGATGGCGTTGGCGACGTCGGACGCCTCGGCGCGGGTCGGCCGCGAGTTGGTGATCATCGACTCCATCATCTGGGTCGCGACGATCACCGGCTTGGCGTTCCGGCGGCACATCTCCACCAGGCGCTTCTGCACCATCGGGACCTTCTCCAGCGGGTACTCCACCGCCAGGTCGCCACGGGCCACCATCACCGCGTCGAAGGCCATCACGACCTCCTGCATGTTGGCGACCGCCTGCGGCTTCTCGACCTTGGCGATGACCGGGACCCGGCGGCCCACCTCGTCCATGACGCGGTGCACGTCCTGGACGTCCTTGGCGTCCCGCACGAAGGACAGCGCGACCATGTCGCAGCCCATGTGCAGGGCGAACTTCAGGTCGTCGATGTCCTTCTCGGACAGCGCCGGGACGTTGACCGCGGCGCCGGGCAGGTTGATGCCCTTGTGGTCGGAGATGACCCCGCCCTCGATGACGATGGTGCGCACCCGCGGGCCGTCGATCTCGACGACCTGGAGGGCGACGTTGCCGTCGTTGATCAGGACCGGGTCGCCCTTGGAGACATCGCCGGGCAGGCCCTTGTAGGTGGTGCCGCAGATGTGCTTGTCACCGGGGACGTCCTCGGTGGTGATCACGAACTCGTCCCCGCGGACCAGCTCGACCGGGCCCTCGGCGAAGGTCTCCAGGCGGATCTTGGGGCCCTGGAGGTCGGCCAGCACGCCGACGGCGCGGCCGGTCTCCTCGGCGGCCTTGCGGAGGCGGTGGTACCGCTCCTCGTGCTCCGAGTGGGTCCCGTGGCTCATGTTGAAGCGGGCCACGTTCATGCCGGCCTCGATCAGCGTCTTCAGCTTCTCGTAGGAGTCGACGGCGGGGCCCAGGGTGCAGACGATTTTGGAACGGCGCATGTCTCGATCCTATCGGTTTGTTTCGGAGCGGAATATTTCGCTCTGCTTCAAAGGCCCTTTAGCCGAGGAGGGGCGACGCGGGCGGAGCGGGCGGATCCCGCGGCACGCCCCGCGGGATCGCGGCTTACGAGGCGGTGACCAGGGCGTATGTCTGGCGGGCGATCTCCAGTTCCTCGTCGGTGGGCACCACGGCGACCGCCACCCGGGCGTAGTCGGGCGAGATCAGCCGCGGCTCGTCGGACCGCACGGCGTTGAGCGAGGCGTCCACCGCCATGCCCAGCTCCTCCAGACCGGCGACGGCGGCGGCCCGGACCGGGGCGGCGTTCTCGCCGACGCCCGCGGTGAAGGCCACCGCGTCGACCTTGCCGAGGACCGCGGTGTAGGCGCCGAGGTACTTCTTCAGCCGGTGGATGTAGATGTCGAAGGCGAGCGCGGCCCGCTCGTCGCCCTCGTCGATCCGGCGGCGGATCTCCCGCATGTCGTTGTCGCCGCACAGCCCGAGCAGGCCGCTCTTCTTGTTGAGCAGCTCGTCGATCTCGTCCGCGGACATCCCGGCCACCCGCTTGAGGTGGAAGGTCACCGCCGGGTCGATGTCACCGGAGCGGGTGCCCATGACCAGGCCCTCCAGCGGGGTCAGCCCCATGGAGGTGTCCACGCAGCGGCCGCCCCGGACCGCGGACGCGGAGGCGCCGTTGCCCAGGTGCAGCACGATCACGTTGACCTCCTCCGGCGCCTTGCCGAGCAGTTCGGCGGTGCGGCGGGAGACGTAGGCGTGCGAGGTGCCGTGGAAGCCGTAGCGGCGGATGCGGTGCGCGTCGGCGGTCTCCACGTCGATGGCGTAGCGGGCCGCGGACTCGGGCATCGTGGTGTGGAAGGCGGTGTCGAAGACCGCGACCTGCGGGAGGTCGGGGCGCAGCGCCTGGGCGGTGCGGATCCCGATGATGTTGGCCGGGTTGTGCAGCGGGGCCACCGGCACCAGCCGCTCGATCTCCTTGAGCACCGCCGCGTCGATCACGGTCGGCGCGGTGAACTTCAGCCCGCCGTGCACCACCCGGTGTCCGATCGCGGCCAGCTCCGGGGAGTCCAGCCCGAGCCCGTCGGCGGCCAGCTCGTCGGCCACCGCCTTCAGCGCGGCCTGGTGGTCGGCTATCGGGCCGGTGGTCTCGCGGGTCGCGCCGCCGGCGGCCAGCGGGGTGTGGGCCAGGCGCGACGTCCCCTCACCGATCCGCTCGACGAGGCCGGCGGCGAGGCGCGCACCCGCGGAGTCGCCGTCCGCCGCCTTCTCCATGTCGAGCAGTTGGTACTTCACCGACGAGGAGCCGGAGTTGAGGACGAGGACGCGGGTGGCGTTGGCAGTCATGAAGGGGCTTTCCGATGGGGGGCGGGGTCAGGCGGTGGGGCCGGCGCCGGGCTGGGCGCCCTGGGCCTGGATCGCGGTGATGGCGACGGTGTTGACGATGTCCTGGACGAGGGCGCCGCGCGAGAGGTCGTTGACGGGCTTGCGCAGGCCCTGCAGGACCGGGCCGACCGCGACGGCGCCGGCGGAGCGCTGTACGGCCTTGTAGGTGTTGTTGCCGGTGTTGAGGTCCGGGAAGATCAGCACGGTGGCCTTGCCGGCGACCTCGGAGTCCGGGAGCTTGGTCCGCGCGACCGCCGCGTCCACCGCGGCGTCGTACTGGATCGGGCCCTCGACCAGCAGGTCCGGGCGCCGCTCGCGGACCAGCTCGGTGGCCTTGCGGACCTTGTCGACGTCGGCGCCGGAGCCGGAGGTGCCGGTGGAGTACGACAGCATCGCGATCCGCGGCTCGACGCCGAACTGGGCGGCGGTGGTGGCGGACTGGATGGCGATGTCGGCCAGCTGCTCGGCGTTCGGGTCCGGGTTGACCGCGCAGTCGCCGTAGACCAGCACCCGGTCGGCCAGGCACATGAAGAAGACCGACGAGACGATCTGGGCGCCCGGCTTGGTCTTGATGATCTCGAAGGCCGGCCGGATGGTGGCGGCGGTGGAGTGCACGGCACCGGAGACCATGCCGTCGGCCAGGCCCTCCTGCACCATCAGCGTGCCGAAGTAGGAGACGTCGGCGACCACGTCGTAGGCGAGTTCGTAGCTGACGCCCTTGTGGGAGCGGAGCGTGGCGTACAACTCGGCGAACCGCTCGCGCAGCGGCGAGGTCTGCGGGTCGATGACCTGCGCGTCCGCCAGGTCGATGGCCAGGTCGGCGGCGCGCTTGCGGACCGCGTCCTCCTCGCCCAGCAGCGTCAGGTCGCACACGTCGCGGCGCAGCAGCACGTCGGCGGCGCGCAGCACCCGCTCCTCGGCGCCCTCGGGCAGGACGACCCGGCGGCGGCCGGTGCGGGACCGCTCGATCAGCTCGTGCTCGAACATCATCGGGGTGACCCGGCCGGAGCGGGCGACCGAGATCCGGTCGGTCAGCTCGCCGGTGTCCACGTGCCGCTCGAAGAGGCCGAGCGCGGTCTCCGCCTTGCGCGGCGAGGCGGCGTTCAGCTTGCCCTCGACGGCGAACAGCTCGGCGGCGGTCGGGAAGGAGCCGCCGGGCACCGAGACGACCGGGGTGCCGGGCGCGAGGCGGGCGGCCAGCGCCATGATGTCGGGGCCGGGGCGCTCGTCGAGGGTGAGCACCACACCGGCGATGGGCGGGGCGCCGGCGCTGTGCGCGGCGAGCGAGCCGATGACGAGGTCGGCGCGGTCCCCGGGGGTGATCACCATGCAGCCGGGGGTGAGTGCCTTGAGGAAGGTCGGCAGCATCGCCCCGCCGAAGACGAAGTCCCGGGCGTCCCGGGCGAGCCCGGAGTCGTCGCCCAGCAGGATCTCGGCGCCGAGCGCCTGCACGATCTGGCCGACGGTCGGCGCGGACAGCGAGCCCTCCTCGGGCAGCGCGTAGCAGGGCACCGGCAGCCGGGCGGCGAGCCGCTCCACGACGGCCGTGCGCTGCTCGGGCGCGACGCGGTTGACGACCAGCGCGACGACGTCGCAGCCCAGCGTGGTGTAGGCGCGGTGGGCGTTGCGGGCCTCGGCGCGGACCGATTCGGCGTCCTGGCCCTGGCCGCCGACGACGGGTATCACCGCGGCGCCGAACTCGTTGGCCAGCCGGGCGTTGAGCGCCAGCTCGTCCGGCAGGCTGGTGTCGGCGTAGTCCGAGCCGAGGACGAGGACGTACTCGTACTCCCTCGCCACGGCGTGGAAGCGGTCGACGAGCCGGGAGACCAGTTCGTCGGTGCCGCGCTCGGCCTGGAGGGCGGCGGCCTCCGCGTAGCTGATGCCGTAGACGGAGTCGGCGGGCTGGGTGAGGCGGTAGCGGGCCCGCAGCAGCTCGTACAGCCGGTCGGGCCCGTCGTGGACCAGGGGCCGGAAGACTCCCACCCGGTCGACGTGGCGGGTCAGGAGCTCCATGACTCCCAGCTCGATGACCTGGCGTCCGTCGCCGCGGTCGATACCGGTCACGTACACGCTGCGCGTCACGCGTGGTCTCCGTCCATCCGATGGCCGCGAAGCTCGTGCTCGCGAGTTTTCCCTGCTCACAGGGTCAAAATGACCCGTTATCGTGGGCTTGCCCCTCTTGACAATACCTGCGCCGCTGGATAAGTCGCTCTCCCAGTTTCCCTGTGGCGCCGGGGCCGGGGACAGTGGGGGTGGTCGCTCGGGTGCGGCCCGGGCGGGCCGGCCCGTGAAACAATCGGACCGGCTCACACGAACCGACAGCGAGCACAGGAGACACAGCACGATGCGTATCGGAGTCCTCACCGCAGGCGGCGACTGTCCCGGCCTCAATGCTGTGATCCGGTCCGTCGTCCACCGTGCCCTCGCCGGACACGGCGACGAGGTCATCGGCTTCGAGGACGGCTTCAAGGGTCTGCTCGACGGACGCTTCCGCAAGCTCGACCTGGACGCGGTCAGCGGCATCCTCGCCCGTGGCGGCACCATCCTCGGCTCCGCCCGCCTGGAGCGCGCCCGGCTGCGCGAGGCGTGCGAGAGCGCCAAGGACTTCTCCCGCGAGTACGGGATAGACGTCCTGATCCCGATCGGTGGCGAGGGCACGCTGACCGCGGCGCGGATGCTCGCCGACGCCGGCATGCCGGTCGTCGGCGTCCCCAAGACCATCGACAACGACATCTCCTCCACCGACCGCACCTTCGGTTTCGACACCGCCGTCGGCGTGGCCACCGAGGCCATCGACCGCCTCAAGACCACCGCGGAATCGCACCAGCGGGTGATGGTCGTCGAGGTCATGGGCCGGCACGCGGGCTGGATCGCGCTGGAGTCCGGGATGGCCGGCGGCGCCCACGGCATCTGCCTACCGGAACGCGAGTTCGACGTCAACGACCTGGTGAAGATGGTCGAGGAGCGGTTCGCCCGGGGCAAGAAGTTCGCGGTGGTCTGCGTCGCGGAAGGGGCCCACCCGCTCGCCGGCACCATGGACTACAAGAAGGGCGCCATCGACCAGTTCGGCCACGAGCGGTTCTCCGGCATCGGCACCGCGCTCGCCCGCGAACTGGAGCGGCGCCTTGGCAAGGAGGCCCGCCCGGTCATCCTCGGCCACGTCCAGCGCGGCGGCACCCCCACCGCCTACGACCGGGTGCTGGCCACCCGCTTCGGCTGGCACGCCGTCGAGGCCGCGCACCGCGGCGACTTCGGCAAGATGACCGCCCTGCGCGGCACCGACATCGTCATGGCCCCGTTGGCCGACGCGATCACCGAGCTCAAGCGGGTCCCGGAGAGCCGCATGGACGAGGCCGAGTCGGTCTTCTGACGCCCCGGGGCCCGTCCGGCTGCGAGCCGCCGGACGCGCCCCGCCCCGTCAACACGCCGTCGGCGGCGCACCGTTGGGTGCGCCGCCGACGGCGTTTCGGGCCACGGGCCGGTGCCTCACTGGGCGCCGATGGACTCCAGCACGTTCAGCCGGGCCGCCCGCCGGGCCGGCCACACCGCGGCCAGCACCCCGACGACCAGGGCGATCAGCAGGAACAGGCCGAGCCGGCCCCAGGGCAACAGCATCTCGTAGGTCGGGAAGGACGAGCCGACCAGGCTGCCGCCGGCCCACGCCAGGAAGATGCCCAGGACCATGCCGAGGACCGCGCCGAAGAGCGAGATCACCACCGACTCCAGCCGGACCATCTGCTTGATGCCGCTGCGGGCCAGCCCGATGGCGCGCAGCATCCCGATCTCCCGGGTGCGCTCGAAGACCGACATGGCCAGGGTGTTCACCACACCCACCACCGCGATGATCACGGCCATGGCGAGCAGCCCGTAGACCATGTTCACGATGGTGTCGATCTGCCCGGCGGTCTCCTTGCGCAGGTCGTCGCGGTCCTGGATCTTCAGCAGCGGGCTGTCGCCGAGCGCCTTGCGGATCTCCTTGACCAGCGCGGGGGACGTGCCGTTCGCCGTCTTCACCAGGAGTTTGTCGTTGCGGAGCCGGTCCAGGTGCGGATCGACGACGGCGGTGGGCGCGAAGGACGCGCCGAGGACCTCGTTGTCCGCGTAGACGGCGCCGACCTTCAGCTCGGCCTTCTTCTTGTCGTAGAACGTCACCTTCACGGTGTCGCCGGCGTGCCAGCCGTGCTCCTTGGCGCCGCTCTCCGAGATGGCGATCCCGCCGGCCTTGACCGCGTCCAACGACCCCTGGACGACGCTCAGGCGGGTGACCTTGCCGATCTGGTCCACGTCGGTGCCGCGCAGGAAACCGAAGTTGCTGTCCGGCCCCGGGCCGGGCGCGGTGGAGAAGCCCGTGCCGCGGAGCGGAGCCATGGCCGCGACGCCGGGGACCTCGGCCACCTTCGCCGACAGCTTCGGGTCCAGGCCCACGTAGGTGGTGGTCTCGACCTGGTAGTCGGCGATCAGCCCGCTACCGGCCATCTTGTCCATCGCCACCTGGGCGGAGTGCCCCGCCACGGTCATCCCGGTGATCAGGGTCAGGCCGATCATCAGCGCCGAGCCGGTCGCCGCCGTCCGCCGCGGATTGCGCAGCGCGTTCTCCTTGGCGAGCTTGCCGCTCACGCCGAAGAACCGCGAGGTGACCAGGCCGGCCAGCGACACCAGCGGCCGGGACAGCAGCGGGGCCAGGATGATCGCGCCGGTCAGGGTGAGCATCGACCCGATCATGGCGATCGGCAGGTCGTCGCCGGAGGTGAGGGTGGAGACCCACAGCATCACCGCGACGCCGGCGCCGCCGACCAGCGCACCGAGGACGTTGCGGACGACCAGGCTGCGCGGGGTCGGCGGCGCCTCGACGGTGCTCAGCGCCTCCACCGGGGCGATCCGCGCCGCCCTGCGGGACGGCAGCCAGGCGGCCAGGACGGTCACCAGCACCCCCACGGCCAAGGAGGCGAGCACCGTGGTCGGGCTGATCACCACCGGGCCGTCGGGGAAGCCCGCGCCGTTCGCGTCCAGCGCGGCCCGCAGCCCCACCGCGATCCCGGCGCCCAGCGCGAAGCCGACGACCGAGGAGACCAGCCCGAGCAGCGCGGCCTCGACCAGCACCGAACGCACCACCTGCCGGCGGGAGGCGCCCACCGCGCGCAGCAGCGCGATCTCGCGGCTGCGCTGGGAGATCAGCATGGTGAAGGTGTTGGCGATGATGAAGACGCCGACGAACAGCGCGATCCCGGCGAAGGTCAACAGGGTGCTGCTGAGCGCGCTGTTCTGGTGGGCGATCAGCCGGGACTGCTCGGCCGCCAGGGTGCTCCCGCTGGTCGCCTCCGCGCGCTCGGCGGGCAGCAGCGCCCGGACCTTCGCGGTCAGCGCCTGCTGATCGGTGCCGGGCGCGGCCGCCACCACCAACTCGTCGAACTGGCCCGGGTGCAGGTACAGCTTCTGCGCGGTGGCGGTGTCGAACAGCGCCAGGCTGCCGCCCGCGGTCACCGCCGGATCGTCGGTCGCCACGATGCCGACCAGCTTCTTCGTCAGCACCGGGCCGTCGGTGGCGAACCGCACGGAGTCGCCGACCCGCACCCCCGCGGCCTTCGCGGTGGTCTCGGCCAACGCGATCTCGCCGTCGGACGCCGGGCCGCGGCCCTGCACCAGTGGATAGCGGCGGTCCTTGCCGTCCGCGTCCGGCTGGTAGTTGACGGCGCGGTTCTGCCAGCCGTTGCCGATCGGCTCGCCGTCCCGGCCGGCCAGCGTGGCCTCGCCGGTGACGTCGGAGCGCACCGACGTCACGCCCGGCAGGGCGCGGATCCGGTCGGCCAACCGCTGGTCGAGGGCGGTGGCCCGCTTGCCGTCCTTGGCCGGCTCCGGGCCGGTGCCGGGGGGCGAGGTCGCCTGGACGGAGACGGCCACGTCCTTGAGGTTCTTGGCCGAGGCGTTCTTGATCGCCTCGCCGACGCTGTCGCTGAAGATCAGGGTGCCGGCGACGAAGGCGACGCCGAGCAGCACCGCGAGTGCGGTCATCAAAAGGCGGGCTTTGTGCGCGAGGACATTGCGCAAGGCAGTGGTGAACATGGTGGTGTGTCAGTCCTGGGTACGGGGCCGGGGCTCGGATGCGGGGCGGCCGTCAGCGGTCGACTCGGTTCGCCGGCAGGTCGGTTGGGGGTGGCTGGCCGGCTGGCGGCCAGCCGGTCCGGCCTGCGACTAGCTGGTCCGGCCTGCGGTCTCGAAGCGCCGCATCCGGTCCAGCACGCTGTCCGCCGTCGGCTCGGCCAGCTCGTCCACGATCCGGCCGTCCGCGAGGAAGACCACCCGGTCCGCGTAGGCGGCGGCGACCGGGTCGTGGGTGACCATCACCACGGTCTGGTCCATCGCCCGCACCGACTCCCGCAGGAAGCCCAGCACCTCGGCGCCCGAGCGCGAGTCGAGGTTCCCGGTCGGCTCGTCCGCGAAGATGATCTCCGGCTGGGCGGCCAACGCCCGTGCCACCGCGACCCGTTGCTGCTGCCCGCCGGAGAGCTGCGCCGGCCGGTGCGAGAGCCGGCCCGACAGACCGACCGTCTCCACCACCCGGCCGACCCACTCCTGGTCCACGCGGCGGCCGGCTATGTCCATCGGCAGCGTGATGTTCTCCTGCGCGGTCAGCGTGGGCAGCAGGTTGAACGCCTGGAAGATGAAGCCGATCTTGTCGCGGCGCAGCCGGGTCAGCTGCTTGTCGTTGAGCGCCGCCAGTTCCACGTCGCCGATCCGGGCCGAGCCGGAGGTGACCGAGTCCAGTCCGGCCATGCAGTGCATCAGGGTGGACTTCCCCGAGCCGGACGGGCCCATGATCGCGGTGAACCGGGCCCGGCCGAACTCCACGTCGACGGAGTCCAGCGCGACCACCCGGGTCTCGCCCTGGCCGTAGACCTTGCTCAGATCCGTGGCGCGGGCGGCGACGGCCGCGGTGGTACGGGAGGGAAAGGCGGGACGGGGGACGGCGGCGTGCGGCACCACAACTCCTGGGGTGACGGAAAGGACGGGCGGACAGCGTGAAAGCGCTCCGTCCATCCTCGACGCGGGCGACCGCCCGGTCTTCGGCCGGAAGGACCGAAAGCCGGACCGGCCGGAAGTGCCACGCCCGCCGTCCGCGTCATCCTCTGGACGGACGGCCGTCCGTCCGCAGGCCGACGGGGACGCGTCAGGGTCGGGTCCTCGCGGGCGTCACGGCGTCAGGGTGCCGGCTCGCCGACCCGCCGCCAGAACTCCACCACGACGCCGTCGAGGAAGTCCCGGCCCGCCTTGCCGGCCTCGTCCGAGGCGTCCCCGCCAGTCCAGCTGAGCGACGCCGTCATCGTCGCGTGGTACTCCTCGTGCAGTTCCTGGAGCGCCTGCTGCAACCGCTCCTTGGGCAGCGGCGCGAGCTTGCCGACCGGACGGACGTAGCCCTGCCAGCGGGTGGTGGCCGCACTGATCAGCAGCTCCGCCAGCCGCTCCTCCTGGCCGGTGAAGCGGATCAGCGCCGGCAGCGGCAGCCGCAACGCCGCCGCCAGCGCCGCCGCCTGCCGGTCGGTGCCGGTCCACCGGCCGCCGGCCTCCAACCGCTCGTAGGCCGCCTGGTCCATGCCGACGCGCAGCGCGAGGTCGGCCGCGGCCAGGCCGAGCGCCAGCCGGAACTCGCGCAGCGTGCCGGGGGCGCCGAGGAGTTCGGCGGGCGCGCACCACAGGGCGCCGGCCAGCGCGGTCAGCTCGGCTTCGGTGGGGGCGCTTTCCCCCAATTCCCAGGACGCCACCGCGGCGGGCTCCAGCCGAATTCCGTAGGCGGCCCAGATTCCGTAGGCGACATGCGCGTGGGTCATGCCCAGGGCCTCGCGCAGCCGGCGGGCGGCGGCAGCGTTGAAAGGGGGCCGGTGTGCATCCCCGTCGTGCGTGTTCACTGCCACACGGTAAGTGACGGGGTGGCTTGGCACCTATCGTGCGGATATCCAAGTTTGTAGGTTGGAGGAAGCTACGGAGCCGTCGGTTGCCCTCGGCCAGCTTTCGGTGCTTTCTTGCCAATCCCGGCCGATCATGCCGTTGGTCAGGCACTTTGCTCCAACGAAGCGGCTCGTTGCGGCACCGCGCGGCGGGCCGCCGCGGGCCCGCCGTTTGGAGATAAGGATGGACAGTCGGACCGCCGGTGTCGAGTACCGGATCGGGAATCCGGGGAGTTCGCCCGAAGTCGTCCGCCCGGGAATTCCCCGGAAAAGCGAATTCGCCGACCCGGGCCCGGAAGTCGGTCCGGCGAGAACGGCACGATGAACGGGACGGAGAAATTCCGCCACGGCCCGGTGCCGGGCGGGTCGCTGCCGGGCGGGCGTTCCGGTCGCTCGGCGGCGGGCCGGCCCGCCGCCGGTCACCGCCCCGACCAGCGGTACCGCAGCTCCGGCCGGCCCACCTGCCCGTACTGCGGCGCCCGGGCGGCGCGGCCGCCGGCCACCAGGTGCTCCAGGTACCGGCGGGCCGTGATCCGGGAGATGCCCACGTCCGCGGCGGCCTCCGTCGCGGTCAGCCCGTCGGCGGCGGCCCGCAGCACCTCCGTCACCGCCCGCAGGGTCGCCGGGGTCAGCCCCTTGGGCAGCGCGGCCGGCTGCGGGGCGCGCAGCGCCGCCAGCGCCCGGTCCACCTCGTCCTGGCCGCTGGCCTCCCCGCTGGTGGCCCGGAACTCGGCGTAGCGCAGCAGCCGGTCCCGCAGGGTGGCGAAGGTGAACGGCTTCAGCACGTACTGCACGACGCCCAGGGAGACGCCCTCGCGGACCATCGCCAGGTCGCGGGCGGAGGTGACCGCGATGATGTCCGCGCTCTGGCCGGCCGCGCGCAGCGTCCGCAGCAGTTGCAGGCCGTGGCCGTCCGGCAGGAAGAGGTCCAACAGCACCAGGTCGACCGGGTGCTGGTCGAGGTGGCGTCGGGCGCCGGCCCCCGAGTGCACGGTGCCGGACACCGCGAAGCCCGGCACCCGCCCCACGTACAGGGCGTGCGCGGCCGCGGCGACCGGATCGTCCTCGACGACCAGCACCCGGATGGTCCCGGCGCTCATCGGCCCCCCGTCCCTTCCGCCGCCCGCAGCGGCAGCCGCACGGTGAACCGCGCACCGCCCTGCGGCCCCCGGGCGAGCCCGACCGTGCCGCCGTGGCGGTGCACCGCCTGCCGTACCAGTGCCAGACCCAGCCCCCGGGCCCCGCCGCCCGCGTGCTCCTTGGTGCTCCAGCCGCGCCGGAAGACCTCCTCGGTGGTCTCCGCGGCGACCCCCGGCCCGTTGTCCGCGACGCACAGCAGCAGTTCGCCGCCGTCGGCCCGCGCGGTGACCCGCACCTGGGGCGGCGCGTCGTGCTCCTGCGGCGGCGCGGCGGCGTCCAGGGCGTTGTCGATGAGGTTGCCCAGCACCGTCACCAGGTCGCGGGCGGGCAGGTCCGGCGGGATCACCCCGTCGTCGATCCGGCTGTCCTCGGTCAACACCAGCTCCACGCCGTGCTCGTTGGCCTGTGCGGCCTTGCCCAGCAGCAGTGCGGCCAGCACCGGTTCGGCGACCGCGCCCACCACCCGGTCGGTCAGCGCCTGCGCCAGCTCCAACTCGGCGGTGGCGAACTCCACCGCCTCCTCCGCCCGGCCCAGTTCGATCAGCGAGACCACCGCGTGCAGCCGGTTGGCCGCCTCGTGCGCCTGCGAGCGCAACGCCTCGGCGAAGCCCCGGACGGAGTCCAACTCGCCTGACAGTGCCTGGAGTTCGGTGTGGTCGCGGAGGGTGACGACGCTGCCGCGGTGCTGGCCTCCGGAGACCGGCGAGGAGTTGACGACCAGCACCCGCTCGCCGGTCAGGTGCAGTTCGTCGACCCGGGGGCCGGCCGCCAGCAGCGCCGCGGTCAGCGGCTCCGGCAGCCCCAGCCCGTCCACCGGCCGCCCCACCGCGTCCCCGGTCAGGCCCAGCAGCTCCCGCCCGCCGTCGTTGATCAGCGCGACCCGGCCGGCCCCGTCCAGCATCAGCAGCCCCTCGCGGACGGCGTGCAGCGCCGCCTCGTGGTAGTCGTACATCCGGGCCAGCTCGGCCGTGTTCATCCCGTGGGTGTGCCGGCGCAGCCGGGCGTTGACCACGTACGTGCCCAGGCCGCCCAGCGCCAGCGCCGCCGCGGCCACCCCCACCAGCGCCAGGACCTGGTCCCGCAACTGCTCGCTGATCGTGGCGATGGTGATGCCGGAACTGACCAGCGCGGTGATCGCGCCGCCCCGCTCGGGGTCGCGGACCGGGGCGACGACCCGCACGGACGGGCCGAGCACCCCCATGTGCGTCTCCGGGAAGACCTCGCCGCGCAGCGCCGGGCCGATGTGGCCGAGGTACTTCCCGCCGATCGCGGACGGCTCGGGGTGCGTCCAGCGCGTCCCGTCCGGCGCCATCACCACCACGAAGTCCACCCCGGCGTCCCGCCGCAGCCGCTCGCTGTACGGCTGGAGCGCGGCGGTCGGGTCCTTCGTGCGGGCCGCGGCGACCACGGCCGGGGAGTCGGCGACGGCGGTGGCCGCCGCGGTCGCCTGCCGCCGTGCGGTCTCCTCCGCCTGCCGTTCGGCGCTCACGTACGCGAAGACCGCGCAGCCCAGGACCACCACCGCCACCAGGACCACCTGCATGGCGAAGAGCTGCCCGGCGAGGCTGCGGGGGCCGCGCAGCCGCCGCGGCGGGCGGGAACGGGGGAGGTGCATGCAGAACAGTCTGCACGGTCACTTTTACGTGAACGAAATGTACGTAAGGGTGACGGGCGCCACAGCGCCGTGCATAGTCGCCGGGACCTGTTGTGCGCCGTGAGCCGCTTCACCGGCGCAGAACCATGGCCCCCGTCAGAAAGGTGGCAGCCGTGGCTGCACAGACCCCGTCGTCCCGGGGCACCGCCGAGGACGCTCCGCCGGCCAAGCGGGACCGGACCCACTTCCTCTACCTCGCCGTGATCGGCGCGGTCCTGCTCGGCATCGCCGTGGGCTTCGCCGCGCCCGGCGTCGCCGTCGAGCTCAAACCGCTCGGCACCGGGTTCGTCAACCTCATCAAGATGATGATCTCGCCGGTGATCTTCTGCACGATCGTGTTGGGCGTCGGCTCGGTCCGCAAGGCGGCCAAGGTCGGTGCGGTCGGCGGGCTGGCGCTCGGCTACTTCATGGTGATGTCCACGGTGGCGCTGGCCATCGGCCTCCTCGTCGGCAACCTCCTCGACCCCGGCTCCGGCCTGCACCTGACGGAGGCGCTCCGGCACGCCGGGCAGGCCCAGACCGCCGGCGGTCACGAGTCCACCACCGACTTCCTCCTCGGCGTCATCCCGACCACGCTGGTCTCCGCGTTCACCCAGGGCGAGGTGCTCCAGACCCTGCTGGTGGCCCTGCTGGTGGGCTTCGGGCTCCAGGCGCTCGGCCCGGCGGGCGAGCCGGTGCTGCGCGGCATCGGCCACGTGCAGAAGCTGGTCTTCCGGGTGCTTTCGATGATCATGTGGGCGGCGCCGGTGGGGGCCTTCGGCGCGATGGCCGCGGTCGTCGGCGCCACCGGGCTCGGCGCCCTGAAGTCGCTGGCCGTCATCATGGTCGGCTTCTACCTGACCTGCCTGCTCTTCGTCGTGGTCGTGCTCGGCGCGCTGCTCCGGCTGGTCGCCGGGGTGAACGTGCTGGCGCTGCTGAAGTACCTCGGCCGCGAGTTCCTGCTGATCCTGTCGACCTCCTCCTCGGAGTCCGCGCTGCCGCGGCTGATCGCGAAGATGGAGCACCTCGGCGTCAGCCGCCCGGTCGTCGGCATCACCGTCCCGACCGGCTACAGCTTCAACCTCGACGGCACCGCCATCTACCTGACCATGGCCTCGCTGTTCGTCGCCGAGGCGATGGACAAGCCGCTCTCCCTCGGCCAGCAGGTCTCGCTCCTCGTCTTCATGATCATCGCGTCGAAGGGGGCGGCCGGGGTCACCGGCGCGGGCCTGGCGACGCTGGCCGGCGGACTCCAGTCGCACCGGCCCGAACTCGTCGACGGCGTCGGCCTGATCGTCGGCATCGACCGCTTCATGAGCGAGGCCCGGGCGATGACCAACTTCGCCGGCAACGCGGTGGCCACCGTCCTGATCGGCACCTGGACCAAGGAGATCGACAAGGCCCGGGTCGCCGAAGTGCTCGCCGGCCGGCTGCCGTTCGACGAACGGACGCTGAACGCCGACGGCCACGGCGCCCCGTCCGACACCGGGGCGCCGGTACCGGCCGACGGCGGCAAGGCGCCCGCCGCGGTCTGACGCTCCGCCGGTCGACGCCGGCCGAGCGCCTCGGGGGCGCAGGAGGGGAGAAGGGGCGGGCGCCACGGGCGCCCGCCCCTTCCGCGCGCCGTCCGGCCCCGCCCGGCCCCGCCCGGCTAGGCGGGCACCAGCCAGACGGTGGCCAGCGGGGGCAGCACCACCGCGATCGAGGTGCGGCTGCCGTTGGCGGCGACCGGCTCGGTCTTCAACGGGTCGGGGTTGGTGACGCCGCTGCCGCCGAAGCGCGGATCGTCGGTGTTGAGGACCTCGCGCCAGACCGGGACGTCACCGGGCACCCCCAGCCGGTAGGCGTGCCGCACGACGGGCGAGAAGTTGCTGAGCGCGATCAGCGGGCTGCCGTCGGCGGCGTGGCGCAGGAAGGAGAAGACGTTGTCCTCGCTGGCGTCGCCGTCGATCCAGCCGAAGCCGGCCGGGTCGGTGTCGCGCTCCCACAGCGCGGGGGTCGCCGCGTAGCGGTGGTTCAGCTCCCGGACCAGGTCCCGCACGCCCCGGTGGTCCGGCTCCGCCTCGTAGGACGGGTCCAGCAGCCACCAGTCCGGGCCGTGCTGCTCCGCCCACTCCGCGCCCTGGGCGAACTCCTGCCCCATGAAGAGCAGTTGCTTGCCCGGATGGGCCCACATGAAGCCCAGGTACGCGCGGTGGGTGGCGCGCCGCTGCCACCAGTCGCCGGGCATCTTCGAGACCAGCGCCCGCTTGCCGTGCACCACCTCGTCGTGCGAGATCGGCAGCACGTAGTTCTCCGAATAGGCGTAGACCATGGAGAACGTCATCTCGCCGTGGTGGTACTTGCGGTGCACCGGCTCCTTCTCGACGTAGCCGAGCGAATCGTGCATCCAGCCCATGTTCCACTTCAGCCCGAAGCCCAGCCCGCCGAAGCCGTCCGGCCCCACGTGGTGCGTGGCGCGGGTGACGCCATTCCAGGCCGTGGACTCCTCGGCGACCGTGACGACGCCGGGGCAGCGGCGGTAGACCGTCGCGTTCATCTCCTGGAGGAAGGCCACCGCGTCGAGGTTCTCCCGGCCGCCGTGGACGTTCGGCGTCCAGCCGCCCTCCTCGCGCGAGTAGTCGAGGTAGAGCATCGAGGCCACCGCGTCCACCCGCAGCCCGTCGATGTGGAACTCCTCGCACCAGTACACCGCGTTGGCGACCAGGAAGTTCCGCACCTCGGTGCGGCCGTAGTCGAACTCCAGCGTCCCCCAGTCCGGGTGGGCGGCCCGCGCCGGGTCCCCCGGCTCGTACAGCGGCCGTCCGTCGAACTCCGCCAGCGCCCAGGCGTCCCGCGGGAAGTGCGCCGGCACCCAGTCCATCAGCACCCCGATCCCGGCCCGGTGCAGGGCGTCGATCAGGAACTTGAAGTCGTCCGGGGTGCCCATCCGGGCGGTCGGCGCGTAGAAGCCGGTCACCTGGTAGCCCCAGGAGCCGCCGAAGGGGTGCTCGGCCACCGGCATGAACTCGACGTGGGTGAACCCCAGGTCCTTGACGTACGCGGGCAGTTGCGCGGCCAGTTGACGGTATGTCAGTCCGGGGCGCCAGGACGCCAGGTGCACCTCGTAGACGGAGAACGGCGCGGCGTGCACGGGGCGTGCGCCGCGCCGGGCCATCCAGTCGGCGTCCTGCCACGTGTGGTGCGAGGCGTGCACCACCGAGGCGGTGGCCGGCGGACACTCGGTGCGCCGGGCCATCGGGTCGGCCCGGACCGTCCTCGACCCGTCCGGCCGGGTGATCTCGAACTTGTACAGCTCGCCCTCGCCCAGGCCCGGCAGGAACAGCTCCCACACCCCGGACGAGCCCAACGACCGCATCGGGGTGCCGGTGCCGTCCCAGTGGTTGAAGTTCCCCACCACCCGCACGCCCCGGGCGTTGGGCGCCCACACGGTGAACCGGGTGCCGCTCACCCCCTGGTGCGTCATGACCCGCGCCCCGAGCGCCTGCCACAGCTGCTCGTGCCGGCCCTCGGCGAACAGGTGCAGGTCCAGCTCCCCGACCGCCGGCAGGAAGCGGTAGGCGTCCGGCACGGTCACGGTGGTGTCGTCGTACTCGACCAGCAGCGCGTACGCGGGGACCTCGGCGAGCGGCAGCACGCCCGCGAACAGCCCGTCCCCCTCGGAGTGCAGGGGCGCCCGCAGCCCCGGAGCCACCACGGCGACGGCCCGGGCGAACGGCCGCAGGGCCCGCACCAGCAGCCCCCCGGACACCGGGTGCGCACCGAGCAGGGCGTGCGGATCGTGGTGCGCCCCGGCGAGCAGCCGCCCGCGGTCCTCGGCGGCCAGCGGCGCGGCCCGGCCCACACCGGCCGGGGTCGGGCGGGTCGGTCGGGCCGGGCCGGGCGGGGCGGCGCCGGATGCGGGCTCGGGGGCGGCGGAACGGGGGCGGCGGGCGGTCACGGGTGGGCCTCCTCGGGGCGGGGGTCGATCGGTCGGTTCCGGCGGACGCGGTGCGACGGACGGCGGGGCGGGCGGGGCCGGCGCCCACCGCCCCGCGGGCGCGGGCTCAGCCGGACCCCGGCTCCCCGCAGGACGCCAGCCGCCGGATCGCCGCCATCGGCACCGCCAGCCAGTCCGGCCGGTGCCGGGCCTCGTACAGCACCTCGTAGACGGCCTTGTCGGTCTCGTAGGCCCGCATCAGCTCCGGCGCCGAGCGCGGGTCCAGGCCGCCCGCCTCGGCGTAGCCCAGGCAGTACGCGGCACGGGTGCGGCGGGCCCACTCCAGCGCCCACGGGTCGCTGCCGGCCGGGCCGCTGCGCGCCGCGTAGTCGAACGAGCGGAGCATCGCGGCGACGTCACGGACGGCCGGCTGCGGACGGCGCCGCTCGGCCAGCGGCCGGGCCGGTTCGCCCTCGAAGTCGATCAGCGCCCAGCGGCCCCCCTCGACGGACCGCAGCGTCTGCCCCAGGTGCAGGTCGCCGTGGATGCGCTGGGCGGCCCAGCTGCGGCCGTCGTGGCCCATCGCGGCGAGCGCGTCGAACGCGGTCCGCAGCCGCCCCCGGTAGGGCTGGAGCACCGGCACCGCGCGGGCGGTGGCCTCCAGGCGCTCGTTCATCTGGGCGGCGATCGCGTCCAGCTGCGGGCGGCGCAGCTCGGTGGTGGGCAGCGCCTGGGCGAGCGCGGTGTGCACCTCGGCGGTGGCGTGGCCGAGGGCGCGTGCCGAACGGGTGAAGTCGGCGCGCACCGCGAGCGCGTTCAAAGCCAGCTGCCAGCCGTCGCCGGAGCCGGCCAGGAAGGGCTGGAGGACGCCCAGGGTCGTCGCCTCGCCCGCCTCGTCGGGGGCCGCGGCCTCGAACCACGCGGCGGGCGCCGGCACCCGGGCGCACTTGGCGCCGGCCAGCGCCCGCGGCAGCTCCAGATCCGGGTTGACCCCGGGCTCGATCCGCCGGAAGACCTTCAGGATGAACGTATCTCCATAGACGATCGAGGAGTTGGACTGCTCCACCGCGATCGGCCGGGCGGGTAGTCCGGAGGGGATGTCGACGTCCGGCTCGCGGCAGAAGCGCAGCGCCCCGATCCGGCCGGGCACCCGCAACCGCTCCAGCAGCAGCGCGCACAGCCGGTTGTCCAGCAGCGCGTCGTAGACGGTGCGCCCGCGCAGCGGGCCGCCGGTCGGGCGGCCGACCACCGCGGGCGCCAGGTGGGGCGGCGGCGCGGGGTGGGTGCCCAGCAGCAACTGGTAGCAGTCGCCGCCGGCCGGGGTGCGGCTGGGCGGCGCGCTCTGTTGGGCGCGGACCAGCAACTGGAGCAGGCCCGGCGTGCTGCCGGCGCCGGTGCACGGCAGCAGTTCGGTGGCCGCGACCAGCGTGAAGCCGGTGAGCAGCCGTCCCTTGCCGGCGAACCAGCGTTGGCGCGGCACCCACTCGGCCAGCAGGGGCGCCAGTGAGGAGAGCAGATCGGGTGCGGCGACCGGCGAGCGGTCAGGGGTGAGGCGGGTGGCACGGGTCGAGGCGGTGTCCGACATGGCGTCGCGTCCTTTCCCCGGGCACACGACAGACTGGGCAAAGTGTCCCGGAATGCGGCCTTTACGAGGCGGCCGTGCGGAACGTGTCGGGCGAGATCGTCCGTACGGCGTGGCGTTTTCGGCGTTTCTCGGCGTTCGCTTCGCTGTGCGGCGGTGCCTCCCCGAGCTCTGACGAGCAGGGGATCCCCACCCGGGTCGGGGGCCGGCATGGGCCCTGCGGACCACCCGGCCCGTGAGGTAGTAGGGAGGTTGCCCGAGCGAAAGGTCGAAAAACGCCCGTACGCGCCGGAGGGTCGCGTACGGGCGGGATTTCCCGGGGTCCGGTGGCGGCGCGGTCGCGGTCGCGGCGGCTCGTGGCCGGCCGCGCCGGCTCCACCGGACGGCCCTAACCGGCGTGGTGCGCGGTCCTGCGGAGCCGGAACCAGTAGAAGCCGTGGCCCGCCAGGGTCAGCAGGTACGGCAGCTTGCCGATCGCGGGGAAGCGGACGCCGCCGATGAGTTCCACCGGATGGCGGCCGCTGAACGCCTGGAGGTCCAGCTCGGTGGGCTGCGCGAACCGCGAGAAGTTGTTCACGCACAGCACCAGGTCGTCGTCGGCCTCGTCCTTGCCCGGGGATTCCCGGAGGTAGGCGAGCACCGCGGGGTTGGACGACGGCAGCTCGGTGTAGCTGCCGAGCCCGAAGGCGGGGTTCTGCTTGCGGATCTCGATCATCCGGCGGGTCCAGTGCAGCAGCGACGAGGGCGAGCTCATCGCGGCCTCGACGTTGGTGACCTGGTAGCCGTAGACCGGGTCCATGATGGTCGGCAGGAACAGCCGGCCGGGGTCGCACGAGGAGAAGCCGGCGTTGCGGTCCGGGGTCCACTGCATCGGGGTGCGCACGGCGTCCCGGTCGCCGAGCCAGATGTTGTCGCCCATCCCGATCTCGTCGCCGTAGTACAGGATCGGCGAGCCGGGCAGCGACAGCAGCAGCGCGGTGAACAGCTCGATCTGGTTGCGGTCGTTGTCGAGCAGCGGGGCCAGCCGCCGGCGGATGCCGATGTTGGCGCGCATCCGCGGGTCCTTGGCGTACTCCGCGTACATGTAGTCGCGCTCTTCGTCCGTGACCATTTCGAGGGTCAGCTCGTCGTGGTTGCGCAGGAAGATGCCCCACTGGCAGCCGGACGGGATCTGCGGCGTCTTGGCGAGGATCTCCGAGACCGGGTAGCGCGACTCCCGGCGGACCGCCATGAAGATGCGCGGCATGACCGGGAAGTGGAAGGCCATGTGGCACTCGTCGCCGCCGACCGCGTAGTCGCCGAAGTAGTCGACCACGTCCTCCGGCCACTGGTTCGCCTCGGCCAGCAGCACGGTGTCCGGGTACTGCGCGTCGATCTCGGCGCGCACCCGCTTCAGGAAGGCGTGCGAGGCCGGCAGGTTCTCGCAGTTGGTGCCCTCCTCGGCGTAGAGGTACGGCACCGCGTCCAGCCGGAAGCCGTCGATGCCCAGGTCGAGCCAGAAGCGCAGGGCGGAGATCATCTCCTCCTGGACCGCCGGGTTCTCGTAGTTGAGGTCCGGCTGGTGGGAGAAGAAGCGGTGCCAGTAGTACTGCTTGCGGACCGGGTCGAAGGTCCAGTTGGAGACCTCGGTGTCGACGAAGATGATCCGGGCGTCGGCGTACTGCTTGTCGTCGTCGGCCCAGACGTAGTAGTCGCCGTAGGGGCCGTCGGGGTCGGTGCGGGACTCCTGGAACCACGGGTGCTGGTCGCTGGTGTGGTTCATCACCATGTCGATGATGACCCGCATCCCGCGCTGGTGGGCGGCGTCCACGAACTCCACGAAGTCGGCCAGGTCACCGAACTCGGGGAGCACCGCGGTGTAGTCCGCGACGTCGTAGCCGCCGTCGCGCAGCGGGGATTTGAAGAACGGCGGCAACCAGAGGCAGTCCACCCCCAGCCACTGCAGGTAGTCGAGCTTGGCCGTGATGCCCTTGAGGTCCCCGATTCCGTCACCGTTGCTGTCCTGGAAGGACCGGACCAGCACCTCGTAGAAGACCGCCCGTTTGAACCAGTCGGGATCGCGGTCCTTCGCGGGGGTGTCTTCGAACGTGTCGGGAACGGGCTCATTGACGATCAATTGGGTGACCCTCCGATCGGTGAGGACGGTCGCAGTGACAGCACATGGGCCGGCGCGAGCGAGCTGCCCGGCTCCAGGCGCACATAGTTGTCCCTGCCCCAGTGGTAGGTGTCGCCGGTGAGCTCATCGCGCACCGGGAAGGACTCGTGCCGGCCGAGGCCGAGTTCCGGCATGTCCAACGACACCGTCGCCTCGTGGGTGTGGTGCGGGTCGAGGTTGACCACCGTGAGCACCGCGTCGTTGCCCGCGCGCTTGGAGTACGCGAGGACGGCGTCGTTGTCGACGCGGTGGAAGTGCAGGTTGCGCAGCTGTTGCAGGGCGGGATGGCGGCGACGGATGCGGTTCAGGGCGGTGATCAGCGGGGCGATGGTCCGCCCCTCGCGGGCCGCGGCCTCCCAGTCGCGCGGCCGCAGCTGGTACTTCTCCGAATCCAGGTACTCCTCGCTGCCGGGCCGCACCGCGGTGGCCTCGCACAGCTCGTAGCCCGCGTACAGGCCCCAGCTGGGGGAGAGGGTGGCGGCCAGGACGGCGCGGGACGCGAAGGCCGGGCGGCCGCCCTCCTGGAGGTGCGCGTGCAGGATGTCGGGCGTGTTCACGAAGAAGTTGGGCCGCAGGTAGGCGGCGCCCTCACCGGTCAGCTCGGTGAGGTAGTCGGTCAGCTCCTGCTTGGTGTTGCGCCAGGTGAAGTACGTGTACGACTGCTGGAACCCGATCTGGGCGAGGGTGTGCAGCATCGCCGGACGGGTGAACGCCTCCGCCAGGAACAGCACGTCCGGATCGGTGCGGTTGATGTCGCTGAGGACCTTCTCCCAGAACGCCACCGGCTTGGTGTGCGGGTTGTCCACCCGGAAGATCCGGATGCCCTTGGCCATCCAGAAGCGCAGCAGGCGCTCGGTCTCCCGGACCAGCCCGCGGAAGTCGGCGTCGAAGGCGATCGGATAGATGTCCTGGTACTTCTTCGGCGGGTTCTCCGCGTAGGCGACGGAGCCGTCGGCGCGGTGGTGGAACCACTGCGGGTGCAGGGTGACCCAGGGGTGGTCCGGGGAGCACTGGAGGGCGAAGTCCAGCGCCACCTCCATCCGCAGGTCGCGGGCGGTCCGCACGAAGTGGTCGAAGTCCTCGAAGGTGCCCAGGTCCGGGTGGAGCGCGTCGTGGCCGCCGGCCGGCGACCCGATGGCCCAGGGGGAGCCGACGTCGTGGGCACCGGCCGAGAGCGCGTTGTTGGGGCCCTTGCGGTGGCTGGTGCCGATCGGGTGGACCGGTGGGAGGTAGACCACGTCGAAGCCCATCGCGGCGACCGCGGGCAGCCGCTCGGCGGCGGTGCGCAGGGTGCCGCTGACCAGCGTGCCGTCCGGGCCGGGCGCGGCGCCCTCGGAGCGCGGGAAGAGCTCGTACCAGGAGCCGTACAGGGCCCGGCGGCGCTCGACGACCAGCGGCATCGGGCGGGAGACGGTGAGCAGTTCGCGCAGCGGGTGGCGGTCCAGCGCCTCGGTGACCTGCGGGGCGAGCGCGGTGGCCAGGCGGGTGGCGGCCGGCAGGGTGGTGTCCCGCAGTGCGTCGACGGCGGCCAGCACCGCCTCCCGGCCGTCGCTCTTGGGGACCTCGGTCGCGGCCCGCTCGTGCAGCGCGGCGCCCTCGGTGAGGACCAGCTCGGTGTCGATCCCGGCCGGGACCTTGACCGCCGCGTGCCGGCGCCAGGTGGCGACCGGGTCGGACCACGCCTCCACGGTGAACGTCCAGCGCCCCTCGACGTCGGGGGTGACCTCGCAGACCCACCGGTCGGTGCCCGGTGCCTGCTCCCGCATCGGGGTCCACGGGCCGCAGCGGCCCGCCGGGTTGCGCAGCACCACGTTCGCGGCGACCGCGTCGTGGCCTTCTCGGAAGACCGTGGCGGAGACCTCGAAGGTTTCGTCCACCACGGCCTTGGCCGGGCGGCGACCGCAATCGATCTGCGGGCGGATGTCCAGTACAGGGATGCGACCGATCATGGGCTCACCTGGGTTTGTGGTGCTTTGAGGGGTTTTGTCCTTTCTATCCGCTCCACGGTGAGGGGGCGGGGTGCGGGCATGGGCACTCCTGTCCGCTTTCACTCTGCTGGCGCATGGTGCGGCGGGCCGGATCGGCTCCCGCCGGCCGGTTGCGCGCGACGGCGCTCTTGGTGAGCCTTCCCGCGCACGCGCGGGCTGAATGCCGCGGGAATGTGAACTACCGATGCGTAGCCCCTCACACCGTGCGCTCCGGTGGACGAGGGCCGCCGCTCTGGTGGGCGGCTGCGGCTCGGTGCTGACACGGTCGACGTTCGCCTCCTCAACTCGGTGTGATAACAGCGGAGTTGCGGTGTGCGGAAGTCCGTTGCCGCGCCGGGGCCCGTCGGCGCCACCCTCGCAGCCTCTCGCCGCGCGGGTGTCCGTACAAGAGCGCCTGAGGGGGTGGAATTGGCCATATCGACGGACCGGGCAGTACGGGGCGGTGGTCGCCGGTCAGCGTCGTGCGGCGGGCGACCCGCCGTCGGCGCGCGGGACGGCCCGACCGGCGACCGCCGCCGACCGGGGGCGGGGGTGCGCCGAGCGTCGGGTGGCCGGTGGGGTGCGCGGTCCGGGGCGTGGTGCGCGGGCGGGGCGGTGGGCCCGCGGGGGAGGGGCCGGCCGGGCGGAGCTGACCGAAAAAAGCCGGCGTGGCCGGGGGAGCGTTCCCCCGGTCACGCCGGTGCGGTGCGGCCAACCGGCCGCGGTGGTTCGTTACTTGACGTTGACGCCGGCCCAGGCCGACTCGACGCCCTTGACCTCGGCGCTGTCCGCGCCGTAGAGGTCGGTGGCCGCCTTGACGGTCGCCTCGCGGGCCGCCTTGTAGTCGGTGGTCGAGGTCATGTACGCGGTCAGCGCCTTGAACCAGATCTTCTCGGCCTTGTCCCGGCCGATGCCGGTGACCTTGGAGCCGTCCGCGGTCGGGCTGTCGTAGTGGTCGCCGTTGGCGTCCTTCGCGCCGCTGCCCTCGGACAGCAGGTAGAAGAAGTGGTTGGCGATGCCGGAGGAGTAGTGGACGTCGACGTTGCCGGCGTCGGCGCTCCAGTTGTCCAGGGACTGGCCGTCCTTGGAGGGCTTGTCCATGTAGCGCAGCGGCTTGCCGTCGCCGTTGATGTCGATCTTCTTGCCGATGAAGTAGCTGCCCGGCTCCTCGGGGTTCTTCGCGTAGAACGCGACGGAGGCGCCGAAGATGTCCGAGGTGGCCTCGTTCAGACCGCCGGACTCACCGCTGTACTCCAGACCCGCGGTGGCCGAGGTGACGCCGTGCGACATCTCGTGGCCCGCGACGTCGAGGGCGGTCAGCGGCTTGTTGTTGCCCTCGCCGTCGCCGTACGTCATGCAGAAGCAGCTGTCGTCCCAGAACGCGTTGACGTAGTTCTGGCCGTAGTGGACGCGGGAGGTGGCACCCTTGCCGTCGCCCTTGATGCCGCTGCGGCCGTGCACGTTCTTGTAGTAGTCCCAGGTCTCCTGGGCGCCGTAGGCGGCGTCGACGGCGGCGGTCTGCGGGTTGCTGGGCTTGCCGTCGCCCCACGTGTCGGTGGAGTTGGTGAACAGCTTGCCGTCGCCGCTCTCGCTGCCGCCCAGGTCGAACGTCGAGTGGCCGCCGCGGGAGTCGTCGGTCAGCTCGTAGCCGTTGGCGCCCTTCTTGGTCGCGAGGTCGACCTTGCCGGCGTACTCGCTGTTGCCGACGCCGTTCTCGATGCCCTGGTACTGGTAGAGCTTCTTGCCGGTGTTGGCGTCGGTGATGACGTGCAGCTGGTTGGGCGTGCCGTCCTTCTGGACGCCGCCGACCACGGTCTCGTAGGCCAGCACCGGGGTGCCCTTGGCGGCCCAGACCACCTTGCGGGGCGCCGGCGCGTCGACCTTCTTGGCGCCGATGGTCTTGGTCGCGGTCGACTCGGCGGCCAGCGCGGCGGCCTTCGGGGCGATCTTCGCGGTGGTGGAGGCGACCGCGACCTTCGCCTTGGTGGCCTTGCTGACGCCCTTGACGGCGCCGCCCTTGGCGGTGTGCACGACCAGGTCGCCGCCGAGCACCGGCAGGCCCTCGTAGGTGCGGTCGTAGCGGGTGTGCACGGTGCCGTCGGTGTCCTTGATGACGTCCTTGACGACCAGCTTCTCCTGCGCGCCCAGGCCCAGCGTCTTGGCGGTCTGCGCCGTGGCGGCCTGCGCGCTCTGCACCAGCTCCGCGTGGTGCGAGGTGCTGAGCGCGAGCGCCGCGCCGCCGTGGGGGGCGGGGGCGGGGGCGGCGCCGGCGGTACCGGCGGCCGTGATGCCGGCGACGAGCAGGGCCGCGGCGGCGGCGACCGAACCGGTCACACGGGTCTTACGGGATATGTGGGGGGTCACGCGTGCTCCTTCAACTTTGCCAAGTGGTGGGGGTGCAAAGCGATGCGGGTGTGACATGCGTCGGGAAGACTGCCATTCGAACGCGTGCATGTCAGGGGGGTGTTCGGAGGTTGGCCGAAAATCGTCCGTACAGAGGTACTCGATGTCCGGATAACGGAGCGGGGCGCCGCTCCCGGAGGTCCGGGGGCGACGCCCAACTCGACTGCTTGGCGGATCAGTTGTCCCGATCAGCGGGATTTGTCCGGCTGGCGGCCCGCTCTGTCACATCGGGGTGACGGGCATATTGCCGGTTGCTGTCAGAACGTCAGCTTCCAGCCGTTGAGGGTGCCCGAGTCGCCCGCGTAGACGTCCTGGACGCGCAGCTTCCAGGTGCCGTTCGCGGCCTTCGTCGAGGCGTTGACGGTGTACGTGGCCTTCACGTCGGCGGCCGAGTCCGCGATGCTGGAGCTCTTCAGCCGGTACGCGGTGCCGTCCGGGGCCAGCAGGTCGATGACCAGGTCACCGCGCCAGCTGTGGGTGATGTCCACCGTCACCTTGAGGCCGCTGGGGGCGTTGCCGCTGCGGCTCACCGGGATCGGTGAGGTGATCGCCGCGCCGCCGTCCGGGATGGCGACCTTGGTGTTGTTCTCGAAGACGCTGCCGCCGCCGACCGGGTTGACGGTCCAGGTGAAGGACGTGGTCCCGGTCTTCTTGGCCGCGTCGGTGACCGTCACGGTGACCGTGGCGGTGCCGGCGGTGGTCGGGGTGCCCGAGATCAGGCCGGTGCCGGCGTCGAGGGACAGCCCGGCGGGCAGCCCGGTCGCCGCGTAGGACAGCGAACCGGTGGTGCCGCTGCTGGCCTTGATCTGGAGGCTGGCCGCCTGGCCGACGGTGCTGGTCTGGTTGCCCGGGTTGGTGACCGAGACCCCGCCGTCGGAGACCCGGGAGCCGACGTTCACCGCCGCCCAGGTGTTGGCGACCGTGTTGTACGTGGCGCTGCCCTGGCCGAACAGGTCGGCGGCGGCCTGGAGGGTGGCGGTGCGCGCGCCCGCGTAGTTGGTGTTGGCGCTCATGTACTGGCTGAGCGCCTTGAACCAGACCTTCTCGGCGTTGGCCCGGCCGATGCCCGGCACCGGCTGGTTGTCGTAGGTCGGGCTGTCGTAGTGGACGCCGCCGATGTCCTTGGCGCCGCTGCCCTCGGACAGCAGGTAGAAGAAGTGGTTGGCGACGCCGGAGGAGTAGTGCACGTCCTTGTTGCCGACGGTGCTCGACCAGTAGTCGGCGGAGGCGCCGTCCTTGGAGGGCTTGTCCATGTAGCGCAGCGGGGTGCCGTCGCCGTTGATGTTGATCTTCTCGCCGATGAGGTAGTCACCGGGGTCGGCCGGGTTGTTGGCGTAGAACTCCACGGCGGTGCCGAAGATGTCCGAGGTGGCCTCGTTCAGGCCGCCGGACTCGCCGCTGTAGGTGAGGTTGGCGGTGGCGGCGGTGACGCCGTGCGACATCTCGTGGCCGGCCACGTCCAGGGCGGTCAGCGGGTCGGCGTTGTTGGCGCCGTCGCCGTAGGTCATGCAGAAGCAGCCGTCGTCCCAGAAGGCGTTGACGTAGCTGTTGCCGTAGTGCACGCGGGAGTAGGCGCCGACGCCGTCCCCGCGGATGCCGGTGCGGCCGTGCACGTTCTTGTAGTAGTCCCAGGTCTCCTGGGCGCCGTAGGCGGCGTCGACGGCGGCGGTCTGCGGGTTGCCGGCGGTGCCGTCGCCCCAGGTGTCGTCGGCGTCGGTGAACAGCGAACCGGTGCCGGACGAACCGTGGTTGAGGTTGTACGTCTTGTGGCCGCCGCGGGTGCCGTCGGTCATCGTGAAGTTCGGCGCGGAGCCGGAGGTCCCGATGGTGACCTTGCCGCTGTACTCGCTGTTGCCGATGCCGTTCTCGATGCCCTGGTACTGGAAGATCTTCGCGCCGGTGGTGGCGTCGGTGATGACGTGCAGCTGGTTGGGCGTGCCGTCGTCCTGGAGGCCGCCGACAACCGTCTCCCAGGCCAGTCGCGGGGTGCCGTCGGCGGCCCAGACGACCTTGCGCGGCGCCTGGTCGGCCGCGGTCTTCGTGGAGCCGAGCGACTTGGCCGCGGAGACCGCCTTGCCCGCGGCGGTGGCCGGGGCGACCTTGGCGGTGGTGGAGGGCACCGCGAGGGCCTTCTTGAGCGCCTTGGTGGTGCTCTTGACCGCACCGGTCTTCGCGGTGTGCACGACGAGGTCGCCGCCGAGCACCGGCAGGCCCTCGTAGGTGCGCTCGTAGCGGGTGTGCACGGTGCCGTCGACGTCCTTCTCGACGTCCTTGACGACCAGCTTCTCCTGGGCGCCGAGCTGGAGCCGCCGGGCGGTGGCGGCGGTGGTGCCGTTCGCCGTGCGGATCAGTTCGGCCCGCTGGGACGGGGAGAGCTTGGCCGGCAGCGCACCGGCGGCGGGGACCGCCTGCGGGCCCGGGCGGGCGGCGGGAGCGCCCTGCGGGCTGGCCGCCGTGCCGGTACCGGCCTGGACGCCGACGGCCAGCAGCGCGGTGACCGCGACCAGCGCGCCGGTCGCCACGGCGCGCCGCTGCGGGGTGGATCTATGGGGGGTGCGTCTCACACTGACTCCTTCTGCGGGGCCGCGACATGAGGGGGGCGGCCAAGGGGGACCGGGCGGCGGAGCGGCCGTCCGGGCAGAGCGAGGCAGAACTCGTGGAGCGTGTGTGGGGGGTGCGGTGCTGGTGGAGCTGGGGCGCGGCCGCCCGGTGCGGTGCCGTGGGGTCCGGGTGGCGGCTGCCGGGAAGAGTGCCACCACTGGCGAGTGGTTGTCAGGTGCCCATCAAGTAAATGGCCGGAAAACGTCCGTTGGGCGAAATCCACGTCCGGAAAGCGGACGGCCGGGCGGGGTGGTCGACCGAGGGGATCCGGGGCGCACCGGTGCCTCCGGCGCGGCCGCCGGGTCAGCCCACGCTCTCCCGCCAGGCCCGGTGCAGCGCCGCGTATTGGCCGTGGCCGGCGGCCAGTGCGGCCGGAGCGCCGTCCTCCACGATCCGGCCGTCCGCCATCACCAGCACCCGGTCGGCGGACTCCACCGTGGACAGCCGGTGCGCGATCACCAGCGCCGTCCGGCCGTGCAGCACCGCGCCCATGGCCCGCTGCACCGCCCGCTCGCCGGGGATGTCCAGCGAACTGGTCGCCTCGTCCAGGAGGAGCACCGCCGGATCGGCCAGCAACGCCCTGGCGAATCCGACGAGTTGGCGCTGCCCGGCGGAGAGCCGGCCGCCGCGCTTGCGGACGTCGGTGTCGTAGCCGTCCGGCAGGGCGGCGATGAAGTCGTGGGCGCCGATCGCCCGCGCGGCCCCCTCGACCTCCGCGCGGTCGGCGTCCGGCCGGCCCAGGGCGATGTTGTCGGCGACCGTGCCGGAGAACAGGAACGCCTCCTGGGTGACCATCACCACCGCGCGGCGCAGCGCGGCGCCGGACAGCTCGCGCAGATCGACCCCGTCCACCTCCACCCGGCCCTCCGAGGGGTCGTGGAAGCGGGCCAACAACCGGGCGAGGGTGGACTTGCCGGCGCCCGTGGCGCCGACCACCGCGACGGTGCTGCCGGCCGCCAGCGTCAGGTCGAACCGCGGCAGCACCTCGCCGCCCGTGCGGTACCCGAAGCGCACGCCGCGGAAGGCCACCTCGCGGCCGGGCCGGCCCGGGGCCGCGGGCGGCAGCGCCCGGGGCAGCGCAGGCTCGGGCACCGACGGCCGCTGGGCCAGCAACCCGGCGATCTTCTCCAGCGAGGCGGCCGCCGACTCGTAGGAATTCAGGAACACGCCCAGCCGGTCGATGGGGTCGTAGAGCCGGCGCAGGTAGAGCGTCGCGGCGGCCAGCACGCCCAGGGCGAGCGCACCGGTGGCGACGCGGTAGGCGCCCCACAGGACGAGGGCGGCGATCGCGACGTTGGCCGTCATGCGGGAGCCGACGACGAAGCGCGCCATCGCCAGGATCGCGTCGCCGTTGAACTGCCGGTGGCGGGCGTTGAGGTCGGCGAAGGCCGCGTCGTTGGCCGGCTCGCGGCGGAACGCCTGCACCGGACGGATCCCGCCCAGCGTCTCGGTGAACCGCACGATGACGGCGGCGATGGCGGTGGACTTGGCGCGGTAGGCCCGGTGCGAACTCCGCTGGAACGCGCGCACGAGGAGCGCCAGCGGCACCGCGGAGAGCAGAGCCGCGACGCCCAGGCCCAGGTCCAGCCAGAGCAGCAGCGCGCTGATGTAGAGCGTCGACAGGACGACCGTGACCAGCTCCTGGAGGCCCTCCTCCAGGAGTTCGCGCAGCGCCTCCACGTCGGTGGTGGCGCGGGATATCAACCGGCCGGAGGTGTAGCGCTCGTGGAAGTCCAGGCCGAGGTCCTGGGCGTGCCGGAAGATCCGGCCGCGCAGGTCCAGCAGCACGTCCTGGCCGGCCCGGGTGGACAGCCGGACGAAGACCCACTGGAGGCCGCCGGCGACCGCCGCGGACAGCGCCGCCGCCACGGCCAGGACCAGCAACGGACCGCGGTCGCCCGCCCGCAGGGCCGGCACCGCCCGATCCAGGGCGTAGGCGACCAACAGCGGGCTGGCCTGCGCGGCGGCCTGCTGGAGCAGCAGGGCGACGGTGGCCGCCCACACCCGGCCGCGGTGCGGGGCGAGCAGCGAACCCAGCAGGGCGCGCGAGGCGCCCTTGGGGGTGGGCAGCAGGTCCGCCTCGAAGGCGTCCGGGGCATCGCCCGGCGGGACCGGCCGCCCGTCCGCGGCGGGCGGTGCGGCCGACGGGTCGGTGTCGCAGCCGTCGCCTCCCGGGCCGTCGGCCGGTCGGCCGGTCTCCGTCGTCGTCATCGCCCGTCCTCCCGCTCGTGCCGCTCCGTGGCGCGCGCCGGGCCGCCGGACATCAACGCCGCGTACTGCGCGTTCTCCCGCAGGAGTTGGTGGTGGGTGCCGACGGCGACGATCCGGCCACCCGACAGCAGCGCCACCCGGTCGGCCAGCAGCACCGTGGACGGCCGGTGCGCGACCACCAGCGCGGTGGTGGACGCCAGCACCTCCCGCAGCGCCGCCTCCACCCGGGCCTCGGTGTGCACGTCGAGAGCGGAGAGCGGGTCGTCCAGGATCAGGCAGCGCGGCCGGCCGACCACCGCGCGGGCCAACGCCAACCGCTGCCGCTGCCCGCCCGACAGGGTCATCCCCTGCTCGCCGACCCCGGTGGCGGTGCCCTGCGGGAGGGCGGCCACGAACTCCTCGGCCTGCGCCACCCACAGGGCCCGCCGCAGGGCCGCGGCGCGCTCCGCCGCCGGTCCGTCCGCCCCGCCCATCAGGACGTTCTCCGCCACCGTCGTGGAGAACAGGGTCGGCTCCTCGAAGGCCACCGCGACCAGCGTGCGGGCCTCCTCGCGGGTGAGCGTCGCCAGGTCCCGCCCGTCCAGGGTGATCCGGCCCGCGGTCGGGTCGTACAGCCGGGGGACCAGCGCCGTCAGGGTGGTCTTGCCGCTGCCGGTGGCCCCGACCAGCGCCATCGTCTCCCCGGGCCGGACATGCAGGTCGACGCCCCGCAGCGTCGGCGGGGAGCCCGGGGGCGCGTCGGGGTAGCGGAACTCCACCCCTTCGAAGACCAGGCCCCCGCCGGGCCGTTCGCCGTCCGCGGTCCGGCCGCCGGGGGCAGCGCCGTCCTCGGCCACCGGCGGCTCGTCCAGCACCTCGAAGTACCGGTCGGCCGCGGTCGCCGCCGCACTGCTCATCGCCAGCAGGAAGCCGATCGAGTCGACCGGCCAACGCAGCGCCAGCGCCGTCGACAGGAACGCGACGAGGGTGCCGGCGGAGAGCTGCCCGTCGGCCACCTGGACGGTGCCGAGCACCAGCGCGGCGCCCAACGCCAGCTCCGGAAGGAGGGAGTTGACGCCCCAGATGGCGGCCAGCAGACGGGCCTTGCGCAGCTCGGTGCCGCGGACCGCGCCGGCCAGCTCGCCGAACGCCCGGGCCTGGGTGCGGTGGCGTCCGAACCCCTTGACGATCCGGATGCCGAGCACCGACTCCTCGACGACCGTGGTCAGGTCGCCGACCTGGTCCTGGGCCCGGCGGGCGGCCTGCCCGTACTGGGCCTGGAAGACCGAGCACACCACCATCAGCGGCAGCACCGGCGCCAGCAGCACCAGTCCGAGCGTCCACTGCTGGACCAGCAGGAGCACTCCGCCCACCACGATCGTCGCGCCGTTGACCAGCAGGAACGTCATCGGGAAGACCAGGAACAGGCGTAACAGCTGGAGGTCGGTGGTGGCCCGGGAGAGCAACTGCCCCGTGGCCCAGCGGTCGTGGAAGGCGACCGGCAGCCGCTGCACGTGGCGGTAGAGCGCCTCCCGCATCGCCGCCTCCACCGCGGCCGTCGGCCGGGAGACCAGCCACCGCCGCAGCCCGAAGAGCAGCGCCTCGGCGACCCCGAGCAGCAGCAGGTACCCGCCGCCCAGCCACACCCCGCCGGTGTCCCCGTGCGACACCGGCCCGTCCACCAGCCACTTGAGCACCAGCGGGATGACCACCGAGAGGCAGGACGCCACCACCGCCACCCCGGCGGCGAGGAACAGCCGCACCCGCACCGGGCGGACGAACGGCCACAGGCGGAGCAGCGAGCGCACCGCGGAGCGCCGTACCGCTCCGGTCCGCTCGTCGGGCGAGGTCGAACACGTGGTCGTGGCCATCACCGCGAGCGTACGGCGTGCCACTGACAGCGCTCACGTGGTTTTCGCCGAGGCGTCCGGAACGGGGTCGGGCCGGGGCCGGTTCCCGCCCCCGGCCCCAAGTGGTGCCGCTCTCGCGTCAGTTGGCGCGGAGGTGGTCGGCGGCGCTCACCCCGGCACCGCCCGGAACAGCAGCACGGTCCGCCCCGGCACGGTGAGTTCGCCGCCGGCCGCGCACGTCGCCCGCTCCGGCGGCGATTCGGCCTCCCCGCCCGGCGGCGGTTCGGCCGAGGTGTCCACCAGGAGCTCGTAGGAACCGGCCCACGGCAGGCCGGGCAGGACCACCGTCCGGGGCGCGGCGTCGGCGTGCAGCACGGCGAGGAAGCTGTCGTCGGTGACCCGGACGCCGCGGGCGTCGCGCTGCGGGATGTCGTTGCCGGAGAGGTACATGGTCAACGTGGCACCGGGTGCGTACCAGTCCGCCTCGCTCATCTCGGCGCCGTCCGCACCGAACCACGCCAGGTCGCGCAGCCCGCCGCGGTGCTGCGGGCGGCCGGAGAAGAACGCCCGGCGGCGCAGCACCGGGTGGGTGCGGCGCAGCGCGATCAGCCGGGCGGTGAGCCCGGCCAGGGCGCGCCAGTGGGGGTCGGCCAGCAGCGTCCAGTCCACCCAGCCGGTCGGGTTGTCCTGGCAGTAGGCGTTGTTGTTGCCGTGCTGGGTGCGGCCCATCTCGTCGCCGGCCACCAGCATCGGCACGCCGGTGGACAGCAACAAGGTGGTCAGCAGGTTGCGGAGCTGGCGGCGGCGCAGCGCGGTGACGTCCGGGGCGTCGGTCTCGCCCTCGGCGCCGCAGTTCCAGGACCGGTTGTCGTGGGTGCCGTCCCGGTTGTCCTCGCCGTTGGCCTCGTTGTGCTTGTGCTCGTAACTGACCAGGTCGCGCAGGGTGAACCCGTCGTGCGCGGTGAGGAAGTTGACCGACGCGTACGGACGCCGGCCGCCCCAGGCGTAGAGGTCGCTCGACCCGGAGAGCCGGTAGCCCAGGTCGCGGACGTCCCCGGTGGCGCCGCGCCAGAAGTCCCGGACGGTGTCCCGGTAGCGGTCGTTCCACTCCGTCCACAGCGGGGGGAAGGCGCCGACCTGGTAGCCGCCGGAGCCGACGTCCCACGGCTCGGCGATCAGCTTGACCCGGCGCAGCACCGGGTCCTGGGCGATCACCGCGAGGAACGGCGAGAGCATGTCGACGTCGTGCATGGAGCGGGCCAGCGCGGCCGCCAGGTCGAAGCGGAAGCCGTCCACGCCCATTTCGGTGACCCAGTAGCGCAGCGAGTCGGTGATCAGCCGCAGCACGTGCGGCTGGACGACGTGCAGGGTGTTGCCGCAGCCGGTGTAGTCGGCGTAGCGGCGCGGGTCCCCCTGGAGGCGGTAGTAGCCGCGGTTGTCGATGCCGCGCAGGGAGAGGGTCGGGCCCCGTTCACCGGCCTCCGCGGTGTGGTTGTAGACGACGTCGAGGATCACCTCGATGCCGGCGTCGTGCAGCGCCCGCACCATCCGCTTGAACTCGCCGACCTGCTGCCCGCGGGTCCCGGTGGCGGCGTAACCGGCGTGCGGGGCGAAGTAGCCGAGGGAGTTGTAGCCCCAGTAGTTGCGCAGCCCCCGGCGCACCAGGTGGTCCTCGTGCGCGAACTGGTGGACCGGCAGCAGCTCGACGGCGGTCACCCCCAGCCGGGTCAGGTGCGCCAGTGCGGCCGGGTGGGCGAGCCCGGCGTAGGTGCCGCGCAGCCGCTCCGGGACGCCCGGGTGGCGCATGGTGAACCCGCGCACGTGCAGCTCGTACAGGACGGAGTCCGGCCACGGCGTCTTCGGGCGCCGGTCGTCCCGCCACTCGTCCTGCCCGTCGTCCTCCTCGCCGACCACCACGCCCTTGGGGACGTACGGTGCCGAGTCGCGGTCGTCGCGCACGGTGTCGGCGACCTGCTGCTCGGGCCAGTCGCGGACGTGCCCGTACAACGCGGCGGGCAGCGCCGGGCCGCCCGGGCCGGTCTCGGTGCGGGCGCCGAAGTCCCCGTCCACGGCCCGGGCGTACGGGTCCAGCAGCAGCTTCGCCGGGTTCCAGCGGGCGCCGGTCCAGGGGTCCCAGCGGCCGTGCACCCGGTAGCCGTAGCGCTGCCCGGGGTGGACGCCGGGCAGGAAGCCGTGCCAGATCTCGTGGGTCAGCTCGGTGAGGGGGTGGCGCATCTCCTCCCCCTCGTCGTCGAAGAGGCACAGCTCGACGGCCTCGGCGCCGCCCGCCCACAGGGCGAAGTTGGTGCCCGCCGCCCCGTCCGGCCCGGTGCGGTAGCGGGCCCCCAGGGGCGTCGGGGTGCCGGGGCGGACGTCCGCGGGCGGGGCGAGCGGTTCGTCCGCCACCGCCTCCTGCTCGGGTGCGCTGGACACGTGCCGGCCTCCTGCGGCTCAAGGGCTCGTCGGGCGGCGGCGTCCGGGCCCGGGGGATGCTTCCCCGCGCGAGCCGGGGGAGCGTCCCGGCCGGGTCCGGGGCCGTCGCCCGCGGTGCGGTGCATGAGGGTGCACCGTTGTTCTGCCCGCAACCGGGCGTTGCCTCACGCTTTCCGTCGTCGCGGACTCCCGTTGCCGCGGAGCGGCGCGGGCGGGCCCGGCGTGCGCCCCGCGCGCCCGCCCGGCCCACGGGACGGCGCAGCGATGACATTCCGTTTCGCGGCATACCGCCCAACTTGCGAATCATCCGTCACAATCCGGCGTATGACCGGCCATCACCAGCACCGACCAGGGGACGACACCGGCGGCCGCACCGCGGACCGCGCACCGGCGGCCGGCCGCGCGCCCCGCGGCACGACGACGCACCCGCCGTCCCGCCTCCGCCGCGCCGCCCGCACCCTGCTGGTCGCGCTCACCGGCGTGGCGGCGCTGGCCGGCTGCGGCGACCGGGACGTCCTCTTCGGCGGCGGACCGCCCAGCCCCGAGGAGACGATCCGGATCCTCCCGGGCGACGGCGCGCGCGGCGTACGGGCCAACGGGCGCCTGGAGGTCCGGGTCCCGGACGGCAAGCTGGAGCGGGTCGAGGTCAGCCGCACCGGCAGCGCCGGCCGGCAGCCGGTCGCCGGCCGGATCTCCCGGGACGGCACGATCTGGCGGCCGATCACCGACTCCCTCGAACTCGCCTCCCAGTACACCGTCGACGCGGTCGCCCGCGACGACACCGGCCGCCGCACCACCCGGCACACCACCTTCAAGACCTTCTCGCCCCCGCACCGGGTCATCGGCTACTACTCGCCGGAGAGCGGTGCCACGGTCGGCAGCGGCCTGATCTTCTCGCTGGTCTTCAACCGGCCGGTCCTGGACCGCGCGGCGGTGGAGCGCGCGGTCGTCGTCAGCGCCCGCCCCGCCGTCGAGGTCGCGCCGCACTGGTTCGGCCCCCGGAGGCTGGACTTCCGGCCCCGCGAGCGCTGGCGGCCGGGCACCCGCCTCACCGTCGACCTGCGCCTGCGCGAGGTGCGCACCGGACCGGGCGCCTACGGGATCCAGCGCAAGACCCTCCACTACCTGGTGGGCCGCGACCAGGTCAGCACCGTCGACGCGGCCCGGCACACGCTGACCGTCCGCCGCGACGGCCGGGTGGTGGCCACCCTCCCGGTCACCGCCGGCAACGCCGAGAACCCCACCTACAACGGGACGATGGTGATCCTGGAGCGGCACGCGGTGACCCGGATGGACGGCGACACCGTCGGCTTCGGCACCGAGTACGACATCCCGGACGTGCCGCACGCCATGCGGCTGACCCGGTCCGGCACCTTCCTGCACGGCAACTACTGGGCGCGGCCGGAGGTCTTCGGCGGCCTCAACACCAGCCACGGCTGCGTCGGACTGCGGGACGTCCGCGGCGGCGGCCCGGACACCCCCGCCGGCTGGCTCTACCGGAACTCGATCGTCGGCGACACGGTGGAGGTCCGTAACTCCCCGGACCGCACCGTCGCCCCCGACAACGGCCTGGGCGGCTGGAACCTGCCGTGGGCGGCCTGGCGGGCGGGCAGCGCGCGGCACTGAACCGGCCCGCGCCCGCGCGCGAGCGCAACACCCCCCGGCGCTCGTACGCATGCCCGCGCGGCCACCCGCGGCCCGGGACTAAACCGTTGTCCCCAGGGGGAGTTCACTGTCGGTGCGGTGTGGTTATCTAGCGGCACGCGCCCGGCCGACAGCGTCCGGGCGCGGGGCACCGCGGGCCGTGCGAGGGGGAAGGGGCCAGTCGTGAACGTCCGATCGATGGCGGGGGAGCCGGAGTACCGGAGGCGGGTGCGCCGCCCGGGCGCGCCACTCGCCCTTCTGCTCGCTCCGCTGCTGCTGTTGCTCGCCGCCTGCGGGGGCGACAGCGGCGCAGCGCCCTCCCGGCGGACCGGGGAGGACGCCGCCTCACGGGCCGCCGTGGTGATATCCCCCCGGGACGGCGCCCGCGACGTGGCCACGAGCGGCGCGCTGCGGGTGACCGCCCAGCAGGGCAGGCTGCGCTCCGTGAAGGTCACCGACGCCAAGGGCCACGCGGTCGACGGGAAGATATCCGGCGACGGCGCCCGGTGGCAGCCCGCCGGTCACCTCGGCGCCTCGACGCGGTACACCGTCGACGCGGTGGCGGTGGACGCCCGGGGCCGACAGGCCGCCGAGCACGCCACGTTCACCACGCTCGTCCCGAAGAACACCTTCATCGGCCAGTACACCCCGGAGAACGGCCAGCGGGTCGGCGTCGGGATGCCGGTCTCGATCCGCTTCACCCGCGGCATCACCGACCCCCGGGCCGTGGAGCGGGCCCTCACCGTCACGGCGCGGCCCGCCGTCCCGATCGCCGGCCACTGGTTCGGCAACGACCGCCTCGACTTCCGCCCGGAGAAGTACTGGGCGCCCGGCACCAAGGTCACCCTCCGGCTCGACCTCGACGGCGTCGAGGGCCGCCCCGGCGTCTACGGCACCCAGGCCAAGGAGGTCTCGTTCACCGTCGGCCGCAGCCAGGTGAGCACCGTCGACGCCCGGTCGAAGCAGATGACCGTGGTCCGCGACGGCAAGACCCTGCGGACCGTCCCGATCACCGCCGGCGCCCCGGGCACCGAGACCTACAACGGCCAGATGGTGATCAGCGAGAAGCACCCGGTGACGCGGATGAACGGCCAGACCGTCGGCTACGGCGGCGAGTACGACATCAAGGACGTCCCGCACGCCATGCGGCTGAGCACCTCCGGCACCTTCATCCACGGCAACTACTGGTCGGGCCGGGCGGCGTTCGGCACCCGCAACGCCAGCCACGGCTGCGTCGGCCTCTACGACCAGCGCGGCGGCGGCGACCCCGACACCCCGGCGGCCTGGTTCTACCGGAACTCCCTCATCGGCGACGTGGTCATCGTCAAGAACTCCCACGACCGCACCGTCCAGCCGGACAACGGCTTCGGCGACTGGAACCTCTCCTGGGAGAAGTGGCGCTCCCGGTGAGGCGGCGGTCCGGGCGGAAGACCGGCCGGGGGCGGGGCGGCGCGCGACGTTAACGCGTACTAACCTGCCGGCATGACTGTGCATCTCGAGGTCGCCGACGGCGTCGGCACCATCCGCCTGGACCGCCCGCCGATGAACGCCCTGGACGTCGCCACCCAGGACCGGCTCCGCGCGCTCGCCGAGGAGGCGAGCCGCCGGGACGACGTCCGCGCCGTCGTGCTCTGGGGCGGCGAGAAGGTGTTCGCGGCCGGGGCGGACATCAAGGAAATGCAGGCCATGGACCACGCCGCCATGGTGGTGCGGTCCAAGGAGCTCCAGGACTCCTTCACGGCGGTGGCCCGGATCCCCAAGCCGGTGGTCGCCGCGGTCACCGGCTACGCCCTCGGCGGCGGCTGCGAACTCGCGCTCTGCGCCGACTTCCGGATCGCCGCCGAGAACGCCAAGTTGGGCCAGCCCGAGATCCTGCTCGGCCTGATCCCGGGCGCCGGCGGCACCCAGCGCCTGGCCCGCCTGGTGGGTCCGTCCAAGGCCAAGGACCTGATCTTCACCGGCCGTCACGTCAAGGCCGCGGAGGCGTTGGCCATCGGCCTGGTGGACCGGGTGGTGCCCGCCGACGAGGTCTACGCGCAGGCGCACGCCTGGGCGGCGCGGCTGGCGGCCGGGCCGGCGCTGGCGCTGCGGGCCGCCAAGGAGTCCGTCGACGCCGGCCTGGAGGCGGACATCGACACCGGGCTGACGATCGAACGCACCTGGTTCGCCGGGCTGTTCGCCACCGAGGACCGGGAGATCGGCATGCGCAGCTTCGTCGAGGAAGGCCCGGGCAAGGCCCAGTTCCGCTGAGCCATGACCAAGTTCTGCTGAGGTCAGTGGTGTTGATGGGATGTCTGGGGTTTGGCCGGTACGCCATGCCTCGTGTGGGCGAATTGCGGAAAACTTAATTGCGCCTTAAAGAGGCCGGGTTGACGACTCCTGGTGGTCCGTCGCCCGTTCGAGGTCTGCGCAGGTCAGCGCCGTGTGGTCGCCCCCGGCTGCCGTTGGCATATGTCGTGCGGGGGGTGTGGAGCCACTGATTCCGGACAACGGATTCCCGAGGTTCCGCCCCCCGGTGCGGTAAGGGGCGGCCATTATGGAGGGCATGGCGGGCCTCGAAGGAATGGAGCAGCCGCGGCCGCGGAGTGAGGCGGCTGCCGCGCACGGGGAGTGCCCCGGTGTCGACGCGGAGACGGTCCCGGCCCCGGTCGGTCCGGCACCTGCCGCCCCCGACCTGGTCGGCGATCCGACCCTGGGCGAGGTCAGACTCCCCTCGCGCCCCCAGTCCGCGCGCACCGCGCGCCGGTTGACCGCCGCCATCCTCCTCAAACAGTGGACCCTGTCGCCGCAGCTCGCCGAGCATGCGGTGCTCCTCGTCTCCGAGCTGGTCGGCAACGCGGTGCGGCACACCGGGGCCCGCACCTTCGGGCTGCGGATACTGCGCCGTCGCGGCTGGATCCGGGTGGAGGTGCGCGACCCCTCGCGCGGACTGCCCTGTCTGATGCCGGTCCAGGCGATGGACGTCAGCGGCCGGGGGCTCTTCCTCGTCGACAAACTCTCGGACCGCTGGGGCGTGGATCTGCTGCCGCGCGGCAAGACGACCTGGTTCGAGGTCCGGGTCAACGACCGCTGACCCGGCCGGCCGCCCCTCGGGAAACGGCACTGGACCCCTCCCGCGAACGGGACTGGGGCCCTCCCGCGGGATGCCGCGGGGTGAGCCCCAGTACCCGGCCGTGCGCGGGCGGAAGGGGTAGCCCGCGCGGCCGGCGGCGACCGGCCCGCCATCGGCGGGGGCGCCGCGGACGACTATGGCAGGCCGGACTGCCGACGACCAAAGCCGACACATCGGGCATAAGGGGGCGCGTCAGGATCAAATTCGGCGCGTTCTCGGGTGAGCTATGCCACCGCCGTCGCCCGGCGCCGGCGATCCGTAGGATAAGAGGTTCCCGATGACACGGACCGACAGCGAGGGGGAAGGGCCATGCACCGGCTGCGCAGCTCGGCGACGCTGACCCTGCTGCTCCTCCTCGCGGTCGCCTTCGGACCGTTGCTGTGCCGGATCGGCGGCGACCAGGCATGGCTCGCCGGCCGCGCGGCCGCCGCCGCCGAGACCTGGCGGACCGGACCCACGGGCCCCGCCGCGGCGTCCGCCGCGCGCCCCGCCGCCACCGCGCCGATCGCGGTGGCCGACGCCGTCAAGAACTGCTCCGGGCGGCACGCCCCGAGCCAGGGCGAGGCCGCCCCGCTGCCCGCCCCGCACCGCGCCGAGCTGCCCGCCCCGGACGCCACCGCCCCCGGGCCGCTCGCCGCCGACCTCCCCCACCGGTTCGCACTGGCCCGCCCGCCCACCAGCGCCGCACCCGCCACGGACCACACCGCACTCCTGCCCGTACTGCGGATATAGGACGCCCGGCCGGCACTCCGGCCGCCCGCCCCTCCACACCCCTCCCGTACGACAGGAGCTTTCGCATGCCCACGTCCGCCTCACCCACCCGCAAGGTCGCCGCCGTCGGTGCGGTCCTCGCGCTCGTCGTCGCGGTGATCGCCATCGCCGTCGCGGTCGGCAAGGCCGTCGAGAACGGCCGGGACGCCTCCGCCGCGCCCACCGCCCCCGGAGCCGCCTCCGTCGAGCCGCAGGAGGACGCCGGACAGCAGAAGCTGTACGACGACCTCGCCGCCCGCACCAGCCGGCGCACCGCCGGTGACCCGCTCGCCGTCGGCAAGCCGGACGCCCCGGTCGTCCTCGTCGAGTACGCCGACTACCAGTGCTCGTTCTGCGGCCGGTTCACCCGGGAGACCCAGCCCGCGCTGGTCAAGAAGTTCGTCGACGCCGGCACCCTGCGCATCGAGTTCCGCAACTTCCCGGTCTTCGGCGCCGACTCCGAGCGCGCCGCCCGCGCCTCCTGGGCCGCCGGCCAGCAGGGGAAGTTCTGGCAGCTGCACGACGAGCTCTACGCCGAGACCCGCAAGGGCGACGCGCTCGCCGAGGACAAGCTGGTCGAACTGGCCCGCACCGCCGGCGTCCCGGACCTGGCGAAGTTCCGGGCCGACCTCGGCGGCCCCGCGGCCCAGACCGCGCTGAAGAAGGACCAGGACGAGGGCTACCAGCTCGGCGTGCAGTCCACCCCGTCCTTCCTGGTCAACGGCCGGCCGATCGCCGGGGCGCAGGAGACCCAGGTCTTCGAGCAGGCGATCGAGCAGGCCGCCGCGCAGGCCGGCAAGTCCGGGAAGCACGGCGGTGCGGGGGCCGGGAAGTGACCACCGACATCGGCTACCTCGCCGCGTTCCTGGGCGGCGCACTGGCGCTGGTCAGCCCGTGCAGCGCCCTGCTGCTCCCGGCGTTCTTCGCCTACTCGCTGGCCAGCCCGGGCCGGCTGCTGGCCCGCACCGGGGTGTTCTACCTGGGGCTGGCCACCACGCTGGTGCCGCTGGGCGCGGCCAGCACGGCCGCCAGCCGGCTCTTCAACGGCCACCGCGACCTGCTGATCGCGGTCGGCGGCTGGGTCGTCATCGCGCTGGGACTGGCCCAGATCCTCGGCCTCGGCTTCGCCTCCCGGCGGGCCCAGGCGGCGGCCGCCCGGATCACCCCGCGCACCGCCCTGTCCACCTTCCTGCTCGGCTGCGTCTACGGCCTGGCCGGCTTCTGCGCCGGACCGATCCTCGGGGCGGTGCTGACCGTGACGGCGGTCAGCGGCTCCCCGCTCTACGGCGCCTCGATGCTCGCGGTCTACGCGCTGGGCATGGCGCTGCCGCTGTTCCTGCTGGCCCTGCTCTGGGACCGCTTCCGGCTCGGCACCCGGGGCTGGCTGCGCGGCCGCGAGCTGACCCTGGGCCGGCTGCGGCTGCACACCACGTCGCTGATCTCCGGGCTGTTCTTCCTCGGCATCGGCGTGCTGTTCCTGAGCTTCAACGGGACCAGCGCGCTGCCGGGGATCCTGGACGCGGACACCGAGGCCGACCTGGAGGGCTGGGCCGCCCGGCTGGGCAACGGCGTGCCGGACGCGGTGCTGCTCGCCCTCGCGGCGCTGGCCGTCGCCGCGGTCCTCGGCCGGATCGCCCTGCGGCCGGAACGCAAGCCCGGCGGCGCCGAGGACCCCGGCACCGCCGGGCCCGAAGGCTCGGACCCCACCTCACAGGGCAATACAGCCAGGCGCCGCTAAGCGCTCAGCCGCCGGTGCCAGCCCGGGTGCGGCCGGGGGCGCGGGCGGGCGTGCGGGCGGACGTGCGGATGCTGCGCGTCCGCCCGGCGCCGGCGGTCGTTGCACAGCAGGCACTTGCCGTAGCCCGCCGGCAGCGGGTCTTCCGGGTCGCCGTGGAGCGGGTCCACCGCGCCGTTGGGGTGCAGTGCGCACCCCGTCGGGCCGGTGGTCAGGGCCCCCAGGGAACTGGCGGCGGTCAGCGCCTGGCGCAGGACGTCGACGAGCTGGTCGGCGTCGCGCCGGGACGGCGCCGCGCGCAGGGCGGAGGCGAGGTCGGAGGCAGTGGTCAGCGCGGTCTGGAGTTCGTGCAGGCGTGCGTCACCCATGCCGTGGAGAGTAAGCGGCCCCACTGACAGTTGATCTTCCGATCGCACTTCGTGGCTTCCCATGGCCGCATGCATGCCCGCTGCGGCCCACGGTTTAGCACCGGGCCGGTGACCGCTCCCTGGCCGGCGCATGACCGGACGGTGCATGACCGGACGGTGCGGGGCGCGGCCGAGCGCGCCCCGCCCGGTTCAGGGCGCGAGCGGCAGGGCGCGCTTGTGGGCGGTGAGGCGGTACCGCCGCACGATCGCCTCGAAGGCGGCGTCCTCGACGGGCCGGCCCTCCAGGAAGTCGTCGATCTGGTCGTAGGTGACGCCGAGGGCGTCCTCGTCGGGCTTGCCCGGGTCGAGGGTTTCCAGGTCGGCGGTCGGGACCTTGTGGACCAGTTCGGCCGGGGCGCCCAGCGCCTCGGCGACGGCCCGCACCCGGCGCTTGGTCAGCCCGGTCAGCGGGACCACGTCGGCCGCGCCGTCGCCGAACTTGGTGAAGAAGCCGGAGACCGCCTCGGCCGCGTGGTCGGTGCCCACGACCAGGCCGTTCTCCGCGCCGGCCACCGCGTACTGGGCGATCATGCGCTGCCGGGCCTTGATGTTGCCGTGCACGAAGTCCTGGTGGTGCGCGTCGCGGAAGGCGACGCCCCCGGCCACGGCCGCGGCCAGCGCCGCGTCACTGGCCGGCCGGACGTCCACGGTCAGCAGCCGGTCGGCCCGGAGGAACTCCACCGCCCGCTGCGCGTCCTTCTCGTCGGCCTGCTCCCCGTAGGGCAGCCGCATCGCGAAGAACGTCGCGTCGTGCCCCTCGGTGCGGGCCCGCTCCACCGCGAGCTGGCAGAGCCGGCCCGCGGTGGTGGAGTCGACCCCGCCGCTGATGCCCAGCACCAGCGAGCGCAGGCCCGTGGAGGTGAGCTGCGCTGTGAGGAAGGACACCCGGCGCTCGATCTCCCGTGCGGCGTCGAACTCCGCGGGCACCTGGAGTTCGCGGGCTATCTCCTGTTGCAGGGCCTTGGCCGCCGGGTCCGTCACGGGTGTTCCTCCACGCTCTTCGTCACGCACTGTCCGCCAGCCGCGCGATCGTGTCACGCGGAGTGTCCGCCAGGCGCATCCGGGTACTGCCGGAGAAGTTTATGCGGGATGCGCCCACTTCTTGAGCTCGGCATGGCTGCCGAACGCCGCGACGTCCTTGTCGAGGGGCGAGTCGGTGTACTGGTGGATGCGCCACTTCGCCTTGATCCGCGGATGCCCGGCGGCGACGTAGTCGGCGATCCACAGTCCGTCCGCCGCGTACGACGTGTGGTCGCGGTTCAACCAGAAGTCACGGTTGCAGTAGAGCAGCACGCGGTGGGTGGGCCGGAGCTTCTTGACCTCCAGCAGGAACTGGTCCTTCTGCGCGTTGCTGGCGTAGGTGCCGGCACCGGTGGTCTCCCAGTCGGCGGCCAGCACGTCGCCCTGCACCGAGGCGCACTTCTCCACGAAATAGCGGGCCTGGGCGGCGATGTTGCCCGGCCACAGGAAGTGGTAGAAGCCGACCACGGCGCCCGCCTCCCGGGCCCGTGCCGCCTGGGCGGACTGGTGCGGATTGACGTAGGAACGGCCTTCGGTGGCCTTGATGAAGACGAAGTCCAGACCTTTGGCGGAATATCCGGTGTTGTAGGAGCTGACATCGACACCGTGCAGCATGAGCGGCCCCCTGTCCGTCGGAATTTCGGAATGCGAAGCGTCATCTGCTCGAAGTGGCAGTCGCCCCCTCAGCAGTTCAGCATGTTCACGACCGGGGACGCCAGATCGCCGCGCCGAAGTTCCGCCGGGCGCCGGCGAGTTGAGTAACGCACGGCACGGATGGGGCGGGAGGTGTGCAAGGGGCGGGAGTCCGGTTCCACGGCGGGCGTCCGCCGTTCAGGCCCGCTCGTTCCCCCGTGGCCCGGTGCGCAGACGCAGCCCGATGCCGCCGAGCGCCCGGCGCACGGCCCGGGCCCGGCGGGTGGTCCGCAGCTCCTCGAACAACACCTGGTAGCGCGCGGCGGCCGGCCCCGGGCCGTGCCGGCGGGCGCTCTCCAGCGCGGCCGCCCCCAGGGCCCGCCGGCGCTCCGGGTCCTCGACCAGGTCCAGCAGTGCCCCGGCCAGTGCCCGCCCGTCGTCGCACGGCACCAGCACCCCGCCACCGCCGCCCTGGAGGAGCTCCGTGGGGCCCGGCGGCCGGCCGGTGCCGACGACCGGGACGCCGCGCAGCATCGCCTCGACCAGCGCCGGGCCGGACGCCTCGGCGTCCGAGGCTGAGGCGGCGATGGACGCCCCGGCGAACTCCGCGCCGTCCGGTGACCGCGGCCCGGCCAGCTCGGCCCGGTCGGCCAGCCCGAGGCCGTCGATCAGGCTCCGCAGCCGGGCGCGCTCGGGGCCCTCGCCGTGGATCCGCAGCCGCCAGCCGGGGTGCTTGGCGCAGACCGCGGAGAACGCCTCGACCAGCAGGTCGAAGCGCTCGTCGGGGGCCAGCCGACCGGCCGCGACGATGATCCGCGGGGCGGCGTCGGCGGCGGCGGTGTCGGCAGCTGTCCCGGGAGCGGACGCGGGTGCGGAGCCGGCAGCGGTGTCGGGGCGGGCGCCGGTCGCCGGCGTGCCGGGCGGATCCGCGGGCGGCGGGACGACCGCCGGTACCGCCAGCACCCGCACGCCGGGCAGCGGCCGTCGGGTCCGCCAGTGGGCCGCCGCCTCGGCGGTGGTCACCAGGGCGTCCAAGGCCCGGTAGGAGTCGGCGAGTTCGGCCCGCAGCAGGTCCTCGTGCGCGTCGCGGCGGGGCGCCTCCTGGGCGATCCGGAGGGCGCGGCGGGGGCCGAAGCGGGCCAGGTAGGCGTTGATCCCGGGGCGGGTGCCGATCAGTACGTCGGCGTCGGTGCCGCGCAGGAACTCCGCGGCCCGCAGGTCGACCAGCCGGCTGTACTGGTGGTGGCGCCGGTCGGCGGTCGGGAAGTCCAGCGCCGGCTCGCCGAACAGCGGGTGCGCCATGTCGTCGCTGCCCACCCGGGTGTCCACCAGCGGCACCAGCCGCAGTCGGGGGTCCACCGGGCACCGCGGGACCTCGCGGTGCCGCAGCATCGAGACCACTTCGACGTCGTGCCGGTCGGCGAGCGCGGCGGCCAGGGCGAGGGTGGCGCGCAAGGGGGCGCCGACGGCGTAGGCGTTGTGCAGCAGGAGCGTGATCTTCATGCGGTGTCTTCCGGGTGGTGCGCCCACGGGTGGCCCGGGCGGTGCCCGGTGCCGGGCCGTCGTACTGCCGGCCGGGCCGGTTCCGCGGCCGGTCCCCGCGGGCGGCCCGTCCGGCACCGGCCACCGTGGCGGGAGCGGGTAAGTCGAGGACGTGGCCCGGGTGAGAGACGGGTAAGAATGCGCCCCGCGGGCCGTCCGCCCGGGGGGACCGCACCCGCCCGCGGGGGCCCTTGGCAGACTTGCCGGGTGACTCACTCCGTGCTGCTCGCCGAGGACGACCGCCCCATCCGCACCGCGCTGGAACGCGCCCTGACCCTGGAGGGGTACCGCGTCACCGCCGTCGCCGACGGCATCCAGGCGCTGGCCGCCGCCCACCGCGAGCGGCCCGACGTCATCCTGCTGGACGTGATGATGCCGGGGATCGACGGGCTCCAGGTCTGCCAGGTGCTGCGCGCCGAACAGGACCGCACCCCGATCCTGATGCTCACCGCCCGGGTCGAGACCGCGGACCGGATCGCCGGCCTGGACGCCGGCGCCGACGACTACGTGGTCAAGCCGTTCGAGGTCGAGGAGGTCTTCGCCCGCCTGCGGGCGCTGCTGCGGCGCACCGCGCCGCCGACCGGGGACGGCGCCGGGACCGGTGAGGCGGGGGAGGGCCACGAGCCCCGGGCGGCCGACAGCGGGCTCGTCGAGGCGGCCGACCTGCGGATCGACGGCCCCTCGCGGCGCGCCTGGCGCGGGACGCGCGAACTGGAGCTGACCCGCACCGAGTTCGAACTCCTGGAGCTGCTGGCCCGCAACGCCGGCATCGTCCTGGACCACTCCACGATCTACGACCGGATATGGGGCTACGACTTCGGCCCCGGCTCGAAGAACCTCGCGGTGTACGTCGGCTACCTCCGGCGGAAGGTCGACGTGCCGGGCAGCCGCCCGCTGATCCACACGGTGCGCGGCGTCGGCTACGTCCTCCGGGAGGACTGAGTGCCCGGGCGCCGCGGCCCCCTCGTCCGGCCCTCGGCGGTCCGCCGGGCCGCGCGGTGGTCGGCGGCCTGGTTGCGCGCCCGCAAACCGGCCAGCCTGCGCACCTCCTTCGCGCTGGCCTTCGCCGCCGGCGCCGCCGGGGTGACCGTCCTGGTCGGCTTCCTCAGCTACGACTCGGCGGCCCGGCTGGTGCGGTTGGACGAGAAGTCCGTCTTCACCGAGGTCGTCCGCGACCTGCGGGCCCAGGTGCGGGAGCGCCCGTACGTCCCCGCCGACTACACCGCCGACGCCGCCGCCGACTCCGGTGGGCCGCGCGACGCACTCGCCGGCGCCAGCCGCACCGACGTCCAGGTCCTGTCCGCCGGCGGGCGGATCGTCGAGGTCGGGCACCCCGCGCTGCCGGCCGGGGACCGCGAACGGCGGGTGGCCGCCCGGCCGGCCGCCGGCGACCACGAGGAGCGGGTGGTCGTCCTCGGCGACGCGGAGTACCACGTCGCCACCGTGGCGCTCGGCGGCGGGCGCGGCGCCGTCCAGGTCGCCCGCAAGCTCAGCGGCACCGAGGACCTGCTCTCCGCGCTCCAGCAGCGCACCGTGCTGCTGGCCGCCGGGGTGATCGTGCTGGCCGGCGCGGTCGGCTGGTGGCTGGCCCGCCGGATCACCGGGCGGCTGGTCCGGCTGACCGCGGTCGCCGAGAGCGTCGCCGCACGCGGCCGGGTGGACGTCGAGGTGCCCGTCGAGGGGCGCGACGAGGTCGGCCGGCTCGGCCGGGCCTTCGACGACATGCTCGGGCGGCTGACCACCGCGGTCCACGACCAGCAGCGGCTCGTCCAGGACGCCGGACACGAACTGCGCACCCCGTTGACCTCGCTGCGCACCAACATCTCGCTGCTCAAACGGTTCGACGAACTGCCGGCACCGGCCCGCGAGGAGCTGCTCGCCGACCTGGCCGGCGAGGCCAGGGAGCTGACCGACCTGGTCAACGAACTGGTCGCGCTGGCGGCCGGGCAGCGCGACGACGATCCGGCGTCGGACGTCCACCTGGCCGAGGTCGCCGACCGCGCGGCCGCCTCGGCCCGCCGCCGCACCGGTCGGCCGATCACCGTCCGCACCGAGCGCCCGGCGGTCGTGCAGGGGCGCCCGGCGGCCCTGCACCGGGCGCTCAGCAACCTGCTGGAGAACGCCGCCAAGTTCGACGCCGAGGGCACCGCGCCCATCGACATCGTCGTCACCGGGGCCCGTGTCGAGGTCCTGGACCGCGGCCCGGGCATCGCCGACAGCGACCTGCCCTACGTCTTCGACCGCTTCTACCGCGCACCGGCCGCCCGGGGCCTGCCTGGTTCGGGGCTCGGCCTGGCCATCGTCCGGGAGATCGCGGTCGCGCACGGCGGCGGTGCCTTCGCCGCCGCCCGCCCCGGCGGCGGCGCCCGGCTGGGCTTCACGGTGGGCGCGGCCGGCCCGGAACCGGCCTCCGACGGGACGGCCGGCGGCACCGGTGGCCCGCGCTGACGCCCGGCCGCCCGGAACCGGGCCGTCCCGGCGCCGCTAGCGGCCCGGTTGCTCGCCCTGGGCCGTTTCCACGGTCTGGTGCAGATCCGCCGCCGCGTCCACCGCGCCCGCCGCGGAGAAGGCGACGCAGGCCAGCAGGGCGGCGGCTACCAGCCGGCGGCCGACGGGCAGCAGCCGGCCGCGGGGGCGGTCGGCCGGCCGGTCGGGGCGGAGCAGCGCGGCGACCCGCCGTGGCACCGGGCCGCTGGTCGCGGCCGGTGCCGTACCCGGTCGCGGGGCGGCCGCGGCGTGCGTCCGGGCGGCCAGCGCGGCGCGGCCGATGGCCCGGGCGGTGAGCTGCCGGTCGCCCACCCGGGCGGCGGCGGACTCGTCGGCCCAGCGCTCCAGGGCGTACGCCAGCGGGGCGCGCAGCCCGCGGAGCAGCGGATGGCAGGCCCCGGCCAGCGCTGCGGCCAGCAGGAAGAGGTGGTGGCGGCCCAGGAGGTGGGCGCGCTCGTGGGCGAACAGCGCCTCGCGCTCGGCCGGCGGCAGCGCCCGCAGCATCCCCGCGGTGACCACCACCCGCCCCGGGCGGCCCGGCAGGGCGTAGGCGTCGGGCTCCGGGTCCGGCAGGACGCAGAGGTCGCCGGCGAGGCCGTGGGCGTCGGCGGTGCGCCGGGCGGCGCGCAACTCGGCGCGGTGCCGCAGGGCGCGGCGGGCGACCGCGACGGCACAGCAGGCCAGCAGCGCGCCGGCGACCGGGGCCGCCGGGACGGTCACGGCCGCGTCGGTGCCCGGCAGGGCCCGCTCCAGATGGCCGAAGGCCGCGACCGGCGGTAGCCGCAGCGCCCCGGCGACCGCGAGCAGCCCCAGCGCCGCGGCGGTGCAGGCGGCCAGCGTGGCGGCGCAGCAGGCCAGCAGCCAGGCCGCGGCGCGCGGCGGCAGCGACTCGGCGAGCCGACGGGCGGTCGGCACCGCCAGCAGCGGCATCACCAGCGGGAGCCAGACGGCGACGATCATGGGGTGGTCCCGGATCCGGGGAGCGGGCCGCCCGCGGCGCCCGGCGCGTCCGCCTCGTCCAGCAGCGAGCGGAGCAGTTGCTCGTCCTCGCTGGTCAGCTCGGAGACGAAGCGGGCGAGCGCGGTGGTGCGGTCGTCCTGCTTGTCCAGCTCGCTGCGCATCCGCCGGGCGGTCAGGCCGGCGGAGTCGTGTATCGGTGAGTAGGCGAAGCCGCGGCCGGCCCGGGTGCGGGAGACCGCGCCCTTGTCGTGCAGCCGGCTGAGGATGGTGGTGACCGTCGTCCGGGCGAGCCGGCCGCCCAGTTCGCCCTGCACCTCGGCGGGGGTCAGTGGTCCCGCCGCCGCCCACAGGGCCGCCAGCACGCTTGCCTCCAGCTCGCCGGCGGGGCGGCGGGCCGCGGGTGAAGTCTCCGACATGGAACGCCCTCCACCATTCCTTCGTCTACAGTGCCGTAGACCGTCTACTGGTCTGTAGACGGTGGGAGTCGGCCGCTCGGCGGACACCCGCAACCCATTATGGGAGGGGCCACCGACATGGCCGTAATGGCCGCGGCACTGCACGCCAGCACCGTCACCGAGGCGGTCAACGTCCTCGACGCCGGTTCGCTGCTCGCCGCCTTCGGCGCGCTCGGCGTCGCCGTCGTCCTGTTCGCCGAGACCGGCCTCCTGGTCGGCTTCTTCCTGCCCGGCGACTCCTTGCTGTTCACCGCCGGGCTGCTGTGCGCCCCCGGCGTCGGCGGCGCCGTCCACCTCGCCCTGCCGCAGGTGCTGACCGCCGCGGTCGTCGGCACCCTCATCGGCTCGCAGACCGGCTACTGGATCGGTCGCCGCGGCGGCCGGGCGCTGCTCACCCGGGGCCGGTCCCGCAAGCTCCAGGAGGGCGCCGCCCGCGCCGAGGAGTACCTGGCGCGCTACGGCCACGCCAAGGCGATCGTCCTGGCCCGCTTCGTGCCGATCGTCCGCACCGTGCTCAACCCGCTGGCCGGCGCACTGAACGTGCCGGCCCGCACCTTCGCCCTCTGGCAGGTCGTCGGTGGCCTGATCTGGGCGATCGGCCTCACCCTCGCGGGGTACGCCCTGGGCTCCTCGGTGCCCAACGTCGACCGCTACCTCCTCCCGGTCGTCGCCCTCGTGGTCCTGGTGTCCCTGAGCCCGATCGCCGTGGAGGTGCTGCGCAGCCGCAAGCAGCGCGGCGCCGACGGGGCGGCCGCCGAGCCCACCGATGCGCCGGATCACGCCACCGCGCCACCGGCACCCTGAACGACCCGGCACACTTGCTGGAGCGCACCGCGGCCGGCGCACCACCAGGGCCGCCCCCGGCATCCAGCCCGCGCACCCCGCACCGATCCGCCAAGGAGTAAGCCCAGTGACCGACCTCGCCTTCGGCGGAGCCTCGATCGACGGCGGCCTGTACACCTCCGTGACCGGCTTCGCCCAGCAGATGCCGCACTTCCTCAACGTCCTGGTCTCCTACTGGACCGACCTCGGACTGAGTGTCTTCGCACTGCTGATGCTGGTCGGCTGGTGGCGCGCCCGCGCGCGCCTCGGCGGCAGCACCCGCCGCCGGCTCACCCGCGGTGAGGGACGCCACACGCCCGCCGTCCAGATGGCCATGGCCCTGGCGGTCCCCGTCATCGTGGTCCTGGCCTACGTGGTCAACGACGTGGTCAAGAGCTTCTTCCACGAACAGCGCCCCTGCCAGACGCTGCACGTCGTCACGGTCGAGCCGTGCCCGGGGATCGGCGACTGGTCGTTCCCCAGCAACCACTCGGTGATCGCCGCCTCCGCGGCCATCGCACTGCTCCTGCTGGATCGCCGGCTGGGCGCCATCGCCATCCCCGCAGCGCTCCTGATGGGCGCCTCGCGGGTCTGGGTCGGCGCCCACTACCCGCACGACGTCCTGGTCGGCCTGATCGTCGGCACCCTGGTCGCCGCGGTCCTGATGCCGTTCGCCCGGCGCGCCGCCCCCCTGGTCGACCGGGTCCGGGAGACCCCGTTGCGCCCGTTGGTCGCCGCCCGGTGACGCCCCCGGGGGCGCCGCCTGAGCCGGCCGACGGCGCGCGCCGCGGCCCGCGCCTGGGCGCGCCCCCGTTCCGCCTGCTGCGCGCCGCGGCCCTCGGCGCCGCCCTCTTCGCCGCCGTCGCCGTCGTCATGGCCGTCCGCGACGGCGCCCCGCTCGCCCCCGAACGGGCCGCCCTGCACTGGGCCACCGCCCACCGCGGCGAACCGCTGCGCTCCCTGGCCACCGCCCTGACCTCCACCGGCACCGGCGTCGTGCCGTACCTGATGGCGCTCCTCGCCGGGCTGCTGGCCGGCCGCCGGGCCGGTGGCCGGATCCGCGCGGCGCTGGCCGCGGTGCTCGTCCTCGCCGTCTGCCAGGCACTCCGCTACGGCCTCATGGAGCTCTTCGCCCGGCCCCGCCCGCCGGTCGCCGACTGGGCCGCCCGGGCCACCGGCCACTCCTTCCCCTCCGGCCACGCCACCACCTCCGCGCTGGCCGCCGGCCTCCTGGCCTGGGGCGTGCTGCACCACACCCGCCCCGGCGCCGGCCGCGGGTGGTGCGCACTGCTCGCCCTCTGGGCCGTCGGCGTCGGTCTCACCCGCGTCTACCTCGGCGTCCACTGGGCCGGCGACGTACTGGCCGGCTGGCTGCTGGCCGCCACCCTGCTCGCCCTCGCCCTGCTCCTGGACCCCCTGGCCGTGCCGCCCACGGACCGCCCCGGAAGCTCCCCGCAGGGCTTGGACATGATTCGCTGACGAACGCCCCAGGTCTTCCCCAAGGCCGCATGGACCCCCGCCGCGGCGAGCACCACTGACGTGGGCACCGGTGACCGCGCCCGCCGTCACCGGTCCGCCTCCGCACCCGTAACCGCGCAGCACCAGGGGGACTGCCATGCACCAGTCGACGAGCGCCCCGCCCGCCGCCCGCCCGGCCACCCGGACCGCCGCCCACGACCGCTGCCCCGCCGCCGCGGCCGCCGACCCCACCCCGTGCGACGGCCCGCCCGACGCCGCCACCCTCGTCGACCGCGAAGGCCGGGAAGTGGCCGGCTGCATCCGACACTGCGCCCGCCTCCTGCCCGGCCTCGACGGCGCCCGCGTCCACCCCTTCGTCCCCACCGCCCGGGCCCTGGACATCTACTTCCGGGCCAGCGAACTCCCGCCGTTCGCCTGGGAGATCGGGCGGTAGCGGGTTTCCCCCACCCACACCGACGCCCCGGCCCCGCGCGACAGGAGTCACGCGGGGCCGGGGCGTCGTGGAGCGGGCCTCAGCACTCGATGATGTTCACCGCGAGGCCGCCGCGGGCGGTCTCCTTGTACTTGACGGACATGTCGGCGCCGGTCTCCTTCATGGTCTTGATGACCTTGTCGAGGGAGACGTGGTGGCGGCCGTCGCCGCGCAGCGACATCCGGGCGGCGGTGACGGCCTTCACGGCGGCCATGCCGTTGCGCTCGATGCACGGGATCTGGACGAGGCCGCCGACCGGGTCGCAGGTCAGGCCGAGGTTGTGCTCCATCCCGATCTCGGCGGCGTTCTCGACCTGTTCGGGGCTGCCGCCGAGCACCTCGGCCAGGCCGCCGGCGGCCATCGAGCAGGCGGAGCCGACCTCGCCCTGGCAGCCGACCTCGGCGCCGGAGATCGAGGCGTTCTCCTTGAAGAGCATGCCGATGGCGCCGGCCGCGAGGAGGAAGCGGACCACCCCGTCCTCGTCGGCGCCGGGGACGAAGTTGACGTAGTAGTGGAGCACGGCGGGGATGATGCCGGCCGCGCCGTTGGTCGGGGCGGTCACCACCCGGCCGCCGGCGGCGTTCTCCTCGTTGACGGCCATGGCGTAGAGGGTGACCCACTCCATGGCGCGGGCCGCCGCGTCGCCCTCGGAGCGCAGGGCGCGGGCGGCGTTGGCGGCGCGGCGGCGGACCTTCAGGCCGCCGGGGAGGATGCCCTCGCGGGACATGCCGCGGGTGGTGCAGGACTCCATGACCCGCCAGATCTCCAGCAGGCCGGCGCGGATCTCCTCCTCGGTGCGCCAGGCCTTCTCGTTCTCCAGCATCAGGGCGGAGATGGACAGGCCGGTCTCGCGGGAGAGCCGCAGCAGTTCGTCGCCGGTGCGGAAGGGGTGCGTCAGGACGGTGTCGTCGAGCTTGATCCGGTCCTCGCCGACCGCGTCCTCGTCGACGACGAAGCCGCCGCCGACCGAGTAGTACGTCTTCTCCAGCAGGGGCGCGCCGGCCTCGTCGTAGGCGAAGAGCGTCATGCCGTTGGCGTGGTACGGCAGCGAGCGGCGGCGGTGCAGGATCAGCTGCGTGGGCTCGTCGAAGTCGATCTCGTGCGCGGTGCCTATCTCGGCGCCGAGCAGGCGCAGCCGGCCGCTGGTGCGGATGCGCGCCACTTCGTCGTCGGCGGATTCGACGTCGACGGTGCGGGGGGAGTGGCCCTCCAGGCCGAGCAGCACGGCCTTGGGGGTGCCGTGGCCGTGGCCGGTGGCGCCCAGCGAGCCGAACAGCTCGGCGCGCACCGAGACCGTCTGGGCGAGCAGACCGTCCTTCTTGAGCCGCCGGGCGAACATCCGGGCGGCACGCATGGGGCCGACCGTGTGCGAGCTGGAGGGGCCGATGCCGATGGAGAAGAGGTCGAAGACGGAGATGGCCACGGGGGCTGACTCCCTTGTCTGCTCGTGGTGGACGGTGGAGCACATCGGGGCAGGATGGGGTGTTTCCGGCCCGACTGTCGAGCGTAACCCGCTCGCGGGGGATTGCCGCCGGCCGGGGAGCGGCGGGCGGGCGAAGGAGAGGTGAAGCCGGACGGCGCGGCGCCGGTGGGCGGGGAGGGGCGTCCGGGAAGGGATGGGCGGGGCGGGCCGGGGGAGGCCCGGCCGTGGGCCCGGTGTGCGGCGGCGGGCCGGAGGACCGGCCCGCCGCCTGGTCACCGGGGGCCGTGGCGCCCCGGTGACCGGCCCGTCACAGCGACGGGTACAGCGGGAACTTCTCGGCCAGGGCCGTGACCCGGGCCTTGAGGGCCTCGCGGTCGTAGGTGGGCTTGAGCGCCTCGGCGATGATGTCGGCGACCTCGCGGAAGTCCTCGGCCTGGAAGCCGCGGGTGGCCAGGGCCGGGGTGCCGATCCGCAGGCCGGAGGTGACCATCGGCGGCCGCGGGTCGTTCGGGATGGCGTTGCGGTTGACGGTGATGCCGACCTCGTGGAGGCGGTCCTCGGCCTGCTGGCCGTCGAGCGCCGAGTCGCGCAGGTCGACCAGGACGAGGTGGACGTCGGTGCCGCCGGAGAGCACCGAGACGCCGTGCTCCTTGACGTCGTCCTGGACCAGGCGCTCGGCCAGGATCCGGGCGCCCTCAAGGGTGCGCTGCTGGCGCTCCTTGAACTCCTCCGACGCGGCGACCTTGAAGGACACCGCCTTGGCCGCGATCACGTGCTCCAGCGGGCCGCCCTGCTGACCGGGGAAGACCGCGGAGTTGATCTTCTTGGCCAGCTCGGCGGTGGACAGGATCACGCCGCCGCGGGGGCCGCCCAGCGTCTTGTGCGTGGTGGTGGTCACCACGTGGGCGTGCGGCACCGGGGAGGGGTGCAGCCCGGCGGCGACCAGGCCGGCGAAGTGGGCCATGTCGACCATGAGGTACGCGCCGACCTCGTCCGCGATCCGGCGGAAGGCGGCGAAGTCGAGCTGGCGCGGGTAGGCGGACCAGCCGGCGACGATCAGCTTGGGCCGGTGCTCCTTGGCGAGGCGCTCGACCTCCTCCATGTCGACCAGGTTGGTCTTCTCGTCGACGTGGTAGGGCACCACGTTGTACAGCTTGCCGGAGAAGTTGATCTTCATGCCGTGGGTCAGGTGCCCGCCGTGGGCGAGGTTCAGACCCAGGATGGTGTCGCCCGGCTTGATCAGCGCGAACATCGCGGCGGCGTTGGCCTGCGCACCGGAGTGCGGCTGGACGTTGGCCGCCTCGGCGCCGAAGAGCGCCTTGATCCGGTCGATGGCGATCTGCTCGACGACGTCGACGTGCTCGCAGCCGCCGTAGTAGCGGCGGCCCGGGTAGCCCTCGGCGTACTTGTTGGTCAGGACCGAGCCCTGGGCCTCCATGACGGCGACCGGAGCGAAGTTCTCCGACGCGATCATCTCGAGGGTGGACTGCTGACGGTGCAGCTCGGCGTCGACGGCGGCGGCGACGTCGGGGTCGAGCTCATGGAGGGAGCTGTTCAGAAGCGACATGGGACTTCCTGGAGAGAGGGGGGCGGGCGGGGCGCCGCGGCCCCGCCGGTGCGGTGGCGGGGCGGCGGGCGCTCCCAGCGTGAGCTGGGGGAGTCAGCCGGCGGTGAAGGCGGTGTACGCGTCGGCCGTGAGCAGGTCCTCCGGCTCGCCGGTGATCTTCACCTTGAACAGCCAACCGCCCTCGAACGGGGCGGAGTTCACCAGCGAGGGGTCCGCGACGACGTCGTCGTTGACCTCGGTGATCTCACCGTTCACGGGCGAGTAGAGGTCGCTGACCGACTTGGTCGACTCCAGCTCACCGCAGGACTCGCCGGCGGTGACGGTGGCCCCGACCTCGGGGAGCTGCACGAAGACGACGTCGCCGAGGGCGTTGGCCGCGTGCTCGGTGATGCCGACCGTCGAGACGCCGCCCTCGGCGTCCGACAGCCACTCGTGCTCCTTGCTGTAGCGCAGCTGCTGGGGGTTGTCCATGGCTCGATTCTCCTGTACGCGCGGGTGTGATGGTGAATGGGGTCTTGCCCAGTGAGATGCGTGTGTCGGGCGCGACGGCGCAGGTCCACGGCGGGCGCCGCGGACCGGCCGGCGCCGACGGCTACTTCTGCCGCTTGTAGAAGGGCAGCGCGACGACCTCGTACGGTTCGTGCGTGCCGCGGATGTCCACCCGGACGCCCGCCGTGCCCGGCGCGGCGTGCTCGGCGTCGACGTAGGCGATGGCGATCGGCTTGCCCAGCGTCGGGGACGGCGCCCCGGAGGTGACCTCGCCGATCACTGTGCCGTCGGCCGCCACGACCGGGTAGCCGGCGCGCGGCACCCGGCGCCCCTCGGCGACCAGGCCGACCAGCTTGCGCGGCGGGGCCTGCTCGGCGCGCTCGGCGGCCGTCGCCAGCGCCGCGCGGCCGACGAAGTCGCCCTCCTTCTCGAACTTCACGACCCGGCCCAGGCCCGCGTCGAACGGGGTGAGCGCGGTCGTCAGCTCGTGCCCGTACAGCGGCATCCCCGCCTCCAGGCGCAGGGTGTCGCGGCAGGACAGGCCGCACGGGACCAGGCCGACGTCCCGGCCGGCCTCGGTCAGCGCCTCCCACACGGCGACCGCGTCCGCCGGGCGGACGAACAGCTCGAAGCCGTCCTCACCGGTGTAGCCGGTCCGGGCGATCAGCGCCTCGACGCCGGCGACCGTCCCGGGCAGTCCCGCGTAGTACTTCAGCCCGTCCAGGTCGGCGTCGGTGAGCTTCTTGAGGATGCCGGGGGACTCCGGGCCCTGCACCGCGATCAGCGCGTAGGCGTCCCGGTCGTCGCGGACCGCGGCGTCGAAGCCGGCCTGCCGCGCGGCCAGCGCGTCCAGCACCACCTGGGCGTTGGAGGCGTTGGCGACGACCATGAACTCCCGCTCGGCGAGGCGGTAGACGATCAGGTCGTCGAGGATGCCGCCGTCGGGGGCGCAGATCATGGTGTAGCGGGCCCGACCGACCTTCAGGGCGCCGATGTTGCCGACCAGCGCGTGGTCGAGCAGTGCACCGGCCTGGGGACCGGTGACGGTGATCTCGCCCATGTGGGAGAGGTCGAAGAGGCCGGCGCGGGTGCGCACCGCGACGTGCTCCTCGCGTTCGCTGCTGTAGCGCAGCGGCATGTCCCAGCCGGCGAAGTCGGTCATGGTCGCGCCGAGCGCGCGGTGCGTGGCATCCAGCGCGGTGCGGCGGGGGGCATCAGTCATCGTTCTGGGCTCCCAGGCATGGGTGACAAGACGGTCTCCCCATCTGTCATCGGAACCTGAGAGGTTCACCGGGAGTCCGCGCACGGACCCGGTTTGCACCTTGGGTGGAGCCGCCCCCTACAGCCGGGCCGCGACTCGCTTTTCAGATCTGCCTCGCCCGCGCGGTATAGGGGCCTGAGAGATTCAAGGGAGGACTTGCTCCTTCGGCGCCCCGCCGTGGCGGCCGGGGACTCTCCCGCGCGGATTCAAGCGGCCGGTATGCAATTGGCTGGCTGTGCACGAGTGACCAGTGGTGGGCCCGTGGCGGCCACATCATTGCACGGGATCGCCGGATACAGGAGTCCCGGCCGTCGCTCCGCGGCCGGTCACCCGCGCCCCGCGCGGCCCGCGGCCCCCGTCGCCGAGCCGCCCGACGGCGCCCCCGGACCGTCAATTCCGGTGCTGCGCTTGGCAATCGCCTTGCTGTTCATTACCTTTTCTTGACACTCTGCGGAAAGGTCGGGCCTCGATATCCGGCCTGATCCGACGGGGAGGGGCGATCACGGTGCACAGCGAAGCGGCGTACGCGACGACGGCGGGGGCCGCCCCGCCGGAGCCCGCCCCGGTACCGGCGCCGATCGCGCCCCGGGCGCCGCGCCGCCCCGCCGGCCGGCCGGCCGGCGGGCCGCGGATCACCGACCTGCGCGGCTCCGGCCGCACACCGCGCACCGCGCTCCGCTTCCCGCCCGGCGACCTGATCGTGGTCTCCGGCCTGCCGGGCAGCGGCAAGAGCACCCTGATGGCGCGGGTGGTGCCGTGCCGCGACGGCCGCGGCGCCCGCGTGCACCGGGTGGACTCCCAGGATGCCCGGGAGCGCTGGCAGCGCGGCCGGCTGCGCCGCCTGCCCTACGCCCTGTACCGCCCGCTGGTCCGGGTGGCGCACTATCTGGCGCTGCGCCGCGCGGTGCGCTCCGGCGCAAGCGTCGTGGTGCACGACTGCGGGACGCTGGCGTGGGTGCGGCACTGGCTCTCCCGAGCGGCGCTGCGCGATGGCCGACGGGTGCACCTGGTGCTGCTCGACGTGCCGCCCGAGGCGGCGCTGATCGGCCAACGGGCGCGCGGCCGGCGGGTCTCGCGGTACGCCTTCGCCCGGCACCGCAGGGCGGTGCGCCGGCTGGTCGTCCGGGCCGAGGCGGCCCGGCTCCCGTCGGGGTTCGGCTCCGCGGTGCTGCTGGACCGGCCCGCCGCCGGGGCGTTGGAGCGGGTCACCTTCGGCTGAGCCGGTGGTGGACCGCCCGCGTCCGGTTCGGCTCCGGTGCACATCGGGGCCGCCGCCGGCTTCGGCGCGCGGCGCTTTCCCGGTTAGGGTCTGATCCACCGGGCGGGTCCGCGGGTCCGCCCCCAGGGTCAGGGGCCGGGGAGCGCGGCCAGTAATGGGTGGGTGAGATGAACTATCCGGACAATTACCCGCAGCACGGTGGTCCGGTGCCGGGGTGCGTCCCGGACACGGGGATACCGCAGTTGGCCTGGCCGGCCAACGAGCTGGAGCAGGTGCTGGCCGCGTCGGTCGGACACCCCGAGGCCGGGGGACGGATCGTCGAGGTGCTGGGCCGCAGCCAGGTGTGGGTGCCGCTGCCCGAGGGCGGCGGCCCGGACAGCGCGGGTCCCGGGGCGGGCGGCCTCGACCTGCCGACCGTCGAGATCGGCGGCGCCGCGTACGTCCCGGTCTTCAGCTCCGAGCAGGAGTTCCTGAAGGTCGTCGGCGCGCACCTGTCGTACACCGTCGCACCGGCCCGGGAGTTCGCCCGCGGGCTGCCGCCGCTGCTGGGCGTCGCGGTCAATCCGGGCGGCACGGTGGGCGTTCCGCTGCCGCCGCCCGCAGTGGCCGAATTGTGTCGGTCCGGGCGGTCGGATCTGGACGGCCCGCCGGCCGGCGGCGCCCGGGTGCGGCTCTTCGAGCCGGACTGGCAGGACGAGCCGGTGGACTTCCTCGCCGCCGCCGGCCTGGCGTTCTCGGCCGCCGGGTGCGTGCTGACCGCCCGGCGCGCGCTGGCCAGCGTCGAGGGCGACACGCCGGCGCTCTTCGTCGGGGTGCAGCTCGACGTCGCCCCCGAGCGGCTGCACGACGGCAGCGCCCGCGACGAGGCCCTGCACGCGTTGGGGCAGGCGCTGGGTCAGGTGCCGGTCGCCTGGCCGGTCCAACTGGTGCTGCTCGACATCGCCCAGGGCGATCCGGTCGCCGACTGGATGCTGGAGCGCGTGCGGCCCTTCTACACCCGGGACCACTCGTAAGCTGGGGGAACGACGGGCGGGCGCAGGCCCTGCCGGCAGAAGGGACGGACCACGTGAGCGCGGGTGCGCATCAGGGAGCGGCGGCGGCCGACCAGGTCGAGCAGATGCTGCGGCAGGTCTCGCCCGGGCGCTACGACGCCTACGAGGCGTTGCTGGGGGCCCTCGCGCACGGGCAGGTCTGGATGCTCCTGTGGCACGGCCGGGCCGGGCAACCCGATGCGCAGTACGGCAACATGGAGGTCGACGGGCTGGGCTACGCGCCCTGCGTGACCTCCGCGGCCGAGCTCGCCGCCTCCGGCTGGACCCGCGACCACGAACTCGTCAGCGGCCCCGAGATCGCCGCCTCGCTCTTCCCTGACCGCTGGGGCCTGTGGCTGAATCCGCACGCTCCCGGTGGCGGGGTCGGCGTCCCCTGGCTCGACCTGCGCCGGATCGCCGCCGGCCTCGACCGCCTGCCGGCCGGCCCGCTGCGGATCTCCGAACCGGTCATCGACATCCCGCAGTTCTACGCCCTGCTCGCGCAGAACGCCCATCGGACGCCCCCGGTGCGTTCGTTGCGCCGGGCATGGGTGCAACCCGCCCTCGGTGCCCCTTATCTGGCGATCGGCCTGGATCTGTACGACACCGGGCAGCCGTCGGTGGACGCCGCACGGATGATGATCCAGCAGTCGATGGGCGCGGTGCCGGACGGACTGCCGGTCTCCACGGTCGCCATGAACGACGAGTACGACCCGGTGGGCATGTGGATGCGGGCCTGCGCCCGCCCGTTCTTCGACCGCGACGGCTACGCCCAGCCGCCCGCGCCCGGACCCACCTACGGGTACGGCTACCCCCGCCCCTACTGACGCCGGCGGGCGCCCGGATCGCCCCGTCCGCCGTCGGCCTTGCGCCGAATTCCCCTCATCTGCACGCCGGTTGACGCCCCTCCCGAGCGCCCGGCGCACCGCTCAGTCCGCCCTGCTGTTCGTATAACGGAAAGCCGCGGACCACATCACAGTTGCGCATCCATTCACCGTCAGGGCTGGTGAGTGATCGCGACTCGGATGAAGACTCCCGGCATCGAGGACCTCGGTCCTTTGTACGAGCGTCGTCCCCGCCGTTGTCCTGCGCACCTTTGATCCGTCCGCAGTGCCAACTCCCGCGAGACCCGGAGGAGATGGCGGCAGGGGAACACCAGCGAGGTTACAGACCAGGCCGCTACCGCGGCGGGCACAGGCCGGCCACCGTCGGCCGGGAGGGGTTCTGAAGCACCGTGACCGCACCGATTGAGACCACCGGGGCGGCTGCTGAGGCGCAGCCGGAAGCGGTGCTGGAGGGCGTGGAGAGCAAGCGCATCGAGGGGCGCTCGCTGGGCCAGATCGCGTGGCTGCGCTTCCGCCGCGACAAGGTCGCGATGGCGGGTGCCATCGTTGTCATCCTGCTCATCCTGACCGCCGCGCTGTCCCGTCCGTTGCAGCACCTGTTCGGCCTGGACCCGAACCAGCCGCACCAAGACCTGATCGACCCCAACACCACCCTGCCCAAGGGCGATTTCGGCGGGATGAGCGCCGACCACCTCCTGGGCGTGGACCCCAAGTTCGGCCGCGACCTGCTCTCCCGGATCCTCGAAGGCTCCTGGGTGTCGCTGCTCGTGGCGTTCGGCGCGACGCTGCTGTCGGTGGCCATCGGCACCGTCCTCGGCGTGGTCGCCGGCTTCTACCGCGGGCGGGTGGACGCCTTCATCAGCCGGATGATGGACGTCTTCCTGGCGTTCCCGCTGCTGCTGTTCGCCATTGCGATCTCCGCGTCGTTGCAGGGCGGTGCGTTCGGACTGGACGGCCTGCCGCTGCACATCTCGGTCCTGATCTTCGTGATCGGCTTCTTCAACTGGCCCTACATGGGCCGGATCGTGCGGGCCCAGACCCTGTCACTGAGGGAGCGGGAGTTCGTCTCCGCCGCCCGCGGGTTGGGCGCCCGCGGGCCGTTCATCCTCTTCCGGGAACTCCTGCCCAACCTCGTGGGACCCATCATCGTCTACTCGACGCTGCTGATCCCCTCCAACATCCTCTTCGAGGCGGCGCTGAGCTTCCTGGGCGTCGGCATCCAGCCGCCCCAGTCGTCCTGGGGCGGCACGCTCACCCAGGCGGTCAAGTACTACGAGGTCGATCCCCAATACATGATCGTCCCCGGCCTCGCGATCTTCGTCACCGTGCTCGCGTTCAACCTGCTCGGTGACGGTCTGAGGGACGCGCTGGACCCGCGCAGCCGGTGAGCGGCTGCTTGTCCGGACACCTCACCTTCTAGCCGTTTCGATCTGACGTTTCACGACGAACGAAGGGGTCACCGAGCATCATGCGAAGGTCACTTCCGGTCGCGACTGTCGCGGCCATCACCAGTGCGGGCCTTTTGCTGGCCGGCTGCAGCGGAAAGGGTTCCTCCGACAGCTCGGCCGGGGCCAACGCCGCCACCAAGGGCGTCGTCAACGCCTCGGACGAGAAGGGGGGCACCCTCACCTACGCGATGAGCGACGCCCCGGAGTCCTTCGACCCGGGCAACACCTACTACGCCTTCGTCTACAACTTCAGCCGCCTCTACGCGCGTCCGCTCACCACCTTCAAGCCCGGTGCCGGCACCAAGGGCGAGGAACTGGTCCCGGACCTCGCCGAGTCGATGGGCAAGGCCAGCGACGGCGGCAAGACCTGGACGTACAAGCTGCGCAAGGGCGTGAAGTTCGAGGACGGGAAGCCCGTCACCTCCCAGGACGTCAAGTACGCGGTGGAGCGAAGCAACTTCGCCCGCGACACCCTCTCCCTGGGCCCGAACTACTTCCAGCAGTTCCTCCAGGACAACGACGGCGGCTACAAGGGCCCCTACAAGGACAAGGGCAAGGAAGGGCTCAAGTCCATAGAGACGCCCGACGCCCAGACGATCGTCTTCCACCTGAACAAGCCGTTCGCCGAGTTCGACTACCTGGTCAGCGCGCCGCAGACGGCACCGGTGCCGCAGGCCCAGGACAAGGGCGCGGACTACACCAAGCACGTGATGTCCACCGGCTCGTACAAGTTCGAGAGCTACCAGGAGGGCAAGAAGCTCACCCTGGTCCGCAACCCGCAGTGGTCGGCCGCGACCGACCCGCTGCGCAAGCAGCTCCCGGACAAGATCGTCCTCAACCTGAAGGTCGCCCAGTCGACCATCGACAAGGACCTGCAGTCCGGCAACACCATGGTCGACATGGCCGGCCGCGGCGTCGACGGTCAGACCCAGGCCCAGCTGCTGACCGACCCGACGCAGAAGTCCCACACCGACAACGCGCTCGGCCAGCGCCTGGTCTACACGGCGATCAACACCAAGGTGGCGCCGTTCGACAACGTCGAGTGCCGCAAGGCCGTCGAGTACGCCATCGACAAGAAGTCCGTGCAGACCGCGCTCGGCGGCCCGATCCGCGGTGACATCGCCTCCACGGTCCTGCCGACGGACATCGCCGGCTACCAGAAGTTCGACCTGTACCCGCAGAAGTACGACGGCGACAACCTGGACCTGACCGAGGCCAAGGCGCACTGGAAGAAGTGCGGCGCCGGCAACGTCAACACCACGATCCTGGCCCGCAACGACCGGCAGGACGAGATCGACGCGGCCACCTCGGTGATCGGCTCGCTGAAGAAGATCGGTATCAACGCCAAGATCCAGTCGTACCCGACCAGCAAGTACTTCTCGGACTACGCCGGCGTGCCGGAGTTCGACAAGTCCAACAACGTCGGTCTGATGATGATGCAGTGGGGCGCCGACTTCCCGACCGGCTACGGCTACCTCCAGCAGATCCTGAACGGCAAGGCGATCAGCCAGTCCGGCAACTCCAACCTGTCCCAGCTGGACGACCCGGAGATCAACAAGCTGCTCGACGGCGCCATCGCCAACACCGACCAGGCCGCCCGCGAGAAGGCGTACGGGGACATCGACCGCAAGGCGATGGAGCAGGCGGCGATCGTCCCGCTGACCTACTTCAAGGTCCTGATGTACCGCTCGCCCAAGGCCACCAACCTGGTGTCCACCTCGGCCTTCAGCGGTGAGTACGACTACCTCAACATCGGCGTCAAGAAGTAGCAGCCCTGGAAGGCAGGTGAAGGCATTGGTGTCCGCGGGCCGGTCGCTCCCGGCCCGCGGCACCGGCGCCGCATCCCCGTGTTCTCGTACATCATCCGCAGGTTGATCAGCGCAGTGATCCTGCTGCTGATCGTCAGCGCGGTCACTTTCGGCATCTTCTTCCTGCTGCCGAAACTGGCCGGGCAGAGCACCGACCAGCTTGCCCAGCAGTACATCGGCAAGGCACCCACGCCGGCGGACATCGCCGCGGTCAAGAAGAACCTCGGCCTGGACAAGCCCGTGTACGAGCAGTACTGGGACTTCCTCAAGGGCATCTTCGCCGGCGTCGACTACAAGTTCGGGCCCGAGGCGGCCCGGTGCCACGTGCCGTGCTTCGGGTACTCCTTCAAGACCCACCTGGAGGTCTGGCCGGAGATCCAGTCCCGGCTCCCGGTCACCCTGTCGCTGGCCGCCGGCGCCGCGGTGCTGTGGGTCCTCTCCGGCGTCGCCACCGGCGTGCTCTCCGCGCTCCGCCCCGGTTCGATCTTCGACCGGATGGCGATGGGCGTGGCCCTGGCCGGCGTCTCCCTCCCCATGTTCTTCACCGGCGCGCTGGCCCTGGCCCTGTTCACCTACCAGTGGCCGATCTTCGAACGCAGCGATTACGTCCCGCTGTTGGACGATCCGTTCGGCTGGGCCCGGACGCTGGTCCTGCCCTGGGTCACCCTGGCCTTCCTCTACTCCGCGCTCTACGCCCGGCTCACCCGGGCCGGCATGCTGGAGACGCTGAGCGAGGACTACATCCGCACGGCCCGCGCCAAGGGCCTGCGGGAGCGCCGGGTGGTCATCCGGCACGGTCTGCGGGCCGCGCTCACGCCGATCATCACCGTCTTCGGCATGGACCTGGGCCTGCTGCTCGGCGGCGCGCTCATCACCGAACAGGTCTTCTCGCTCAAGGGAGTCGGCGCCTTCGCGGTGGACTCCATCAACGCCAACGACCTGCCGAACATCCTCGGCGTCACCCTGCTCGCCGCGTTCTTCATCGTCATATGCAACCTGGTGGTGGACGTTCTGTACGCCGCCGTCGACCCGCGGGTGAGGCTCTCGTGACCGACTCTTCCGAGGACAAGACCACGGCGGCCGGGCAGCCCGCCGCCGAGGGGACGACGCCGGCCGAGGCGTCCGGAGCGGCCACCTCCAAGGCGGCAGCGCCCGAGGCCGAGGCGACCCCGGCCGAGGCCGCCCCCAAGCCCGTCGCCGAGCCCGTCGCCGCGTCCGGGGGCACCCCGTCCGCCTTCCTCGAAGTGCGCGACCTGAAGGTGCACTTCCCCACCGACGACGGGCTGGTGAAGTCCGTCGACGGGCTGACCTTCCGGTTGGAGAAGGGCAAGACGCTCGGCATCGTCGGCGAGTCCGGCTCCGGCAAGTCGGTGACCTCGCTGGCGATCATGGGCCTGCACCGGGCCTCCCGCCAGCAGCGCAGCAAGGTCCGGATGTCGGGCGAGATCTGGCTCGACGGCAAGGAACTCGTCTCGGCGGAGCCCGACGAGGTGCGCCGGCTGCGCGGCCGGCAGATGGCCATGATCTTCCAGGACCCGCTCTCCGCGCTGCACCCCTTCTACACGGTCGGCAGCCAGATCGTGGAGGCGTACCGGGTCCACCACGACGTCGACAAGAAGACCGCGCGCAAGCGGGCCGTCGAGATGCTCGACCGGGTCGGCATCCCGCAGCCCGACAAGCGGGTGGACGACCACCCGCACCAGTTCTCCGGCGGTATGCGCCAGCGCGCCATGATCGCGATGGCGCTGGTCAACAACCCCGAGCTGCTGATCGCGGACGAGCCCACCACCGCCCTGGACGTCACCGTCCAGGCGCAGATCCTGGACCTGATCCGCGATCTGCAGAAGGAGTTCGGCTCGGCGGTCGTCATCATCACCCACGACCTCGGCGTGGTCGCCGAACTCGCCGACGACCTGCTGGTGATGTACGGCGGGCGGTGCGTGGAACGGGGCCCCTCGGACCAGGTGTTCGCCACCCCGCAACACCCCTACACCTGGGGCCTGCTCGGCTCGATGCCGCGGATCGACCGTGACCAGACCGACCGGCTGATCCCGGTCAAGGGCTCGCCGCCCAGCCTGATCAACGTGCCGTCCGGCTGTGCCTTCAATCCCCGTTGCCCGTACGCGGACGTCCCCAAGGACAACGTCACCCGCACGGTGCGCCCCGAACTGCAGCAGGTCGACGGCCGGCACTACTCGGCCTGCCACCTGCCGCAGGAGGAGCGGCAGCGTATCTGGACCGAAGAGATTGCGCCGAAGCTGTGACCGAGACCCCCGAGACGACCGAGACCCCCGAGACGACCGAGACCCCCGAGACCACCGGGACGCACGAGAAGGGCGAACCGGCCGCGAAGCCCGCACCGGCCGCCCAGGACCGGCCGCTGCTCAGGGTCCGCGGCCTGGTCCGCCACTTCCCGATCACCAAGGGCCTGCTCAAGCGCAAGGTCGGCGCCGTCCAGGCGGTCGACGGCATCGACTTCGACGTCTTCCCCGGTGAGACGCTGGGCGTCGTCGGCGAGTCAGGCTGCGGCAAGTCCACGATGGGGCGGCTGATCACCCGGCTCGACGAACCGACCGCCGGGGCCGTCGAGTTCGAGGGCCGGGACATCACCCACCTGTCCCCGGGCAAGCTGCGCCCGCTGCGCCGCGACATCCAGATGATCTTCCAGGACCCGTACGGTTCGCTGAACCCGCGGCACACCATCGGCGGGATCGTCTCCACCCCCTTCCGGCTCCAGGGCGTCGAGCCCGAGGGCGGGGTCAAGAAGGAGGTGCAGCGGCTGCTGGAGCTGGTGGGCCTGAGCCCGGAGCACTACAACCGCTACCCGCACGAGTTCTCCGGCGGTCAGCGCCAGCGCATCGGGATCGCCCGGGCGCTGGCCCTCAAGCCCAAGCTGGTGGTCGCCGACGAGCCGGTCTCCGCCCTCGACGTCTCCATTCAGGCCCAGGTCGTCAACCTCATGGACGACCTCCAGGAGGAGCTGGGCCTGACCTACGTGATCATCGCGCACGACCTCTCGGTCATCCGGCATGTCTCGGACCGGATCGCGGTGATGTACCTCGGCAAGATCGTCGAACTGGCCGACCGGGACGCGCTCTACGCCTCGCCCCGGCACCCGTACACCAAGGCGCTGCTCTCCGCGGTGCCGGTGCCGGACCCCAAGCGGCGCACCAAGCGCGACCGGATCCTGCTCAAGGGCGACGTGCCCTCGCCGATCAACCCGCCGTCCGGCTGCCGGTTCCGCACCCGCTGCTGGAAGGCGACCGAGGAGTGCGCCACCACCGAGCCGCCGCTGGTCCAGTTGGCGACCGGGCACCAGGTGGCCTGCCACCACCCCGAGGAGGCGGACGGCGGAGTCGACGCCAACCCGGGTGCGGCGACCGAAAGTTCGGACGGTAAGGCACCAACCGGGCAGTAACACCTGACGACTTGGCAAAGTCGCCGGTGGGGCAGGGCGGGAGAGTGCAGAGTCGGCGCGGTTGTTCTTCCCGCATCCGCGCAACCGAAGGGACGGCTCATGGCACTCTCCCGTTCTGCCCGTCGCTCCTCCCGCTGGCTCGCCCTGGCCACCGCGGTGGCCTCGGCCGCCACCATCGCCGCGGCCCCCGCCGCCACCCCCGGCGCCCCCGGCATCGGTGACCCCTACTTCCCCGACCTGGGCAACGGCGGTTACACCCCGCTCCACTACGACCTGGGCGTCAGCTACCACCCCGACTCGGGCCGGCTCGACGGCCGGGCCACAGTCTCCGCCCGTGCCACGCAGAACCTCTCCTCCTTCGACCTGGACCTCCAGAAACTGACCGTCGACCAGGTCCGGGTCGACGGCCGGCCCGCCCGCTTCTCCAGAACCGGCGACGAACTCGTCGTCCGGCCCGGTCGCCCGCTCGCCCGCGGCGAGCGCTTCGCGGTCACCGTCGTCTACCACGGCGTCCCGCAACCGCTCAGCGGCCCGATCGTCTTCGGCTCCCAGTACGGCTGGATGAAGACCAAGGACGGGGTGTTCGTGGCCTGCGAGCCCAACGCGGCCTCGACGTGGTTCCCCTCCAGCGACCACCCGGCCGAGAAGGCCACCTACGACATACGGATCGACGCCCCCAAGGGGCTGACCGGGGTCTCCAACGGGCGGCTGGTCGGCTCCGGCGAGCGCGGCGGCCGGTCCTGGTTCCACTGGCGCGAGAGCCGCCCGATGGCGCCGTACCTGGCCACCGCCACCATCGGGAAGTTCGACGTGCGCACCGGCACCACCCCGGGCGGCACCCCGATCTACGTCGCCACCGACCCGAGCCTGCCGACCGGCAAGGTCGACGTCTACGGCATCACCGCCGAGGCCACCGACTACTGGTCGAAGCTCTTCGGGCCGTACCCGTTCGAGGAGACCGGCGCGATCGTGGACGACATGCCGCAGGCCGGCTTCTCCCTGGAGGTGCAGTCCAAGCCGGCCTACTCCGCGGTGCGCAACGAGGGCACCATCGTCCACGAACTGGCCCACCAGTGGTTCGGGGACTCGGTCTCGGTCCGGCAGTGGAAGGACATCTGGCTCAACGAGGGCTTCGCCACCTACGCCCAGTGGCTGTGGTCCGAACACCGCGGCACCACCACCGCCCACGACGCCTTCCGCAAGGCGTACCGGGCCACCCCGGCCGACGACGCGTTCTGGAAGATCAAGGTCTCCGACCCGCAGCGGGACACCATGTTCTCCGACGCGGTCTACGAGCGCGGGGCGATGGCCCTCCAGGCGCTGCGCGAACGCATCGGCGACCGGGCCTTCTTCCGCTTGCTGCCGGCCTGGACCGCCCGGCACCGCTACGGCAACGCGGACACCGCCGACTTCGTCGCGCTGGCCGAGAAGGTCTCCGGGCAGCGCCTGGGCGACCTCTTCCACACCTGGCTGGACACCCAGAGCCGCCCCGCGCTGCCGGGGGAGTGACCGGCTAGTCGGCCTGCTCGCCGCCCCGGGCGCGCAGTTGCTGCGGCCGGGGCAGGTGCAGCCCCAGATAGAGCGCGCCCATCCGGAGCGCGAAGACCAACCCCGCCGAGACCACCGCGGCGGGGTTGGCCCCGGCGCCGAGGCGGTCCATCAGCAGGTAGCAGCAGGCGCCGGCCAGCGCCGCGATGGCGTAGACGTCCTCCCGCAGCAGCAGCGGCGGGAACTCCCCGCACAGCACGTCGCGCAGGACCTCCCCGGCCACGCCGGTCAGCACCGCCAGGATGACCACCGCGAGCGGGGTGGCACCCGCCGAGATCGCCGCCCGGGCCCCGATCACGGTCACCACGGACAGTCCGATCGCGTCCACCACCAGGAGCGACTTGCGCGGCAGGGACCAGAAGCGCAGGTAGACCATGGTGCCCACGCCGACGCAGATGATCACCGTCAGCAGCACCCAGTCGTGCGTCCAGTACAGCGGCCGCCGGTCCAGGATCAGGTCGCGCAGCGTTCCGCCGGAGATGGACGCGGCGAACGCGAGGACCAGGCCGCCGAACGGGTCCATGTTGGCGCGGTAGGCCGCCAGCACGCCGCTCGCGGCGAAGGCCGAGACGCCGACCAGGTAGAGCACGTGAAGCATGCGGTCATGATGACAGCCGCGGAGTCGATCACTCCGGGCGCGTGCCGAGTCCGACCCCCGTCCCGTTCCTTGAAATTGACACTACCGGTCGGTAATGAATCCGTGTAGCGTGCCGCCATGGCATCGGTGACCGCAGGAAACAGCGAGTTCGACCGCGACACCGCGGTCACCCGGCGCGCCCCGGGCGTCTACGACGCCCACCTCTCCGCGGGCTGGACGATCATCAACGCCGTCAACGGCGGCTACCTCCTCGCCCTGCTGGGCCGCGCCCTGGGCGACGCGCTCCCGCACCCGGACCCCCTCACCCTCACCGCGCACTACCTGACGGCCTCCGCCCCCGGCCCCGCCGTCGTCCGCACCGAGGTGGTCCGCACCGGCCGCACGCTGTCCACCGGCACCGCCACCCTGGTCCAGTTCGCCGACGACGGCACCGAGGTCGAACGGATCCGGGTGCTCGCCACCTACGGAGACCTCGCCGCCCTCCCCGACGACGTCCGCACCACCGCCAAGCCGCCGGCCATCCCGCCCTACGAGCACTGCCTGGGCACGGACAGCGCCCCCGGCGACCGGCCGGCCATTCCCGGCAGCACCGCGATCACCGAGCGCCTGGACATCCGGCTGGACCCGGCGACCGTGGGCTGGGCGGTGGGCGCGCCCTCCGGCAAGGGGGAGATGCGCGGCTGGTTCGGCCTGGCCGACGGCCGCGAGCCCGATCCGCTCTCCCTCCTCCTGGCCGTCGACGGCCTGCCGCCCACCGCCTTCGAGATGGGCCTGAGCGGCTGGGTCCCCACCGTCGAGCTGACCTGCCACGTCCGGCACCGCCCGGCCCCCGGTCCGCTGCGGGTGTCCATCGTCACCCGCAACCTGGCCGGCGGCTTCCTGGAGGAGGACGCCGAGGTCTGGGACTCCGCCGACCGCCTGGTCGCCCAGTCCCGCCAACTGGCCCGCACGGTCCTGGCGCAGTAACCGCCCGCCGGCCCCGGCGCGCCGGACCACCCCGCGAACTCCCGCAACGCCACCGCCCGTTCGCCCGGCGCCACCTCCTGCACGAGCTGGCCCGCGCCCCGATCGGCCGCAGCCGCGCCCTGGGGGCGCGGGCCGCCAAGGCGTGCCCCTTGGTGGTCGGGGCGACGGGGGCGGTGTCAGCCCACCCGGCCCACTGCGGGCTCGTCCCAGATGACCGTGTAGGTCACGCGCCCTCCAGGCCGAGGCGTGCGCGCGCTTCCTCGTGCGGTACGCCGTGGACCTTTCCGGCGGCCTGGCGGGCGCGGTACTCGGCGAGTGCGAGGGCGTCCTCGAGGTCCGCCAACTCCTGGGGGTTTATCAACACCGCCGCGGGCTGCCCGTGGTCGGTGATGGTGATGCGCTCGCGGGTGAGTGCGGTCCGGCGGACGAGCGAGCCGAAGCGGGTCCGCGCCTCTGTCATCGCATAGGTCTCAGGCATGTACAGAACTGTACACTTCTGTCCACTGTGAAGTCATCGGCGTGCGCCCTGGGGGATGCGCCCCCGCGCGGGGCACGCGCCCCCGAGGGGCTCGTAGAATCGGCGCACCATGGTTTACCTCGACCACGCCGCCACCACCCCGATGCTCCCGGAGGCGGTGCAGGCGATGACCGCCCAGCTGACCGTCACCGGCAACGCCTCCTCCCTGCACGCCGCCGGCCGGCGGGCCCGGCGCACCGTCGAGGAGGCGCGGGAATCACTCGCGTCCTCCCTGGGTGCCCGTCCCAGCGAAGTCGTCTTCACGGCGGGCGGCACCGAGGCCGACAACCTCGCGGTGAAGGGCCTGTACTGGTCCCGCCGGGCGGCCGATCCGGCGCGCACCCGGATCCTGGCCAGCCCGGTCGAGCACCACGCCGTCCTGGACGCCGTCGAATGGCTCGCCGAGCACGAGGGCGCCACCGTCGACTGGCTGCCGGTCGACGCCCTCGGCCGGGTGCACGCCGAGGCGCTGCGCGAGGCGCTCGCCCGCAACCCCGCCGACGTCGCACTGGCCACCGTGATGTGGGCCAACAACGAGATCGGCACGGTCCAGCCGATCCGCGAACTCGCCGAGGTGGCCCGGGAGTTCGAGGTCCCGCTGCACGCCGACGCGGTCCAGGCGGTCGGCCAGCTCGACGTCGACTTCGCCGCCTCCGGGCTGGCCGCGATGACCGTCTCCGGCCACAAGATCGGCGGGCCGTACGGGATCGGCGCGCTGCTGCTGGGCCGCGAGCACGCCCCCGTACCGGTGCTGCACGGCGGCGGCCAGGAGCGCCACGTCCGCTCCGGCACCCTCGACACCCCGGCCATCGCCGCGTTCGCCGCGGCCGGCCGGTACGCCGTCGCGCACCGGGCGGAGTTCGCCCGCGAGATCGGCGCGCTCCGCGACGACCTCATCAAGGCCGTGCGGGCCGCCGCGCCCGACGCCCTCCTGGGCGGCGACCCGGACCCGGCCGGCCGGCTGCCGGCCAACGCCCACTTCACCTTCCCCGGCTGCGAGGGCGACTCCCTGCTGCTGCTGTTGGACGCCCAGGGCATCGCCTGTTCCACCGGCTCCGCCTGCACCGCCGGCGTCGCCCAGCCCAGTCACGTCCTGCTGGCCACCGGGATGTCGCAGGACCTCGCGCGCGGCACGCTGCGCTTCTCGCTGGGCCACACCTCCACCGCCGAGGACGTCGCGGCGCTGGCGGAGGTCATCGGTCCGGTGGTGGAGCGGGCCCGCGGCGCCGGACTCAGCTAGCCGGGCCGGGCCGGCCGGGCGTCACGCCCGGCCCGCCGGCCGGCGCAGCTCCGCCCGGACCAGCGCCAGGTAGCGGTCCCAGTCCCAGTGCGGCCCGGGGTCGGTGTGGTCGGTGCCCGGCACCTCGACGTGCCCGACGACGTGGTCGCGGTCGGCCGGGAAGTCGTACCGGCGGCAGATCCCGGCCGTCAGCCGGGCCGACGCGGCGTACATGTCCGCGGTGAAGGACTCCGGCCGGTCCACGAACCCCGCGTGCTCGATGCCCACACTGCGCTCGTTGTAGCCGCGGTTCCCGGCGTGGAAGGCCACGTCCAGCTCGCGGACGGTCTGCGCGACGTGCCCGTCACCGCGGACGACGTAGTGCGCCGACGCCTCGTGGAAGGGGTCCTTGAAGACCTTCAGCGCGGTGGCGAAACTGCCCTGCACGACGTGCACCACCACCCGGTCGACGGTGTAGTCGTCCGGCCGGCTGGCCTGCCGGTAGTTGGCCGGGGACGCGGCCGACCACTGCGCACCGGCGAAGTCCACCTCGCCCTCCTTGCGGGGCCGGCCGTTCCCGGGCAGCCGCCACCACCAGTACGCCAACTCCTCGCGGGCGGCGACCGCGGCCGCCCCGGCGGCCACCGCGGCACCGCCGCCGAGCAGCAGCGCCCGCCGCCGGGTGAGCCGCCGCCCGGCCGGCCGCGCGCCGGCGCTCGCCTTGGCCTCCGCCCCGGCCTCAGCCCCGGCCGCGCCGGGCCGCCCGCCGTCCCGTTCCCCGTCCGCGGGGCCCCTTTTTCCGGATTCCCCGGCTTCTCCGGCTTCTCCGGCTTCTCCGGCTTCCCCGGTTGTCCCGGTTTCCCCGGCCGCAGGCCGTCGTTCCTCGTCCCGCGCCTCATCCGTCGCCGCCATGCCCTCCACAACGCTTTCCGGGCGCGTTCCGGTTCCGTCTACTCTTGAGGGGCTATGACTGATGCCGCCGCCCCCCGCCGTCTCCGCGTCCTCGCCGCCATGTCCGGCGGCGTGGACTCCGCCGTCGCCGCGGCCCGCGCCGCCGAGGCCGGCCACGACGTCACCGGGGTCCACCTCGCGCTGTCCGAGAACCCCAAGTCGTTCCGCACCGGCGCCCGCGGCTGTTGCACCATCGAGGACTCCCACGACGCCCGCCGCGCCGCCGACGTGATCGGCATCCCGTTCTACGTCTGGGACCTCGCCGAGCGCTTCCGCGAGGACGTGGTCGAGGACTTCGTCGCCGAGTACGAGGCCGGCCGCACGCCGAACCCCTGCCTGCGCTGCAACGAGAAGATCAAGTTCGCCGCCCTCCTGGACAAGGCGCTCGCCCTGGGCTTCGACGCGGTGTGCACCGGCCACTACGCCCAGGTGATCCTGCGCGAGGACGGCTCCCGCGAGCTGCACCGCGCCGCCGACATGGCCAAGGACCAGTCCTACGTCCTCGGCGTGCTCGACGACCGCCAGCTGGCGCACGCCCTGTTCCCGCTCGGCGACACCCCCACCACCAAGTCCGAGATCCGCGAAGAGGCCGCCCGCCGCGGCCTGTTCGTCGCCAAGAAGCCCGACAGCCACGACATCTGCTTCATCGCCGACGGCGACACCCAGGGCTTCCTCGCCAAGCGCCTGGGGGCCGCCGAGGGCCCCATCGTCGACGAGTCCGGCGAGGTCCTGGGCACCCACGACGGCGCCTACGGCTTCACGATCGGCCAACGCAAGGGGCTGCGCATCGGCACCCCGGCCGCGGACGGCAAGCCGCGCTACGTCCTCGACATCTCCCCGGTGGACAACACCGTCACGGTCGGCCCGGCCGCCTCCCTCGACGTGACGGCGCTCACCGCGATCCGCCCCCGCTGGTGCGGCCGCCCGCCGGAGTCCGGCCCGGCCGGCTACACCGCACAGCTCCGCGCCCACGGCGGCGAGACCGAGGTCAGCGCGGAGGTCGTCGACGACACCCTGCGCGTCACCTTCACCGAACCGGTCCGCGGTGTCGCCCCCGGTCAGGCCGTCGTCCTCTACGACGGGACCCGGGTGGTCGGTTCGGCGACGATCGCCACCACCACGCGCCGCCCGGCCCCCGCCGCGACGGCGCCGCAACAGGCCGGCTGACCCCACCGACACCACGGGCCGCACCAGGCCGTCCCGCACCAGGGCCCCGGCCCGGCACTGACAAATGTCATCGCGAAGACGGGACGGCCGGGACTGCCGGCCGGGTGCCGTGCTGCCGGAAGCTTGGGACGTCCGGCACGGCGCACTCGGCGCCGTGCGGAGCCCAACTCGGGGGAGTCCGTGGTGAGTCAGCAGCAGTCCGCCGGCCGTCAGCTCGTGCAGGCCCTCACGCCGCTGGTGGTCGACGCCGGCATTCCGACGGCCGCGTACTACGTCCTCAGCGGCGGCTTCGGCATGTCCGACGTCGCCGCGCTGGCCTGGAGCAGCGTGGTCCCGGCGGCGCGCACGGCCTGGGGCCTGGTCCGTGAGCGCAGCGTCAACGGCCTCGCGCTGCTGATCCTCGTCGTCAACGCGGTGGGGCTGCTGACCAGCACCCTGACCGGTGACGCCCGGCTGATGATGGCCAAGGACAGCGGCGTCAGCAGCGTCGTCGGGATCGCGGTGCTGGTCTCGGTGGCCGCCGGCCGGCCCCTGATGAGCGCCGGCCTCAAGCCCTGGGTGACGAAGGGCGGCCCGGCGGCGGAGGCGGCCTGGGACCGGCTGCGGGGCGGGAGCGCGCGCTTCCGGCAGCTGGAGCGGCGGTTCTCGACGATCTGGGGGAGCGTGCTGCTGACCGAGTGCGTGGTCAAGATCGTCGGCGTCTACCTCCTGCCGGTCCACACCATGGTCTGGCTGGGCACGGTGCTCACGGTGGTCGCGCTCCTGCTGGCCATGGTGATCGCCGGCGGCGCCGGCGCCGCGCCGATGGAGCAGTTGGTCACGGCCGAGGCCGAGGCGGCGAACGGCCCCGGGGCCGGCTCCGGCGCGCCCGGGGAGGCGCCGCCCGCGCCGGCCGCCGCGCCGGCCGTTGTCTGAAACGGAGCGGCGCGGGAGTTGGGGAAATCGCGTACAGGTTGGCGTGGCGGGTACCCCCGCCCTCGATCCTCCGGGGCCCGGCGCATAAAGTCGGCGCAGCGCGACGGGACATCCAAGGCCCCGCGTCGACGGTTCAACGGCGATCCGGACGGCACGCGGCTTTCGTCGGCCACGAAGGGAACGGAAGTCATGTCGACTGTTCAATCTGAGGTCAAGCACGGTGGTCTGACCACCGGGCTGGCTTCCCTGCACGCCGAGTTGATCCGTCGGAACCCCGGCGAGGCGGAGTTCCACCAGGCGGCTCTGGAGGTCCTGGAAACCCTGGCGCCGGTGCTCGACGCCCGGCCCGAGTTCGCGGACGCCAAGGTCCTGGAGCGGCTGGTCGAACCCGAGCGGCAGATCATGTTCCGGGTGCCCTGGCAGGACGACGCCGGGCGGATCCGCGTCAACCGCGGCTTCCGGGTGGAGTTCAACAGCGCCCTCGGCCCGTACAAGGGCGGCCTGCGGTTCCACTCCTCGGTCAACCTCGGCATCGTGAAGTTCCTCGGCTTCGAGCAGATCTTCAAGAACGCCCTGACCGGGCTGAACATCGGCGGCGGCAAGGGCGGCAGCGACTTCGACCCGCACGGCAAGTCGGACGCCGAAGTGATGCGCTTCTGCCAGTCCTTCATGACCGAGCTCCAGCGCCACCTCGGCGAGCACACCGACGTGCCCGCCGGCGACATCGGCGTCGGCGGTCGGGAGATCGGCTACCTCTTCGGCCAGTACCGGCGGATCACCAACCGCTGGGAGGCCGGCGTTCTGACCGGAAAGGGCCTGGAATGGGGCGGTTCCAAGGCCCGCACCGAGGCCACCGGCTACGGCAACGTGCTCTTCACCGAGGAGATGCTCAAGCAGCGCGGTGAGGAGCTGGACGGCCAGCAGGTGGTGGTCTCCGGTTCCGGCAACGTCGCCATCTACACCATCGAGAAGGCCCAGGCGCTCGGCGCCAACGTGCTGACCGTCTCCGACTCGGGCGGCTACGTCGTCGACGAGAAGGGCATCGACCTCGCGCTGCTCAAGCAGATCAAGGAGGTCGAGCGCGGCCGGGTCAGCGACTACGCCGAGCGGCGCGGCGCCTCGGCGAAGTACGTCGCCGGCGGCAGCGTCTGGGACGTCGCCTGCGACGTGGCCCTGCCGTCCGCCACGCAGAACGAGCTCGACGCGGACGCCGCCCGGATCCTGGTCCGGGGCGGCGTCAAGGCGGTCTCCGAGGGCGCCAACATGCCCACCACCCCGGAGGCGGTGGCGCTCCTGAAGGAGGCCGGCGTCGCCTTCGGCCCGGGCAAGGCCGCCAACGCCGGCGGCGTGGCGACCAGCGCGCTGGAGATGCAGCAGAACTCCGCCCGCGAGGCGTGGACGTTCGAGCGCGCGGAGGGCGAGCTCGCCGCCATCATGCGCGGGATCCACGACACCTGCTTCCAGACCGCCGAGCGCTTCGGGCTGCCCGGCGACTACGTGGCGGGCGCCAACATCGCCGGCTTCGAGCGGGTCGCGGACGCGATGCTGGACCAGGGCCTGATCTAAAGGTCCGGTGCCGGGCCCGGCCGCGGGAACCCCCGTGGCCGGGCCCGGCACCGTTCCCGCCGCTGCGGGGCGCCGGTACCGCGCCCCGTAGGCTGAACGGCATGAACATCTGCGTCTTCTGCTCCGCCGCCGACCTCGACGACCGTTACGTCCAGCCCGCCCGGAAGTTCGCCGAGGCGATCGGCGAGGGCGGTCACGCCCTGGTGTGGGGCGGTTCGGACACCGGCCTGATGAAGGTCATGGCGGACGGCGTCCAGGAGGCCGGCGGCGCGCTCCTCGGCGTCTCGGTGGAGTTCCTCGCGCACAAGGCGCGGGCCGGCGCCGACGAGATGGTCGTCACCAGGGACCTCGCCGAGCGCAAGGCGCAGCTGCTGGCCCGTGCCGACGCCATCGTGGTGATGGTGGGCGGCACCGGCACCCTGGACGAGGCGACCGAGATCCTGGAGCTGCGCAAGCACGGGATGCACACCAAGCCGGTGGTGCTGCTGAACACCGCCGGTTTCTACGACGGGCTCAAGGCCCAGTTCGAGCGGATGGAGGCGGAGGGCTTCCTGCCGATCCCCCTCTCCGACCTGGTGTTCTTCGCCGACGACGGGGCGGCGGCGCTGGCCTACCTGGAGGATCGGGTGCGCGTCCGGAAGTGACCCGCCGGCCCGCGGGCACGCCGTAGGATCGCTGCCATGGGTACGCACTTGATCACGGGCGCCGGATCCGGCATCGGAGCGGCGGTCGCACGGCGGCTGGCCGAGCGCGGCGAGGAACTCTGGCTGTTGGCCCGGGACCTCCGCCGGGCCAAGGAGCTGACCGAGCAGTTCCCCGGGGCGCAGCTCCTCGTCGGCGACCTCGCCACCCCCGAGAAGCTCGACTGGGCGCTCGGCCACCAGAAGCTGCCGACCCGCCTCGACTCCATCCAGCACGTCGCGGGCGTCATCGAGTTGGGCGCGGTCGGCGACCTGCCGGCCAAGGCGTGGCAGCGGCAGCTCGCCGTCAACCTCGTCGCGCCGGCCGAGATCACCCGCCTGCTGCTGCCGCTGGTGCGGCTGGCGCAGGGCCACGTGGTCTTCGTCAACTCCGGGGCCGGGCTGGAGGCGCACGCCAACTGGGGCGGGTACGCGGCGAGCAAGCACGGCCTGAAGGCGCTCGCCGATGCGCTGCGCGCCGAGGAGCACGGCAACGGCGTGCGGGTCACCTCGGTCTACCCGGGGCGCACCGCCACGCCCATGCAGGAGAGCACCCACCGCCAGGAGGGCAAGGACTACGACCCGACCCGGTGGATCGACCCGGAGTCGGTGGCCACGGCCATCCTCACCGCGATCGACCTGCCGCGGGACGCGGAGCTCAAGGACGTGGTGGTCCGGCCGGGCCGGTGACCGCCTGCGGCCCCCGGGCCTCCGGGTCCCCGGGGCCGCCCCGGCGGCCCGGCCGCCCCTCGCCCCCGTGCACCGCACGGGGGCGACGTACGCTTTCGGGGTGACCACGTCTAGGGCGACCACCGAAGCGAAGACCTCCGCCGCGGCGGGGTGCGGGTTCCGGGAGATCCGGGGGCTCGTCACCGAGTTGGGCCGCCGCCTGGACGCCCACCAGCGCAGCCGGATCGCGGAGCTGGACCTGACGCCGACCCAGGCCAAGGCGCTGGAGGAGCTGGGCGAGCCGAAGACCGCGCGGGAGCTGGCCGCGGTGCTGTGCTGCGAGCCGCCGAACGTCACCTACGTCATCTCCAAGCTGGAGAAGCAGGGCATGGTGGTGCGCCGCCCGGACCCCGCGGACGGCCGGGCCAAGCAGCTGGTGCTGACCGAGGCCGGTCGCGAGCTGCGGCTGGACCTGCTGCGGCGGATGGGCACCGCGTCGCCGCTGGACCACCTCTCGCACGACGAGCGCGGTGCGCTCCGCGACGAACTGCTCAGGGCGCTGGGCCGGATCGCCGGCTAGCCCGCTCCTCACAGGCCCCCGGGGCGCACTCCGGGGGCCTTCGGTATGCCTTCAGTAAAGTTATAGCTGTAACTATCACGGCGGCAATTAGATACAGCTATAACTAATTGCATGATCACTGAGACAGCGGCGCCGCGCGGCACGGCGAGCACCCCGACCCGTCCCGCGCCCGCCCGCGGCGGCGTCCAACTCGTCGTCCTGGCCCTCGGGTTCGTGATGGCGAGCCTGGACACCGGCATCATGAACGTCGCCGCGCACGACCTCCAGGCCCGACTCGGACTGACCATGTCCGGCCTCACCTGGGTCGTCGACGGCTACGTCCTCTCCTTCGCCGCGCTGCTGCTGCTCGCCGGCTCGCTGGCCAAGCGGTTCGGCGCCCGGCGGACCTACCTCGCCGGACTCGCCGTCTTCACCGTCGCGTCCCTGCTGGGCGCCGCCGCGCCGGGCGGCGGCGCCCTGGTGGCGGCCCGCCTCGCCCAGGGGGCGGGCGCCGCACTCTTCATGCCCAGTTCACTGTCGCTGCTGATGAACGCCTTCCCCGAGCCGGCCCGCCGGGCGAAGGTGCTCGGCATCTGGTCCGCGATCGTCTCCACCTCCGTCGGACTGGCCCCGACCCTCGGCGGCCTGCTCGTCGGCACCCTCGGCTGGCGCAGCATCTTCCTGGTCAACCTCCCCATCGGCATCCTGGGACTGCTGCTCACCCGCCGGGTGATCACGCCGGTCCCGGGCACCGGCGCACCCCTCGGCGGCAGCGGCCACGTCCTGGGCCTGCTCGCCCTCGGCGCCCTCAGCTACGCGCTCATCGAGGGCCCCGCCACCGGCTGGACCGCGCCCGCCGTCCTCGCCGCCTTCGCGGTCACCGTCCTCGCCGCCGCCGGGTTCGTGCTCCGGGAACGGACCGCCCGCACCCCCGTCCTGCCCGTCGCGCTCTTCGCCGACAGCCGCTTCAGCGCCGCCAACGCCGTCGGCTTCCTCTTCAACTTCGCCTTCTACGGCGCCCTGTTCGTCCTCGGCCTCTTCCTCCAGACCGGGCGCGGCGCCAGCGCGGTGACGGCCGGCTTGCAGATGCTCCCGGCCGTCCTGGTCCTCCCGCTCGGCAACGTCCTCTACACCCGGATCGCCCCGCGCACCGGCAACCGGACCGCCCTCACCGCCTCCCTGGCCTTCTCCGCCGCCGGCTACCTGCTGCTCTTCCTCGTCCTGTCGCCGTCCCTGCCGTACGGGGTGATCGCCGCGGTGCTGGCCGTCACCAACCTCGCCAGCGGCATCAGCTCCCCGGCGATGACCGGCGTCCTGATGGAGGCCGCCGGCCGCGAGCACGCCGACATCGGCAGCGCGACCCTCAACGCCAACCGGCAGGTCGGCTCGCTGGTCGGCATCGCCGGCATGGGCGCGGTGCTGACCGGCGCGGGCGGCGCCTACCAGGGGACCGGATACGCCTTCGCCCTGACCGCGCTGGCCCTCGCGGCCGCGGCGCTGCTCGGCTGGCTCGGCCTCCGCCGGCGGAGCTGACCGCCCCACGGACCGGCCGGTCCCACCACCGGCGGACCGGGCGCGGGCCGGGTGCGGACCGGACGGGGCTGGGGCAACCCGCCCGGCCCGCCGCCGCATACCCTTCCTGGGTGAGCGAGAACACCAGGCACAAGTGGGCCGCGGGCGCGGCGACCGGCATCGGATCGATGCCGGGCGGCGACGCGCGCGAAGCAGCGAAGACCGTCACCGGATCGCTGGAGGACTTCCCCCATCTGCCCGAACTCCCCGCCCGGGGGCCCGGCGCCGACATGATCGGGCGGACCCTGGGCCTGCTCGTCGAGCTCTACGCCCACGTGGAGCCCAGCGGCTGGCGGATCAGCGACCGGTCCGGTCGCGACACCCGGCGCTCGCGCTCCTGGCTCGGCGAGGACCTCGACGCCCTGGAGGAGTTCACCCAGGGCTACACCGGACCGCTGAAGGTCTCCGCGGTCGGCCCGTGGACGCTGGCCGCCGCCCTCGAACTGCGCAACGGCGAGGTGGCGCTCGGCGACCCCGGGGCCTGCCGCGATCTCACGGAGTCCCTCGCCGAGGGGCTGCGCGGCCACCTCGCGGAGGTCCGGCGCCGGGTGCCGGGCGCCGAGGTGGTCCTGCAACTCGACGAGCCGTCACTGACCGCGGTGCTCCAGGGGCGGGTGCGGACCGCGAGCGGCTACCGCACCCACCGGGCCGTGGACCGCGCGGTCGTCGAGGGCGCGCTGCGCGACCTCGTCGGGGTCGCGGACGGCGCACCGGTCGTGGTCCACTCCTGCGCCCCCGAGGTGCCGTTCGCGCTGCTGCGGCGGGCCGGCGCCACCGGCATCTCGTTCGACGCCACCCTGCTCACCGAGCGTGAGGACGAGGTGCTCGGCGAGGCGGTCGAGGGCGGTACCGCACTGTTCGCGGGCGTGGTGCCGGGCGTGGACGGTCGATTGTCAGACCCTGCCGGTAGCGTCATGGGTGTCCGGACGCTGTGGCGCAGGCTGGGGCTGGCACCGGGGCTCCTCGCGGAGTCCGTGGTGGTCACCCCGTCGTGCGGTCTGGCGGGCGCCTCGCCCGCCTACGCCCGAGAGGTCCTCGCCCACTGCGTCCGGGCGGCGAGGTCGCTTGCGGACAACCCTGAGTGACCGCCCTGACAGGACACGGGAGGACAAGACGGTGGCTGGCGAACAGCACGCAGCGGCATCCGAGGTGCCCGCCGCGGCACGGGAGGAGCACGCGCAGCTCGCTGAGCAGATCGAGGAGCACCGCTTCCGGTACTACGTGAAGGACGCCCCGGTCGTCAGCGACGCGGAGTTCGACAAGCTGCTGCGCGCCCTGGAGGCCCTGGAGGAGACCCATCCCGGGCTGCGCACGCCGGACTCGCCGACCCAGAAGGTCGCCGGCTCCTACGCCACGGAGTTCACCGAGGTCGCACACCGCGAGCGGATGCTCTCGCTGGACAACGCCTTCGACGACGAGGAGCTGTCGGCCTGGGCCGAGCGGATCGCCGGCGAACTGGGCGGCGATGCGAAGGGCGCCGGCTACCACTTCCTGTGCGAGCTGAAGGTCGATGGCCTCGCGGTCAACCTCACCTACGAGCACGGCCGGCTCACCCGCGCCGCCACCCGCGGCGACGGCCGCACCGGCGAGGACATCACGCCCAACGTCCGCACCATCGCCGAGATCCCGCACCGCCTCACCGGCGACCGGGTCCCCGCACTCGTCGAGGTCCGCGGGGAGGTCTACTTCCCGATGGAGAAGTTCCTGGAGCTCAACGAGCGCCTGGTGGCCGACGGCAAGCCCCCGTTCGCCAACCCCCGCAACGCCGCGGCCGGTTCGCTGCGCCAGAAGGACCCCAAGGTCACCGCCACCCGCCCGCTGCACATGGTCGTGCACGGCCTCGGCGCCCGCGACGGCCTGGAGATCGACCGCCTCTCCGAGGCGTACGACCTGCTCCAGGAGTGGGGCCTGCCCACCGCTTCGCACAACCGCGTCGTCGACTCGCTCGCCGCGGTGCGGGAGTTCATCGCCCACTACGGCGACCCCGAGACCCGCCGCACCGCCGTCGAGCACGAGATCGACGGCGTCGTGGTCAAGCTCGACGAGATCCGGCTCCAGGGCCGGCTGGGCGCCACCTCGCGGGCGCCGCGCTGGGCGATCGCCTGGAAGTACCCGCCGGAGGAGGTCAACACCAAGCTGGTGGACGTCCGCGTCGGCGTCGGCCGCACCGGCCGGGTCACGCCGTACGCCGTCGTCGAGCCGATCACCGTCGCCGGGTCCGAGGTGGAGTTCGCCACCCTGCACAACCAGGACGTGGTCAAGGCCAAGGGCGTCCTCATCGGGGACACCGTCGTCATCCGCAAGGCCGGCGACGTCATCCCGGAGATCCTGGGCCCGGTGGTGGACCTGCGGGACGGCACCGAGCGGGAGTTCGTGATGCCCGCCGAGTGCCCCGAGTGCGGTTCGGCGCTCCAGCCCGCCAAGGAGGGCGACATCGACCTGCGGTGCCCCAACGCCCGGTCCTGCCCCGCCCAGATCCGCGAGCGGCTGTTCTACCTCGCCGGCCGCAAGTGCCTCGACATCGAGAACTTCGGCTACGTCGCCGCCACCGCGCTCAGCCAGCCCCTGGAGCCCGCCGAGCCGCCGTTGACGGACGAGGGCGGCCTCTTCGACCTCTCCGTCGAGCGGTTGCTGCCCATCAAGTCCCACGTCCTGGACCCGGACACCGGTCTGCCCAAGCGCGATCCGAAGACCGGTGAGGAGAAGGTCGTCACCTTCTTCGCCAACCAGAAGGGCGAGCCGAAGAAGAACACCCTCGCCATGTTGGAGAACATCCAGGCCGCCAAGGAGCGCCCGCTGGCCCGGATCCTCACCGGCCTGTCGATCCGTCACGTGGGCCCGGTCGCGGCGCAGGCGCTGGCCCGCGAGTTCCGCTCCATCGACCGGATCCGGGACGCCAGCGAGGAGGAACTGGCCGCCGTGGACGGCGTCGGCGGCACCATCGCGGCGTCGCTCAAGCAGTGGTTCGCCGTGGACTGGCACCAGGAGATCATCGAGCGCTGGCGGGCCGCGGGCGTCCGGATGGAGGAGGAGCAGACGGGTGATGCGGGCCCGCGTCCATTGGAAGGCGTCACCGTCGTGGTAACGGGCACACTTCAGTCACACACGAGAGATGGCGCGAAAGAAGCGTTGCAGGCTCTCGGAGCGAAGGTGACCGGATCCGTTTCCAAGAAGACCGGATTCGTAGTGGTGGGCGACAACCCCGGTTCGAAGTACGACAAAGCCATGCAGTTGAAGGTCCCCGTGCTGGACGATGATGGCTTCGCTGTGCTGCTGGAGCAGGGTCCCGAGGCAGCACGAGCGGTAGCTGTCACTCCGCCTGAGGAGGAGTGAGGTGTCACCCCATCGGCGCATACCAGATTGATCCGGGAGGCCGGGTCGCATTCGGGCAACCGCTGCGGATCGCTGCCCGCAACAGCCTTCCGCGGCCTACTGTTGACGTGTGCGCCTGCCGTGGCGCGGGCACAGCCGGCTGTGAGAGGGATCGGAATGAAACCGACCGACAGCGCCGCTCCGGCGTCGCGGCTCCGCCGGCTCGTGGTGCCTGCGTTGCCCGCGGCCCTCGTCATGGCGGCGGGCGTGACGCTCGCCGCGGGAGTGCTGTACACCCTCGGCGGCGGCGAGCCGCTGTTCCCCGCCGGGCCCGTCGGTTGGGCGCTGGCCGTCCTGACCGGCGTCCTCGTCGGCCACCTGGTCGCCCTCGGCCGGGACCGGTGGTGGGGCGGCACCGGCTCCGGAGCCGCCCTGGCCCTCGCCGTACTGCTCCTCTACGGCTGGGTGTCGGCCGTCCTGGTGAGCCTCTCCGTCGTGATCCTGGTCGGCGCCGCCCGACGCCAGCGCTGGCGACAGGCCCTGGTCCACGGGGCCGTTGACGTCCTCGGCATCGGTGCGGCGGGGCTCGGCCTGGCCGTCTGCGGGGTCCACCCCGGCGTCCGCCAGCCCTGGACACCCGAGGCGTGGGACCTCTCGGTCCTGCCCGAGGTCGTCGTGACGGCGGGCGGCTACCTCCTCGTCAGCCGGGGGCTGCTCTGGTGCAGTCGGCTGCCGCTCGACGGCGGCCTGCCGGCCATCGCCCGCACGGCGATGGTGCGTCAGGCCCTGGTCGGCGTCGCCCTGCTCGGCATCTCGCCGCTGATCGCGGTCTGTGCGGTGGGCGCCCCGCTGCTGCTCCCGCTGTTCGCGGTCCCGCTGATCGCGCTGGACTCCACGCTCTGGATAGCCCGGGCCAGGGCCGAGGAGCAACTGCGCGACCCGCTCACCGGCCTGCCCAACCGTCAGTGGCTGCTGGAGCGCACCTGGACGGCCCTGGACGAGGCAGAGCGGGCCGGCACCCGGGCCGCCCTCGTCCTCATCGACCTCGACCGCTTCCGCTCGGTCAACGACACCCTCGGGCACCTCGCCGGCGACCGCCTGCTCCTGCAGATCGCCGACCGGCTGCGGCACGCGCTCCCGCGCGGCGCCGAGGCCGCGAGGCTGGGCGGCGACGAGTTCGCCGTCCTCCTGCCCGCCACCGACTCCCTGACCAGTTCCCAGCGGGTGGCCCGCAACCTCGTCGCGGCCCTCAGTTCCCCGCTGGACCTCGACGGACTGACCCTCGTGCTGGAAGCCAGCGCGGGGGTCGCGGTCTACCCCGAGCACGCGCTGGACGCCGAAGGGCTGCTGCGCCGCGCGGACGTGGCGATGTACCAGGCCAAGCGGGACCGCAGCGGCGTCGAGCTCTACGAGGCCAAGCGGGACGGCAACACCCCCGACCGGCTCGGCCTGCTGGGCGACCTGCGGCGCGCCCTGGACGCCGGCGACGTGGAGCTGCACTACCAGCCCAAGGTCCGCTTCGACGGCCACGTCTCCGGACTGGAGGCGCTGGTGCGGTGGGTCCATCCGGACCGCGGCCGGGTCCCACCGGACGAGTTCATCGCCATCGCCGAGTCCTCCGGCCTGATGCCCCGGCTGACCGAGTACGTCCTGGAGACCGCGCTCGCCCAGGTGGCGCGCTGGCGGGCGATGGGCCTGGAGGTGCCGGTCGCGGTGAACGTCTCACCGCGCGACGTGCACTCGCCGGGCTTCGCCGGTGCGGTCGCCGCCCGACTGGCCCGACATCGGGTCCCACCGGGCGCCCTCCAACTGGAGATAACCGAGCACGTCCTGCTGGAGGACCCGCAGCGGGCCGCCGACACCCTGGCCGGGCTCACCGCCCACGGCGTGAAGATGTCCCTGGACGACTTCGGCACCGGCTACAGCTCGCTGGTCCACCTGCGGCGCCTCCCGGTCAGCGAGCTGAAGATCGACCGGTCCTTCGTGGCCCGGCTGGCCGTGGACACCGAGGACGCCGAGATCGTCCGCTGCACCCTCGACCTCGCCCACTCGTTGGGGCTCCTGGTCGTCGCGGAGGGCGTCGAGGACGACGAGACCTGGGAGCGGCTGCGCGACCTCGGCTGCGACGCCGTCCAGGGCTGGCTGGTGGCGGCCGCGATGCCACCGGACGAGACCACGGCCTGGCTACGGGCCCGCGGTGAGCACGGGTGGCGCCGTGCGTCGGAGACGACCGCCCTCGCGGCGGAGAAGGCAGCCGAGCGCCCTTCGGGACAGGTCGTCAACTGACCCGGCCTCCGGCCGTCCCAACTCCCCGCTCCGACACCGCCGCTCAGCCCCCGGACCCGGACCAGCCGGTCCCGGACCCGCCCGCACCGGACCGACCCACCCCCGATCACCGCGAACCCGATCACCGCGAACCCGATCACCGCGAACCCGATCACCGCGAACCCGACCACGGCGCATCCGACCACGGCGCATCCGACCCACCCGAACCCGACCGAGCCGAACCCGACCGAGCCGAACCCGACCGAGCCACGACCGGCACAGCGCGATCCGACGAAGCGGCACCGAGCGAGCCGCCGGCCGCCGCGCCGGCGGTGCCCGGGGCGGCGGACCCCGTGCCGGACGTCCCCGTGCCGGACGTCCCCGTGCCGGACGTCCCCGTGCCGGACGGTCCGGACCCGGACGGTGCGGTACCGGGCTGTCCCGGGCCGGACGCGCCGGGCGGTCCGGCAGGAGCGCCGGCCCGTCCGCAGGAACCCGGTGCGGACGGGACGAGGACAAACGATCCGCCACCGGGCGTCCCGGCCGCGGACACCGCCGTTCCGCCGGGTGAGGAGCCCGGTCCCGCCGGCCCGGACGGGGGCCCTGGCGGCGGGTGAGGAGGCGCCGCGCGGGGCCGCGGGCGGGCCCCGTCGCCCGGCCCCGCGGGGCGCCGCCGTCCGGCCGCCCGCGCCCCCGCGGGGCGGTCGGGCGAAAGCGTTTCGCGGCAGCGTTCCCGTACGCCATAGGATTGGGCCGGAATACTCCGCCGGAGAATTCGCCCAGAAATCTCCTTCCGGAACACTCCGCCCAGAATTTTCGCCGAAAACACCAGAGGATCGCTGCATGCCTGGCATCACGCGCGAGGAGGTCGCCCACCTCGCCCGGCTGGCACGTCTGGAGCTGAAGGACGAAGAGCTCGACCACTTCGCCGGACAGCTCGACGACATCATCGGCGCGGTCGCCCGCGTTTCCGAAGTCGCCGGCCAAGACGTCCCTCCGACGTCCCACCCGCTGCCCCTGACCAACGTGATGCGGCCGGACGAGGTTCGTCCGTCGCTCACCCCCGAGCAGGCGCTCTCCGGCGCCCCGGCCCAGGAGCAGCAGCGTTTCAAGGTGCCGCAGATCCTGGGGGAGGAGTGACCGACATGGCTGACCTGATCAAGCTCACCGCCGCCGAGATCGCGGCGAAGATCGCCGCCGGCGAGGTCACCGCCGTCGAGGTGACCGAGGCCCACCTGGCGCGCATCGAGGCCGTCGACGAGAAGGTGCACGCCTTCTTGCACGTGGACCGGGAGGGCGCACTGGCCCAGGCCCGCGCCATCGACGACAAGCGCGCCCGCGGCGAGAAGCTCGGCCCGCTGGCCGGCGTCCCGCTCGCGCTGAAGGACATCTTCACCACCCAGGACATGCCGACCACCGTCGGCTCGAAGATCCTCGAAGGGTGGATGGCGCCGTACGACGCCACGCTGACCAAGAAGCTCAAGGACGCCGACGTCGTCATCCTCGGCAAGACCAACATGGACGAGTTCGCCATGGGGTCGTCGACGGAGAACAGCGCCTACGGGCCGACCGGCAACCCCTGGGACCTCACCAAGATCCCCGGCGGCTCCGGCGGCGGCTCCTCCGCCGCCCTGGCCTCCTTCCAGGCCCCGCTCGCCATCGGCACGGACACCGGCGGTTCGATCCGCCAGCCCGCCGCCGTCACCGGCACCGTCGGCGTCAAGCCCACCTACGGCGGGGTCTCCCGCTACGGCATGGTGGCCTTCTCCAGCTCCCTGGACCAGGGCGGCCCGTGCGCCCGCACGGTGCTGGACGCGGCGCTGCTGCACGAGGCCATCGCCGGCCACGACCCGCTGGACTCCACCTCCATCGACGCCCCGGTCCCGGCGGTCGTCGAGGCGGCGCGCAACGGCAGCGTGGACGGCATGCGGGTCGGCGTCGTCAAGCAGTTCCGCGGCGAGGGCTACCAGGCCGGTGTCCTGCAGCGCTTCGACGAGTCGGTGGCGCTGCTCACCGAGCTGGGCGCCGAGATCGTCGAGCTGGACTGCCCGTCCTTCGACCTGGCGCTGGCCGCGTACTACCTGATCGCGCCCTCCGAGTGCTCCTCCAACCTCGCCCGCTTCGACGCCATGCGCTACGGCCTGCGGGTCGGCGACGACGGCACGAAGTCCGCCGAGGAGGTCACCGCCCTGACCCGCGAGGCCGGCTTCGGCCCCGAGGTCAAGCGCCGCATCATGCTCGGCACGTACGCGCTCAGCTCCGGCTACTACGACGCGTACTACGGCAGCGCCCAGAAGGTCCGCACGCTGATCACCCGCGACTTCGAGCGAGCCTTCGAGCAGGTCGACGTGATCATCTCGCCGACCACGCCGACCACCGCGTTCCCGATCGGCGAGCGCACCGACGACCCGATGGCGATGTACCTCGCCGACGTGTGCACCATCCCCGCCAACCTGGCGGGCAACGCCGCCATGTCGCTGCCCTGCGGACTGGCCCCCGAGGACGGGCTGCCGGTGGGGCTGCAGATCATCGCCCCGGCCCTGGCCGACGACCGGCTCTACAAGGTCGGTGCCGCGGTCGAGTCCGCGCTCACCGAGAAGTGGGGCCACCCGCTCATCGAGGAAGCGCCGGCGCTGTGAGCGGAGCTGTCAACGACCTGCTGGAGGAGACGCTGTGAGTGGAAAGCTGGCCAAGGCCAAGAACTTCAAGAAGTCCAAGCCCGGCACCTACCTGTCCATCGGCACCACGCTGTTCGGCGCGGTGAGCGTCGTCAAGCAGGCGAAGAAGGCCAAGGGGGAGCACGACACACTCCAACTGGTCGACGCCGTCGTCTCCGCCGCCGCCATCGTCACCGGTGTCGCCCTGCTCGTCCGCGAACTGCGCCGTCTCAACGACGACGACGTCCTCGCGGGCTGACCGGCGCCGGACCTGAGAGGTTAGTTTCACCGTGACTGTCACCGACCTGGTGCCGTACGAGGACGCGCTGGCCACCTACGACCCCGTGATGGGGTTGGAGGTGCACGTCGAACTCGGCACCCACACCAAGATGTTCTGCGGGTGCGCAACCACCCTGGGCGCCGAGCCCAACTCGCAGACCTGCCCCACCTGCCTGGGCCTGCCCGGCTCCCTCCCGGTCGTCAACGCGACCGGCGTGGAGTCCGCCATCAAGATCGGCCTGGCCCTGAACTGCACCATCGCCGAATGGTGCCGCTTCGCCCGGAAGAACTACTTCTATCCGGACATGCCGAAGAACTTCCAGACCTCCCAGTACGACGAGCCGATCGCCTTCGACGGCTACCTCGACGTGCAGCTGGAGGACGGCGAGGTCTTCCGCGTCCAGATCGAGCGCGCCCACATGGAGGAGGACACCGGCAAGTCCACCCACATCGGTGGGGCGACCGGCCGGATCCACGGCGCGCAGCACTCGCTGCTGGACTACAACCGCGCCGGCATCCCGCTCATCGAGATCGTCACCAAGCCGATCGAGGGCGCCGGCGAGCGCGCGCCCGAGGTCGCCAAGGCGTACGTGGCCGAGCTCCGTGAGCTGATCAAGGCGCTGGGCGTCTCCGAGGCCCGCATGGAGATGGGCCAGATGCGCTGCGACGTGAACCTCTCGCTGCGCCCCCTGGGCACCGAGAAGTTCGGCACCCGCTCGGAGACCAAGAACGTCAACTCGCTGCGCTCCGTGGAGCGGGCCGCCCGGTACGAGATCCAGCGGCACGCCGCGGTGCTCTCCTCCGGCGGCACGATCATCCAGGAGACCCGGCACTTCCACGAGGACGACGGCTCCACCACCTCCGGCCGGGTCAAGGAGGAGGCGGAGGACTACCGCTACTTCCCCGAGCCGGACCTGGTGCCGGTGGCCCCGGCCCGCGAGTGGGTCGAGGAGCTGCGGGCCACCCTGCCCGAGCTGCCGAGGGTCCGCCGCAACCGGCTGCGCGAGGAGTGGGGCGTCTCCGCGCTCGACATGCAGTCGATCCTCAACGCCGGGGCGGTCGACCTGATCGTCGCCACCACCGACGCCGGCGCGGACGCCGCCTCGGCCCGCAAGTGGTGGATGGGCGAGCTGGCCCGCCGCGCCAACGAGGACGGCGTGGAGCTCGGCGCGCTGCCGATCACCGCGGAGCAGGTCGCCCGGGTCGCCGCACTGGTCGCCGAGGGCTCGCTCAACGACAAGTTGGCCCGGCAGGCCATCGAGGGCGTGCTGGCCGGCGAGGGCGACCCGGACGCGGTCGTCGAGAAGCGCGGCCTGAAGGTCGTCTCCGACGAGGGCGCGCTCGGCACCGCCGTGGACGAGGCGATCGCCGCCAACGCCGCGATCGCCGACAAGATCCGCGGCGGCAAGGTCGCCGCCGCCGGTGCCCTGGTCGGTGCGGTCATGAAGGCCACCCGCGGCCAGGCCGACGCCGCCCGGGTGCGGGAGCTGATCCTGGAGAAGCTCGGCGTCGAGGGCTGACCCCGGCACGTCCTGCTCGCGCAGCGGCCGTTCCTCTTCGGAGGGGCGGCCGCTGCGCGTTCGGGGGCAGCGTGCCCTGTATGGGGGCGGCGTGCCCCGTACGGAGGAGGGAAACGCGCAGGTGCGGGGGAATGCCACGCCCGCACCGGACGCTGTGCACGATACGGAGAAGGAACTTCGCCCCTGAGACAGTGGAGGAACGGTGGACCAGCACGCTCTCGCTTCGCGGATCGGTCGGGTCGGGGTGTGGCACGGCGGACTGGGCCGGGTACCGGCGGCGACCGCCCGCCGGGCGGCCGTCGAGATCGAGCAGCTCGGCTACGGTGCCCTGTGGTTCGGTGAAGGGCCCGCTTCCAAGGAGGCGTTCAGCCACGCCGGGCTGCTGCTCGCCGCCACCGGACGGATCACCGTCGCCACCGGTATCGCCAACATCTGGGGACGCGACGCCGCGGCGGCGAACTCCGCCGCGCGCACCCTCGCCGAGGCGTACGACGGACGCTTCCTGCTCGGCCTGGGCGCCAGCCACGCCCCGATCGTCAACGTGCGCGGCCACACCTACGCCAAGCCGCTGGCCGCGATGCGGGACTACCTCGACGCGATGGACGGCGCCTCCTACGAAGGCCCGACGTCCGAACCGGCCCCGGCCCGGGTGCTGGCTGCCCTCGGCCCGAAGATGCTGGAGCTGGCCCGGGACCGCGCGGCCGGCGCCCACCCGTACTTCGTGCCGGTCGAGCACACCGCCCGGGCCCGCGAGGTCCTCGGCACCGGCCCCCTCCTCGCGCCCGAGCTGGCCGTGCTGCTGGAGACCGATCCGGCCGAGGCCCGTGCCCAGGCCCGGGAGCAGTACGTGCGCCACTATCTGGAGCTGCCCAACTACGTGGGAAACCTGCGCCGGTTCGGCTTCGAGGACGACGACTTCGCGGGCGGCGGCAGCGACCGGCTGGTCGACGCCCTCGTGGCCTGGGGCGACGTGGACGCGATCCGGCGGCGGGTCCGCGCACACCTCGACGCGGGCGCCGACCACGTCGCCGTCCAGCCGCTGGCGGCCGACCGCGGCCTGGGCCTCGACCAACTCCGCGCACTGGCACCGGCGTTGCTGGCCGACTGAGCCGCCGCCGGCCCGCCCTGGTCAGGCCAGGGCGGCGAGCGGGTAGCGCTCCCCGGCCACCGCGCCGTCGGGCACGGCCGCCCGGAGCCGGTCCGCCTGCTCCGGGTCGAGCGCGAGGTCGGCCGCGGCCGCGTTCTCCTCCAGGTACGTCCGGCGCTTGGTGCCGGGGATCGGCACGACGTCCTCGCCCTGGGCGAGCAGCCAGGCGAGGACGGCCTGTGCCGGGGTGCAGCCGAGGGCGTCGGCGATGGCGCGGATGGCCCGCACCAGCGCCAGATTGCGCGCGATGTTCTCGTCCGCGAACCGCGGCCAGCGGCGCCGGGCGTCGTCGGCGGTGAGGTCGTCCCGGGAGGCCAGCGCGCCCGTCAGCATCCCGCGCCCGAGCGGTGCGTACGCGACGACGCCGACGCCCAACTCCCGGCAGGTCGCCAGCATCTCGCCCTCCAGCACCTCGCGGGTGAAGAGGGAGTGCTCCAGTTGGACGGCGCTGATGGGGTGGACGGCGTGGGCCCGGCGCAGCGTTTCCGGACTCACCTCGCTGAGTCCGAGATGCCGCACGGAACCCTCCGCGACCAACTCCGCCATGGCGCCGACCGTCTCCTCGATGGGGACGGCCGGATCGCGCCGGTGCAGGTAGTAGAGGTCGATCCGGTCCGTCGCCAGGCGGCGCAGGGAGGCGTGGCAGGCCGTACGCACCCAGGCGGCGGAGGCGTCGACCGCGTTCACCCGTCCCGTGGCCGCGTCGTGCCGCAGCCCGAACTTGGTCGAGACGACCAGTCCGTCCCGTACGGAGCCCGCCCGGCTTCCCCACCACCGGCCGAGGAACTCCTCGTTGGCGCCCCGCCCGTACGCGTCCGCGGTGTCGAGCAGGGTCACACCGAGCTCGACCGCCCGGTCCAGGGTGCGGACGGACTCGGCGTCGTCCGGTACGCCGTACGACGTCGACATCCCCATGCAGCCCAGGCCGAGCGCGGAGACGACCGGCCCGTGGGCGCCGAGCCGCCGCTGCCTCACGACCGCACGACGTCCGCGACGAACGCACCCCAGGCACCGGCCGAGAGGGTGAGCACCGGCCCGTCGGGGTTCTTGGAGTCGCGGAGGTGGATGGTGGTGGTGCGGTCGCCGGGGGAGGGGCAGGTGGCCACTTCGAGGCAGTTGCCGCCTTCGCTGGCGCTGTAGCTCGACTTGCGCCAGGTGTAGGCGACTTCGAGGCAGTTGCCGCCCGCACTGCCGCTGTAGCTGGACTTGAACCAGGCCAGATCGCTCATGCCTCTCCCGCCAGTTGGTCGAGCAGGCTGACGCTGTCTTCTGGTGTGAGTGCCTGCGATCGCAGCATCCCATATTTCTGTTGGAGCAGACTGACCTCATCCGGGTCGTCCACGAGGAAGCTCACTCTCTGGCCCTCGACGTAGGCCAGTTGGCCGTGATCGGGAGTTTCCAGGAGTACGAGTGGCCCATCGAGTCCTGCGTGCTTCCTACGGCTCGTGGACATGATCTGGAGTCCGACGAAGGGGAGTTCAGCGCAGCTGCGCAGATGCCTGATCTGCTCCCGCAGCACCTCCGCATCGCCGATCGGCCGACGCAGGACGACCTCCTCCAGGATGAAGTTCAGGACCGGCGGCGGGTCCCGTTGGAGCAGTTGCTGACGGTCGAGGCGGGCCGAGAGTCGTTCGGCGGCATCGGCTTCGCTGATGGGCGGGAAGAGGCACGAGAAGACGGCCTGTGCGTAGTCCGGGGTCTGGAGCAGGCCGGGCATGACGTGGTTCTCGTACGAGAGCAGGGAGATCGCGTCCGCCTCGTACTCGACGAAGTCCTGTACGAAGGCCGGAAAGCGCTCCTTGTCCGGCACCTTCTCCACCGCAACCGCCAACGCCCCCTTCGTACCGAGGATTTCGTCGAACGCCTCGGCCAGGTCGATCTTCAGGGCTCTGCGGCCCTGCTCGATCGAGCCGATGGTGTCCTCGTGTACACCCACGGCCTCGGCCAGTGCTGGTTGCGTCAACCTGGCCGCCTTGCGGAAGTGGCTCAGCTGGGCGCCGATCACGTGCCATGACGTGATCCGCTTCGGTTTGTTCGCCTGGTGCATGCGGCTTGCCTTCCCCCCGTCGTGACCGTCTGATGCGGCGTGAAGTCGTACATCGCATCTGTACGACTTCACGCTGTGGTCCAGAGTAGTCACGGGCAGTGACATTGGTGGCATGCAAGAGGAGATTCAGGCGGTCCGGGTCCGCACGGCGTTCTATCGGCGGGAGCGCCGTTCCGTGTCGCTGGCCAGGGAGTTCGCGCGCAGTGCGCTCGCCGACTGGGACCGCAAGCGCGGGGCGGACGAGGTCGTCCTCTGCGTGAGCGAATTGGCCACGAACGCGGTGCTGCACGGGGTCCCGCCGGGACGCGGATACCGGTTGTGGCTGGCGCTGGGGGCGGAGGACGGCGTGTTGCGGGTGGAAGTGCACGACAGCGGGGACGGGGAGCCGCGGGTGCCGGAGCGGGGCGGCGCGGAGGATGCGGAGTGGGGGCGCGGGCTGCTGCTGGTGTCGGCGCTGGCGGACGCGTGGGGCGTCGAGGAGCGGGTGCCGGGCAAGATCGTGTGGTGCGAGTGGCGGTCGGCTGGGGGAGCCCGGGGTCTTCCGTGAGGAGAGGCGCCGGCGAGCTGTTCCCAAAGATGTCACCCCGATACCTATCGGATGTCACGGCGGTCCATTACCGTCCCCGTCGCACCATCTCAATGGGCCGACCGAAGACCATTGGAAGGCCGTTGACTGTCGACTGGGAGGTCGGGCGTGGCACCGGAGGTATCTCGTAGACGGGTACTGGGAGTTGGCGCGGCGGCGGCCGGCGCGGCGGTGGCCGGGTCGCTGCTGCCGCCGTCGCTCCAGCAGGCGCTGGCGCAGGACGCGGCCCACCCCGCGTGGCACCGCGGGGGCGGGCTCCGCGACATCAAGCACGTCGTCGTGCTGATGCAGGAGAACCGTTCCTTCGACCACTACTTCGGCATGCTGCGCGGCGTCCGAGGCTTCGGTGACCGCAACGCCGTGGAACTGCGCGGGGGCCGCGGGGTCTTCGAGCAGCCGGGGCCGTTGGGTGTCCGGCACGTCCTGCCCTTCCCGGTGCGCGAGGCGGCCGCCGCCCAGAAGAAGGACCTCCAGTACATCGGGAACCTGGACCACAGCTGGGCGGGCGGCCACCGGGCCTGGAACGACGGCTGGATGGACAACTGGATCGCCGCCAAGTCGTCCGCCACCATGGCGCACTACGACCGCCAGGACGTCCCGCTGCACTACGAACTCGCCGACACCTTCACGGTCTGCGACGCGTACCACTCCTCGATCCACTCCTCCACCAGCCCCAACCGCAACCACCTGGTCAGCGGCTGGACCGGCTTCGAGCCGGGCAGCGGCGAGCGGGCGGTGGGCAACGACGCGTACGACGAGGACAAGCACACCGGCTACACGTGGACGACCTACCCCGAGCGCCTTCAGGAGGCCGGCCGCACCTGGCAGGTCTACCAGGAGTGGGACAACTTCACGGACAACAACCTGGAGTTCTACGCCTCCTTCAAGGCGGTCGCGCACAAGGCCCTGGCCAAGGTGGACGGGGTGCGCAACATGACCGCCTACTACGGCAAGCTGGCCGGCGCGGGCGACGCCGAGCGCACCCGGCTGGCCGGCCTCCTGGAGGAGGGTGTCAGGAGCCTGAGCCGGGCCGAGCGGAGCCTGTTCGAGCGGGCGCTGCGGCGCGGCGAGCCGCACTCCACGGCCGCCGCGTTCGCCGCGGACGTGGCCGGCGGCAAACTCCCCGAGGTGTCCTACATCGTCCCGTCCGCGGCCGACTCCGAGCACCCCGGCTCGTCCTCGCCCATCGAGAGCGCCACCCTCGTCTACAAGGTCCTGGACGCGCTGGGCAGCCACCCGGAGGTCTGGCGGCACACCGCGCTGTTCCTGACCTACGACGAGAACGACGGCTTCTTCGACCACGTGCCGCCGCCGGTGCCGCCGGCCGGCACCGCGGGCGAGTTCTGGGACGGGAAGCCGGTCGGACTCGGGATGCGGGTCCCGATGCTCGTCATCTCGCCCTGGACGGTGGGCGGCTACGCCTGCTCGCAGGTGTTCGACCACACCTCGATCACCCGGTTCCTGGAGCGGTGGACCGGGGTCGAGGAGCCCAACATCAGCGCCTGGCGGCGGACCGTCTGCGGCGACCTGACCACCGCCTTCGACTTCTCGCGGGGCCGCCGGCAGCCGGCCGTCCACCAGCCCGGCCCGATCCCGGCGTTCAGCGGCCGGTGGAGGCCGCTGCCGCCGCTGCACCAGGCGCTGCCCCAGCAGGAGCACGGCAGCCGTCCGGCCCGGGCGCTGCCCTACCAGCCGGACGCCGACGGCGGCTTCGAGCCGGACGCCGGCACCTTCCGGCTGGCGGTGCGCAACGCCGGCAGTGCCTCGGCGCACCTGGCGCTCTACCCGTACGCCGAGGAGTTCGACGTGCCGCAGCACCGGGACGTGCGCACGTCGGCAGAGTGGGCAGTTCCGGTCAAGGGCGGCGCCTACCGCTTCACGGTGACCGGGCCCAACGGGTTCCGGCGGGAGTTCGCCGGCAGCGCCAAGGGCGCCGCCGCGGGCGTCCGGATCAGCAGCCGGATCGACGCCGCCCGCAGGGAGCTGCACCTGACCCTGGTCAATCCGGGCGCCACCGACCTCACCGTCACGCTGGCCCCGTTGGCCTACGCGGACGCCTCGCCCCGCACGCTGACCGTGCGGGCCGGCGCCACCCGCACCGTCGCGCACGCCGCCGGTGACGCGCACGGCTGGTACGACCTGGAGCTCACGGCCGCCGAGGACGCCTCCTTCCGCCGCCGGCTGATGGGTCACGTGGAGAACGGCAAGGAGTCGGTCACCGGGTGAGACGAGACGAGGCGGGGCGGGGCGGGGCGGGGCGGGGCGGGCCGGTGAGGCCGGCCCCGTCCTTGCAGGCGCGCCACACCTCCGCCCGATAAGGGGTATTTGGAACGGTATTTGACGGTAATAACCGGCCCATAAACAGGCGAGGTTGCCTCCGGCGCCGTCTCTGTGGGGAAGTCCACAAAGAGGACAAAGGATCTCTTCCGGCTGACACTCTGCACTCGGAAGCGGGGCCCGGGCGCCGGCGACGACCGCCGCGGTCCCGCACCGTCCCCCTTCCCCGCCCCGTCCGTCCGCGTTCGGCACCACCCGCTACCGGGAGATATCGGCGCACGACCCGGAAGCAGCCCGTGACCGCTCTGGCTCGCTGGTGCCTCAGGCGCCGCCTCCTGGTGATCCTGCTCTGGCTCGCCGCCCTCACCGGGACGGCCGTCGCCGCGGGCGTCGCCGGAAGCGCGTACTCCACCGACTACGCGGTCCCCGGCACCGAATCCGGGCAGGCCGGTGCCCTCCTGGCGAAGGCGTTCCCGGACCGCGCCGGCGACGCCGACACCGTCGTCTGGCACACCCCGGACGGCACCGTCCGCGCCACCGCGGTCCGCACGACCATGACGCGGACGCTCGCCAAGGTCGCCCGGCTGCCGGGCGTCGCCGACGTCCAGGGCCCCTACGGGCCGGGCGGCGCCGGGCAGATCAGCCACGACGGGCGCACCGCCTACGCCACGGTGACCTTCCGCAGTTCGCCCGACGACCTGCCCGCGGCGCAGGCCCGCGCGGTCGTCAGCACCGCCCGGGCGGCGGCCGGCAAGGGCCTCCAGGTGGAGTCGGGCGGCAGCGGCGCCGCCCTCACCCAGACCCCGCACGAGCGGCTGCCGGAGCTCATCGGCCTGGCCGTGGCGGCCGTGGTGCTCTTCCTCGCCTTCGGTTCGCTCGCCGCGACCCTGCTGCCGCTCGTCACCGCGCTGGCCGCCGTCGGCACCGCCGCCTCCGGCATCAGCCTGCTCGGCCACGTGATGACGGTGGCGGACTTCGCCCCGATGCTGGGCATGCTGATCGGCCTCGGCGTGGGCATCGACTACGCGCTGTTCATCGTCACCCGCCACCGCAAGGGGCTGCGCGCCGGACTCGGCGTCCAGGAGTCCGCCGAGCGCGCGCTGGCGGTGTCCGGGCGGGCGGTGGTCTTCGCCGGAGCCACCGTCTGCATCGCGCTGCTCGGGATGCTCACCCTGCGGCTGGACTTCCTCAACGGCGTCGCCCTGGCCGCCTCGCTCACCGTCGTCCTCACCGTCGCCGCCGCCGTCACCCTGCTGCCCGCACTGCTCGGCGTGATCGGGACCCGTGCCCTGGGCCGCCGCGAGCGCCGCCGCCTGGCCGCCGAGGGACCCCGACCCGACCCGGGCACCGGTCCGGCCGTCCGCTGGGCCGGCTTCGTCGAACGCCACCCCCGCCTGCTCGGCGCCGTCGCGGCGGCCGTCATGCTCACCCTCGCGCTGCCCACCCTCGGGCTCCGCCTGGGCACCTCCGACCAGGGCAACGATCCGGCCACCGCCACCACCCGCAAGGCGTACGACCTGCTGGCGGACGGTTTCGGGCCCGGCTTCAACGGGCCGCTGACGCTGGTCGGTTCGCTCGACGGTGCCACCGACCGGCTCGCCTTCGACGAGCTCCCGCACACCCTCCGCGACACCCCCGGCGTCGCCCGGGTCAGCGGCCCGGAGTTCGGCGCCGGCCACGCCACCGGCGTGATCACCGTCGTGCCGGACAGCGCACCGCAGTCCGAGCGGACCTCCGACCTGGTCGACCGGCTGCGCACCACGGTGCTGCCGGCCGCGGCGGACGGCACCACGCTGAAGGTGCGCGTCGGCGGCGTCACCGCCGGCTACGACGACTTCGCCGCCGTCATCGTCGGCAAACTGCCGCTCTTCATGGGTGCCGTCATCGGCCTCGGCTCGGTCCTGCTGCTGCTCGCCTTCCGCAGCATCGGCATCCCCCTCAAGGCCGCGCTGATGAACCTCGCCGCGGTCGCCGCGTCGTTCGGCATCGTCGTCGCGGTCTTCCAATGGGGATGGGGAACCGAGGCGCTGGGCCTGGGCAGCGCCGGCCCCGTCGAGCCGTTCCTGCCGGTCATCATGGTCTCGGTGCTCTTCGGGCTCTCCATGGACTACCAGGTCTTCCTGGTCAGCCGGATGTACGAGGAGTGGCGGCGCACCGGGGACAACCGGCGGTCGGTGCGGGTCGGCCTCGCCGAGACCAGCCGGGTGATCAACTCCGCCGCGGTGATCATGATCGCGGTGTTCGGGGCCTTCGTCCTCAGCGGCGACCGGATCATCGCCATGTTCGGCATCGGCCTCGCCGCCGCCGTCGCCCTGGACGCCTTCGTCCTGCGCACGCTGCTGGTCCCGGCCCTGATGCACCTGCTGGGCGGCGCCAACTGGTGGCTGCCGGCCTGGCTGGACCGCCGGCTCCCGCGGCTGAGCATCGAGCCGCCCGACGAGCCGACCCCGGCCGCGCCCCGCATGGACGACCGCCCGCGCGTGGAGGTCTGACCCCGGCGACGGCACCCGGGCCGAGCCCCGGACCAGGGGCGCGGACCGGTTCTCATCGGACTCTCAGACGCGGCACCTACGGTCGCGCCCATGGGAACGACGACCGACAAGCGAACCGACGACGCGACCAACGACGACGCGGCGGCCACCGTCGTGAAGACCGCCGCCGTGGAGGGCGACGGGGCGCCCGAGACCACCACGGACGGCACCGAGGAAACGGGGAAGGCCAAGGGAGAAGCGGGCAAGGCGCCCGCGGGCGGGGAGGGCTCCGACACCGCGCCCGCGACCACCACTGACGCCGACGCGCACGCCGCTTCCGATGCGGAATCCGCATCCGACGCGCACGCGGAATCCGACGCCGACGCCGATGCCGACATCGACGACACCACGCCGGAGGAGCCCGCCGCGGCCGGTGCGGCCGCCGGCGCCGGTGCCGTGGTCGCCGCCGGACTCGGCCTGGCCTCCGTCACCGGCACCTGGCTGAGCACCCTGCTCGCCGAACGGCAGACCCTGCTGGGCCAGATCAAGCTCCAGTCCGGCAAGGCCACCGACCAGATCGCCGCCGTCTACGGCGCCCCCTGGCACACCACCGCCCTGGTCAACGGGGTGTTCGCGGTGCTCGCCATGCTCGTCGCCGCGGTGGTGCTGACCGGACGGCGCCCCGCGTGGGTGCGGGCCGTCGCCTGGGGCGGACTGGTGCTCGGCCTGCTCGGGCTGGTCATCTCGGCGGGCATGTACCTCGACCTGTTCGCCAGCATGCCCAGCCTTCCTAAGGGGGCCGGCGGCGGCGCCTGAGCCCTCCTGAGGACCGCGGCGGGCACCGCCTAAGGACCCCCGCGCGTTCCGGAGCGTTTCTAAGGCGCCGGGCGGCCGGGAGGCGCGTTCCTAAGCTCCCGGCCGCCCACCGCCCCGGAACCCGGGCCCCGAACCGGCCCGAAGATCGGGAACCCGCCCGATGTGGCGGACCCCCCTGCGCAACGAGAGTGGAGGCCATCGGCGCCCGGCGAACGGACCGGGCACCGCCACCACCTCACCCAGGGGGAACCACCATGTACGCCTCCGAACTGGAGATCCGGATCCGCTACGAGGAACTGCGCCGCGAGGCCGACCGCCGCCGTCTGGTGCGCGAGGCCACCCACGGCACGCGCGGCGCCGCCGACTTGGCGAGCGACGACCCCGAAGGGCGGGTGAGACCCTCCCGGGCCCGGCGCTGGCGCGTGCGCCGCGCCGCCGCCTGACCGGCCCGCCGCCGCCAGGACCCGCGCACCATGACCCTGCGGACCAGCGGGAACGTCCCCGGTGTGCCGGAAACCACTGCCGCAGTGTCGGACCCCTGTGCGATGCTCGGCACCGTGGAGAGCAGACCCATCAGCCCCGTCTTCGTCGGCCGCGCGCCCGAACTCACCGAGTTGGGCGACGCGCTGGCGCGGGCCGGCGCGTCCCGCGAGCCCCAGGCCCTGCTGATCGGCGGCGAGGCCGGAGTCGGCAAGACCCGCCTCATCGAGGAGTTCTGCGAGACGGCCCGCGGCGGCGGCGCGCAGGTCGCGCTCGGCGGCTGCATCGAAATCGGCTCCGAGGGCCTGCCGTTCGCCCCGTTCTCCTCGATCCTGCACACCCTCAACGCCCACCTGCGCGACGAACTCGCCGCGGCCGTCGCGGGCCAGGAGGGCGAACTGGCCCGCATCCTCCCGGAACTCGGCGAGACCGCCGGGGAGATCAGGGACGAGGAGATCGGCCGGGCCCGGCTCTTCGAGCTCACCGCCCGCCTGTTGGAGCGGCTCGCCGCCCACCGCACCCTCGTCATCGTCGTCGAGGACCTCCACTGGGCCGACCGCTCCACCCGCGAGCTGCTCGCCTACCTCCTGCGCGCCCTGCACGACGCCGGCATCGTCCTGATCGCCACCTACCGCTCCGACGACATCCACCGTCGCCACCCACTGCGCCCCTTCCTCGCCGAGATCGACCGGATGCGCACCGTCCGCCGCATCGAACTGGGCCGCTTCAACCGCGACGAGGTCCGCTCCCAGATCGCCGGGATCCGCGGCAGCGAGCCCGCGGAGGACACCGTCGACCGCGTCTTCAAGCGCTCCGAGGGCAACGCCTTCTTCGTCGAGGAGCTGGCCCGCGGCCTCGCCGACGGCTGCCTCTACGGCCTCAGCGACCCGCTGCGCGACCTCCTGCTGGTGCGCGTCGAGGCGCTGCCCGAGGACGCCCAGCGGGTGGTGCGGATCGCCGCCGAGGCCGGCTCCACCGTCGAGCACGAACTCCTCGCCGCCGTCTGCCAGATGCCCGAGGACGACCTCATCGAGGCGCTCCGGGCCGCCGTCGGCAGCAACACCCTCGTCCCCACCCAGGACGGCACCGGCTACCGCTTCCGGCACGCCCTGGTCCGCGAGGCCGTCGTCGACGACCTGCTGCCCGGCGAGCGCACCCGCCTCAACCGCCGCTACGCCCAGGCCCTGGAAGCCGACCCCGGCCTGGTCCGCGCCGAGGTCGGCGCCACCCGCCTGGCCAGTTACTGGTTCAAGGCCCACGATGCCGCCAAGGCACTGCCCGCCGTCCTCGCCGCCTCCGTGCAGGCCCGCCGCCGCCACGCCTACGCCGAGCAACTGCGCCTGCTGGACCGCGCCCTGGAGCTGTGGGACGACGCCCCGCCGGAGGTCCGCCGGGGCGTCCGCCCGCTCGACTACGCCGAGGGCTACCCGGCCTGCGGCTGCGACGACGACGCCCTGCGCTTCCTGGACCTGCTCGCCGAGATCGCGGTGGCCGCCCGCCTGTCCGGCGACAGCGAGCGCGCCTTCATGATCACCAAGCGGGCGCTGCGCCGACTGCGCACCGAGAACGACCCCCTGCGCACCGCCTGGTTCCTCATGCAGCGCTCCCGGCTCTGCCAGGGCACCGGCCGCGGCGACGGCTGGGAGGACCTGGGCCGCGCCCAGGAGCTGATGCGCGGACTGCCGCCGTCCTCCGTGCACGCCACCGTGACGGCCGCCGTCGCCAGCTGGCAGATGCTCCACGAACCAGGCCCCGGCACCTTCACCACCGCCGAACGGGCCGTGGAGCTGGCCCGACTGGTGGGCGACGAGGAGGCCGAGCTCAACTCCCGGGTGACGCTGGCCGGACTCTCGGTGGACGCCGGGGACGTCGAGGCGGGCCTCACCGAGTTCCGCACCGCCCTCGACCGGGCCGTCGAGCGCGGCTACTTCGCCGTCATCGGCCGCGGCCACGTCAACCTCCCCGGCACCCTGGAGGGCGTCGGCCGCTCCCGCGAAGCCGTCGAGGTCACCGACCAGGGCACCGAACTCACCACCCGCTACGGCCTGAAGAACTCCACCAGTTGGGTGCTGAGCAACCGCTCCGAATCGCTCCAGTCCCTCGGCCGCTGGCCGGAGGCCGGGCAGGCGGCCACCGAAGCCCGCCGCCTCGCCCAGAACTCCCTCGCCCTCGCCCTGGCCGCCAGCCGCCTCACCGTCCTCGCCCTGGACACCGGCGACCTCACCGCAGCCGAGCGCGAACTGGCCTTCGCCCAGGAGCACTACGGCACCCACGACCCCCAGCCCCAGCACGCCCTGCCCATGGTCCGGCACGCCCTGCGGCTGGCCGCCCGGCAGGGCCGGATCCTCGACGCCCGCACCCTCCTCGTGCGCTCCGCGCTGGACGCCGGGTTCGCCCCCGGCCTGCACCGCTACGCCTGGCCGCTGCTGTGGTCGGCGGTCACCGCGGAGGCGGACGCCCGCGGGCTGCCCGCCGCCGACCCCGGCCGGCCCGAGATCCTCGCCCGCATCCGGGACGCCGCCAAGCGGCTGGCCCGGCTCTCCCCGGTGTGGGACGCCTACGGCACGGCGGTCGAGGCGGAACTCCGCCGCGCCGAGGGCCGGGACTCCCCGGACGCCTGGGCCGAGGCGGTCGCCGCTTTCACCCCGGTGGAGCGGCCGCACGAACTGGCGTGGTGCTGCCGCCGCTGGGCCGAGGCACTGCTGCACGGCACCGAGCGGGCCACCGCCGGCCTGGACGGCCGCACCCCTCGCGAGGTCGCGGTGCTGCTGCTCGGCCAGGCGCACACCGCCGCCGTCGAGCTCGGCGCCCGCCCCCTCGTCGGCGAGCTCGAACTCCTCGCCCAGCGCGCCCGGATACCCCTCGCCGGCCGACCGGCACCAGGGACGGCCCGCGCCGCGGCCGGCGCACCGCCGCCCGCCGCCCCCGCCGAGTCCCTGGGGCTGACGCCCCGCGAGCGGGACGTGCTCCGCCTCGTCGCCGACGGCCGCAGCAACCGCCAGATCGCCGACACGCTCTTCATCTCGCCGAAGACCGCCAGCGTCCACGTCTCCAACATCCTCGCCAAGCTGGGCGTTTCCGGGCGAGGCGAGGCGGGCGCGGTCGCCCACCGGCTGCGGCTGTTCGCCGAGCCGGCGCCGGAGAAGGACCCGGCGCCGACCGCGTAGGCCCGGCCGGGCGGTCAGCCGCCCGCGCCGCCGTCCGGTGCGGGCGGCTGCGGCCGCGACCGGACGACCACGACCCCGGACGCCAGGTCTATCGGCCCCGTCCCGGGCTCCCCGTCGCCGACGTCGTCGAGCACCAGCGACATCCGCTGGCGCTCCTCGTCGGTGTGCTTGCGGCCGGGCGCGAACAGTTCTTCCACGACGTTGAACACGGTGCCCCCTTCGGCGCGATCACTGCGGATGCACCCGTCCCCGGCACCGAGTCTACGCAGACCGCCCACAAGGGGATCAGCTCACCTCCAGGCGGAGGATCCGGTCGTCCCCCGAGCGGGGCCGGCCCCGGCCGTCGGTGTTGCTGGTGACCAGCCACAACGCCCCGTCATCCGCCGCCACCACGGTCCGCAGCCGCCCGTGGGCGCCGGTGAGGAACGCCTGCGGTGCGGCCACCGGCCTCGTCCCGTCGAGCGGGATCCGCCACAGCCGTTCGCCGCGCAGCGACGCCATCCACAGCGAGCCCTTGGCGTACGCCAGTCCGCTGGGCGAGGCGTCCGCGGGCTTCCACACCAGCACCGGATCGGCGTACCCCGGCGGCACCGCACCGCCCGTCCGCTTCCCCTCGACCTGCGGCCAGCCGTAGTTCCGCCCCGGCTCGATCAGATTGAGCTCGTCCCAGGCGTCCCGCCCGAACTCCGAGGCCCACAGCCGCCTGTCGGCGTCCCAGGCGAGCCCCTCGACGTTGCGGTGGCCGTAGTCGTACACCACCGAGTCGGGCTCCGGGTTGCCGTGCGCCGGCTCGCCGTCCGGGGTCATCCGCAGGATCTTCCCGGCCGTCGACTTCTTGTCCTGGGCCAGCGCCTTGTCGCCGGTCTCGCCGGTGCTCGCGTAGAGCATCCGGTCCGGGCCGAACGCCAGCCGCCCGCCGTTGTGGAAGCGGCCCTTGGGGATGCCCTTGAAGACGGTGTTGGGCGCGCCCAACCGGTTGCCGGGATCCCGCCGCTCGTCGTAGATCATGCGCGCGATGCGGTTGTCGGACGCGGTGGTGAAGTACGCGTACACCTGGTGGTCGGTGCCGAACGACGGGGCCACCGCGAGCCCCAGCAGGCCGCCCTCGCCGCCGGGCGCCGCCCCCGGCACCGAGCCCACCTCGGTGACCTTCCCGCCGTGCGCGGCGACCCGCACGATCCGCCCGGTGTCCCGCTCGCCGACCAGCAGGTCCCCGCCGGGCAGCACCGCCACCCCCCACGGCGACTTCAGGCCGGTGGCCAGCGTCCCGGTGACCCGCACCGTCCCCTTGGCGGGCGGCACCACGGCGGACGCGGACGGACTCGGCGTCGGCGAACCGGGCCGGTGCGCCGGCCCGACGGACCCCGCACCCCCCGCCGCCGGCCCCCCGCCGGACGAACATCCGGCCACCAGCAGCAGACAGGCGGCGGCCAACACGGCCTTGTGGGAACGGCGTTGCACGGCAGATTCCTCTCGTCGGCGGCGGGCCGGACCAGGACACCACATCACCCGTCACCCACCGGACCCACGCGCCCGACCCGCCGCACGGACCCACCCGCTCACCCCCGCCCGGCGCCCTTCCCACCACTCACCGAAGGCGCACCCCGACGCTCCGCGCAGTGCCCTAGTACCACGACTCCCGAGCCCGCGGCAGCGCGGCGATCTCCCGCAGGTCCTCCGGGGCGAGCGCCAGCTCCGCGGCGTTGGCGTTCTGCGCCACCCAGCGCTCCTTCTTCGTGCCCGGCACAGGAACCACATGGCTGCCCTGCGCCAGCACCCAGGCCAGCGCCACCTGCCCGGGAGTCGCCCCGTGACGAGCGCCGACCCGGCGCAGCCCGGCCACCACCGGCTGGTTGGCGGCCATCATCTCGGCGGTGAACCGCGGGTGCCGGGCCCGTATGTCCTCCGGTTCGAAGCCCTGCCCGGGGGTGAGGGTGCCGGTCAGGAAGCCGTTGCCCAGCGGCATCGCCGCCAGCAACCCCACCCCGCGCGACTCGCACCACGGCAGCAGCTCCACCAGCGCCTCCGGCGACCACACCGACAGCTCCGCCTGCACGCTGCTCACCGGGAACACCTGCTGGACGCGCTCCAGTTGGCGCAGCGTCCCGGCATGCAGCCCGGAACCGCGCAGCCCCCGGCCCCCGGGCACCAGCCGCCCGTCCCGGAGGGCCCGCGGCGTCCGCGCGGCGCGCGCCCCCACCGCGCACAGCCCCAGCGCCCGCACCTTCCCGGCCGCGACCAGCTCCGCCATCGCCCCCCAGGTCTCCTCGACGGGCACCTCGGGGTCCGCGCGGTGCAGTTGGTAGAGGTCGATGTGGTCGGTCTGCAGCCGCCGCAGCGACGCATCGCAGGCACGCTTGATGTAGCCGGGGCGCCCGTTGGCGACGATGTGCTGATCCCCGGCGAGCAGCCCGCACTTGGTCGACACGAAGGCGTCCTGCCGCCGCTCCTTAAGCACCCGCCCCACCAACAACTCGTTGGTGAACGGGCCGTACATGTCCGCGGTGTCCAACAGGCTGCACCCCCGGTCGAGGGCGGCGTGCAGCGCCCGCACCGACCCCTCCCCGCTGCGCTGCGACTCGCTGTAGCCCCAGCTCATCGGCATGCAGCCGAGCCCGATCGCGCCCACCTCCAGGGCCGCCGCGCCGATTGTCCTGCGCTCCACCTGGTCGTGCCTCCGTCCCCTCGCCCCCCGATCAAGGGCCAGACCAAACTAACGTCTGAACCAAACGTCTCTTCGCATAGCCTCGGGCCATGGCAACAGCAGACCCGCACGCAGCCCCCGGCGACGTATGGCTCCCGATCCCGCCGGACGACATCGACGGCCTCCCCGACGGCCTCAACTACGTCCACTGGGACGCCGGCCCCACGTACCCGGCCGACCCCGCCCGATGCGTCTTCTACGCCGTCCCGTACATGAAGCCCGCCGACGTCTGCCTGCGCCCGCTGCTGCGGATGGACCGGGTGCGCGTGGTGCAGACCCTCACGGCCGGCGTCGAGCACATGCTCCCCGCACTCGACGGCCTGCCGTCCGGCGCCCAGTTGTGCAACGCCCGCGGACTGCACGACGCCAGCACCGCCGAACTCGCGCTCACCCTGACGCTGGCGGCCCTGCGCGGCGTCCCGGGCTTCGTCAGGGCGCAGGACGCGGGGGAGTGGAGGCCGGAGTTCCGGCCGGCGCTCGCCGACAAGTCGGTCCTCATTGTGGGCTATGGTTCGATCGGCAGTGCCATCGAGGACCGGCTCATGCCCTTCGAATGCGCGCGGGTCATGCGCATCGCGCGCACCGCCCGTGACACCGTGCGCGGTCCGGTGCATCCACTGTCCGAGCTGACCGCCCTCCTGCCCGCGGCGGACGTCGTCATCCTCGCCACCCCCCTCACCGAGCAGACGCGTGGCCTGGTCGGACGCGATTTCCTGGCCCGGATGAAGGACGGCGCACTCCTCGTGAACGTCGCCCGCGGCGCGGTCGTCGACACCGCGGCGCTCCTCGCCGAACTGGAGTCGGGACGACTCCGGGCCGCCCTCGACGTCACCGATCCGGAACCCCTGCCCGCCGGCCACCCGCTGTGGCACGCTCCCGGCGTGCTCGTCACTCCACACGTCGGGGGCCCCAGCTCTGCCTTCCTGCCCCGTGCGAAGCGGCTCCTGCGCGGTCAGTTGGCGCTTTTCGCGGCCGGCGAGCCCGTCCGGCACGTCGTCGCCACCGCACCGGAATCCCGAGTGGATCGCTCTACGAGGCCGTAGGACTGCGCTCTGTATCTACAAATCCCCAGGTTGTCACGCTCCGTAGAGGCACTATGTCCCTGAGTGACGGATCTGGTGTATCGTCCCGAGCGGGGATGCGCCGGGATCGTCACGGCGCGATACGAAAGATCCGGAACCGAGGGGGGCGACGGGCGATGTACTGCCGATGGATGATCCGCGAGCCACGCGATCCACGACCGCCCGCAGCAATGTCACCGGGGCCACGGACGCGCCGTTCCCGACGCGGCCCGGCCCGGAAGAACGGAAGAGCACGGTGAGCGCCCCGGGGGCCATGCTCTCGCGCTCGCCCGCGCAGACCTCAGGTGCCCCGAGCCCGGTGCCGCAGGTCGCGCTGGCCGTCGTCTGCGGGGGTTACGCCGTGGGCTCCACGATGGGCTGGGGGTCACCCCGGACCGCCGCGATCATGGGGGACTTCGGACTCAGCTTCGCGGCCCTCGTTGCGGCCGTCTCCTGCGGCCTGTACGCCCGCAAGTACGCCACGCCCTTCCGCCCGGCCTGGGTCCTGTTCGCCATCTCCTCCGGGATGGCCGGCCTCGGCAACGGCGTCTGGGGCTGGTACGAAGTCGTCCGGGTCGCCGCGGTCCCCAGCCCGTCCATGGCCGACTTCTGCTTCCTGCTGTTCGCGCCGCCGGCCATCGTCGGCCTGCTGGTGCTCGCCAAGCGACCGGTGACCAGGGCCGGTTGGGTCTGCCTCGGGCTCGACGCCTGGCTGATCGCCGGCTCGCTGCTGACCCTGTCCTGGAGCCTCGCGCTCGCGCACACCGCGCACTTCCAGGGCCGCACGGTCGCCCAGAGCGCCCTCTCGCTGGCCTACCCACTGCTGGACATCGTGCTGGTGAGCATGGTCCTGGCGCTGCACTTCCGGCGCTCCTCCGTGCACCGCTCCGCGATCAACACCGCGATCGCCGCGCTCGCGGTGACGGTGCTGTGCGACGCGCTGTTCAGCTCCCCGCTGCTGCACGACCACTACCGCTCCGGCCAGATCCTGGACGCCGGCTGGTTCGCCGGCTCGATGCTCTTCGCCTACGCCCCGTGGGTGGGCCGCCGCACCGGCGCGGAGGCCGCCGCCGAGGAGGCCCGGCTCGCGGCGCGCCGCCCGCTGCCGTCCGGCAGTCGCCCCATCGCGGGCTCGCTGGCCGCCCTGACCCCGTACCTCGCCGCCGCCGTCTGCACCCTGGGCATCCTCACCAACGTCCTGGACGGGCGGCGCATCGACCGCGTGGTGCTCTTCACCGGGTGCACGGTGGTCCTGGCCCTGGTCGTCCGACAGGGCATCATGCTGCTCGACAACATCACCCTCACCCAGGAGTTGGCGCAGAAGGAGAACCACTTCCGCTCCCTGGTGCAGGGCTCCAGCGACGTCATCATGATCGCCGCACCGACCGGGGTACTGCGCTACGTCAGCCCCGCCGCCGCCGGGGTCTACGGCCGGGACGCCGAGGAACTGGTCGGCTCCGAGCTGGCCTCGCTGATCCACCCGGAGGACCTGGGCCGGGTCGTCCACGAGGTCCGGCGCTTCCTCGCCGCCGCACCCGAGGTCGAGCCGACCACCCGGATCGAGTGCCGCTTCCGGGCCGGCGGACAGCGCGCCGGCGGCAACGGCTGGCTCAACGTCGAATCCACGGTCAACCGCCACCACGGCGGCCTGATCTTCAACTCCCGCGACGTCACCGAGCGCGTCCGGCTCCAGGCCCAGCTCCAGCACAACGCCTCCCACGACACGCTCACCGACCTGCCCAACCGCGCACTGTTCACCGAGCGCGTCACCAAGGCCGTCACCGGCCGCCGGGCCACCGACCACGACACCGCCGTGCTCTACATCGACCTCGACGGCTTCAAGCAGGTCAACGACACCATCGGACACCAGGCGGGCGACGAGCTGCTGATCCAGGCGGCCCGCCGGCTGGCGGAATCGGTGCGCGCCGGCGACATAGCGGCCCGGCTCGGCGGCGACGAGTTCGCCGCGCTCATCACCGGTGACGGCACCCGGGACCTCGCGGCCCGCGAGTTCCGCATCCTGGAGATCGCCGACCGGCTGCGGGTGCGGCTCTCCGAGCCGTACCGCATCGACGGCCGGGACGTCCGGGTCGCGGCCAGCATCGGCGTCGCCTTCGCCGAACCGGGCATCAGCCCGGCGGGCCTGCTGCGCAACGCCGACCTGGCGATGTACCGCGCAAAGCAGGCCGGCAAGGGCCGGGTCGAGCTCTACGCACCGCAGATGCAGGACGAGGTCGCGCACCGCGCCGAACTCGCCAGCAAGCTGCGCACCGCCCTCCAGGACGGCGAGTTCGCCCTGTTGCACCAGCCGGTGGTCGAGCTGGCCAGCGGCAAGATCACCGCGGTGGCCGCGCACGCCCGCTGGCGGTCCGCCGAGGGCATCCTGTTCACCCCGGCCGAGTTCCTCCGGGTCGGCGACCGCGGGCGGCTCACCGACGAGGGCGGCGAGCGCGCCGCCGAGCTCGGCCGGTGGCAGCTGGAGGAGGCCGTGGCACAGGCCGCCGTGCGGCACCGCGCCGGCCACCAGGTCCCGGTGGCGGTCCGGCTCTCCGCCCGTCGCCTGCTGGACCGCGCACTGACGCCGAAGGCCATCGAGGCGCTGCTCGCGCGGCACGGCCTCCCCTCGGGCGCACTCGTCCTGGAACTGTCCGAAAGCGACCCGCGGATCCCGCTGGACGACCTGGAGCGCCGACTGGTCGCGCTGCGCCGTCTGGGGGTCCGGATCGCGTTGGACGGCTTCGGCAGCGGGGACGCCGCGATGAGCGCCCTGCGCCGGCTCCCCATCGACGTCCTGCGGTTGGACCGCGGGCTGATCGACGGGGTGGTGGAGTCCGCCCGGCTCCACAAGATCACCGCGGGGTTGCTGCGGATCACCTCCGACCTCGGCATGCACGCGGTGGCCGAGGGAGTGGACCTGCCCGAGCAGGTGCTGGCCCTGCGCTCCATGGGGTGCACACACGGCATGGGCCTGGCCTTCTCCGGGCCGCTGGACGAGCCCCGGCTCCGCCGGGCGCTGACCCGCGGCAGTTACCCGGTGCCGGACCTGACCGGTCAGGGGCGGTCCGTGGTGCTCAGTGGCAGCCGTCCGGTCCGGCGGAGTGCCGGCGCCGGGGCCGGTGAGACAGGAGCGTCCCCCGTTGCGCCCAAATAGTGAGACCTCCGTCCCACCCACTTGACACTCGGTGCGCCAGAGGGGGAGGGTCAGTGCCATGCGCACCCGAATTCTCGTACTTGGAAAGCGCGTCGGCTGAAGCTGGGCCCCTGACGAACCCAGCTGACCACACCGGCGCGCTCCCCTCGCTTGCCTCACGGCACGAGGGGTTTTTTGTTGCATCGCAACCTCACAAATCCCGTCAAAACCCTCAGCTTCGAGAAGAGACGCAGATGACCGAGCAGGCCACCGGGGCCCACCATCCGCAGCCGCGGGCCCGTAACTCCGGCGGATCGCACCAGCCCGCGACCGTCGAGCACGTCACGGGAGCGCAGTCCCTCATCCGTTCGCTGGAGGAGGTCGGGGCCGACACCGTGTTCGGCATTCCCGGCGGTGCGATCCTTCCGGCCTACGACCCGATGATGGACTCCTCGAAGGTCCGGCACGTGCTGGTGCGGCACGAGCAGGGCGCGGGACACGCCGCCACCGGATACGCCCAGGCCACCGGCAAGGTCGGAGTCTGCATGGCGACGTCCGGACCGGGCGCCACCAACCTGGTCACCCCGATCGCCGACGCGCACATGGACTCCGTCCCGCTGGTCGCGATCACCGGCCAGGTGGCCTCCAAGTCGATCGGCACGGACGCCTTCCAGGAGGCGGACATCTGCGGCATCACCATGCCGATCACCAAGCACAACTGGCTGGTCACCGACCCGGCCGACATCCCCAAGACGATCGCCGAGGCGTTCCACGTCGCGTCCACCGGTCGCCCCGGCCCGGTCCTGGTCGACATCGCCAAGGACGCCCTCCAGGCGCAGACCACCTTCGTCTGGCCGCCGCACACCGAGCTGCCCGGCTACCGGCCCGTCACCAAGCCGCACGCCAAGCAGATCCGCGAGGCGGCCCGGCTGATCGCCGAGTCCAAGCGCCCGGTGCTCTATGTCGGCGGCGGCGTCCTGAAGGCCGGTGCCACCGCGGAGCTCAAGGTGCTCGCCGAGCTGACCGGCGCACCCGTCACCACCACCCTGATGGCCCTGGGCGCGTTCCCCGACAGCCACCCGCAGCACCTGGGCATGCCCGGCATGCACGGCGCGGTCACCGCCGTCGCCGCGCTGCAGAAGGCGGACCTGCTGATCACCCTCGGCGCCCGCTTCGACGACCGGGTCACCGGCAAGCTGGACTCCTTCGCCCCGTACGCCAAGGTCGTGCACGCCGACATCGACCCGGCGGAGATCGGCAAGAACCGCGTCGCGGACGTGCCGATCGTCGGCGACGCCCGCGAGGTCATCGCCGACCTGATCGTCGCGGTCCAGGCCGAGCACGAGGCCGGCCACAAGGGCGACTACAGCGCCTGGTGGAAGGACCTCAACCGCTGGCGCGAGACGTACCCGCTGGGCTACGACCTGCCGGAAGACGGCAGCCTCTCCCCGCAGCAGGTCATCGAGCGGATCGGCAAGCTCGCCCCGGCCGACACGATCTTCGCCGCGGGCGTCGGCCAGCACCAGATGTGGGCCGCCCACTTCATCGACTACGAGCAGCCCGCCACCTGGCTGAACTCCGGCGGCGCCGGCACCATGGGCTACGCCGTGCCCGCCGCGATGGGTGCCAAGGCCGGCCAGCCGGACCGCACCGTCTGGGCGATCGACGGCGACGGCTGCTTCCAGATGACCAATCAGGAACTGGTCACCTGCGCGCTCAACAACATCCCGATCAAGGTCGCCATCATCAACAACGGCGCCCTGGGCATGGTCCGCCAGTGGCAGACCCTCTTCTACAACCAGCGGTACTCCAACACCGTGCTGCACAGCGGTCCCGAGGACATCAACCCGGAGGCCCGGGGCACCCGCGTCCCGGACTTCGTGAAGCTGTCCGAGGCCATGGGCTGCGTCGCGATGCGCTGTGAGGACCCGGCCGAGCTGGACGCGGTCATCGCCAAGGCCAACGCGATCAACGACCGCCCGGTCGTCGTCGACTTCATCGTCCACGAGGACGCCCAGGTGTGGCCGATGGTCGCCGCCGGCACCTCCAACGACGAGGTCATGGCCGCCCGGGGCGTCCGTCCCGACTTCGGCGACGGCGAAGACGACTGAGCCAGGACGAACCGGACGCACGGAAGAAGAGAGAAGACGACATGTCCAAGCACACGCTCTCCGTCCTGGTGGAGAACACCCCCGGCATCCTCGCCCGGATCGCCGCGCTGTTCTCCCGCCGCGGCTTCAACATCGACTCGCTCGCGGTCGGGGTGACCGAGCACCCCGACATCTCCCGCATCACCATCGTGGTGAGCGTGGAGTCGCTGCCGCTGGAGCAGGTCACCAAGCAGCTCAACAAGCTCGTCAACGTCCTGAAGATCGTCGAGTTGGAGCCCGGCTCGGCCATCCAGCGCGAACTGGTCCTGGTGAAGGTCCGCGCCGACAACGAGACCCGCTCGCAGATCGTCGAGATCGTCCAGCTCTTCCGCGCCAAGACCGTGGACGTCTCGCCGGACGCGGTCACGATCGAGGCCACCGGGTCCAGCGACAAGCTGGAGGCCATGCTGCGGATGCTGGAGCCGTTCGGCATCAAGGAGCTGGTGCAGTCCGGCACCATCGCCATAGGCCGTGGTGCCCGCTCCATCACCGACCGCTCGCTGCGCGCACTGGACCGTACGGCCTGATTCCCGCGGTCCGTTCGGACCGTATGGCGAGACCCCCCGACTTTCCCCACCCTGCCCGACATAGTGTGTGGGCACCCCGCTAGATCCAAGGAGATACCCGAAGTGGCCGAGCTGTTCTACGACGACGATGCCGACCTGTCCATCATCCAGAACCGCAAGGTGGCGGTCATCGGCTACGGGAGCCAGGGTCACGCCCACGCGCTGTCCCTGCGCGACTCGGGCGTCGACGTGCGCGTCGGTCTGCACGAGGGCTCCAAGTCCAAGGCCAAGGCCGAGGAGCAGGGCCTGCGCGTGGTGACCCCCGCCGAGGCGGCGGCCGAGGCCGACGTCATCATGATCCTGGTGCCGGACCCGATCCAGGCCAAGGTCTACGAGGAGTCCATCAAGGACCACCTGAAGGACGGCGACGCGCTGTTCTTCGGCCACGGCCTGAACATCCGCTTCGGCTTCATCAAGGCCCCGGCCGGCGTCGACGTCTGCATGGTCGCCCCCAAGGGCCCGGGCCACCTGGTCCGCCGTCAGTACGAAGAGGGCCGCGGCGTGCCGTGCATCGCGGCCGTCGAGCAGGACGCCTCCGGCAAGGCGTTCGAGCTGGCGCTCTCCTACGCCAAGGGCATCGGCGGCACCCGTGCCGGCGTCATCAAGACCACCTTCACCGAGGAGACCGAGACCGACCTGTTCGGTGAGCAGGCGGTGCTCTGCGGCGGTGCCTCGGCGCTGGTCAAGGCCGGCTTCGAGACCCTGGTCGAGGCGGGCTACCAGCCCGAGATCGCCTACTTCGAGTGCCTGCACGAGCTGAAGCTGATCGTGGACCTCATGTACGAGGGCGGCCTGGAGAAGATGCGCTGGTCGGTCTCCGAGACCGCCGAATGGGGCGACTACGTCACCGGCCCGCGGATCATCACCGACGCCACCAAGGCCGAGATGAAGAAGGTGCTCGCCGAGATCCAGGACGGCACCTTCGCCAACAACTGGATGGCGGAGTACAACGCCGGCCTGCCGAAGTACAACGAGTACAAGAAGGCCGACGAGGACCACCTGCTGGAGACCACCGGCAAGAAGCTGCGCAAGCTGATGAGCTGGGTGGACGACGAGGCGTAAGCCCCGGGACAGGGGGTCGCGGCACCGCTCGCGGCCCCCTGTCCGCATGCGGCGGCGCCGCGTTCACGCGCGCCGCCGCACCACCTTGTCCACCGCGTAGAACCACGCATGGGTGATCCTTACGCTTCGGCACAGACCGCGCCGGGCCCCGCCACTACACTGCTCGACACAAGCGCGTCAGGCTCACAGCGTCGTGCGTCTTCCACGCGGCTTTCCCCCATACCGCCTTCGGCCGTTGGGACGGCCGTCCTCCCCCACTGCCTCCAGGGCGTGGGAGGCACCCGCAGCGGACTAGATGAGGACTGAAGACCACGTGAGCACTGCCAACCCGGGTAAACCCGTTGTACTGATCGCCGAGGAACTGTCGCCGGCCACCGTCGACGCCCTCGGCCCGGACTTCGAGATCCGGCACTGCAACGGCGCCGACCGCGCCGAACTGCTGCCCGCCATCGCCGACGTCGACGCCGTCCTCGTGCGCAGCGCGACGAAGGTCGACGCCGAGGCGATCGCCGCCGCCAAGAAGCTGAAGGTCGTCGCCCGGGCCGGGGTGGGCCTGGACAACGTCGACGTCTCCGCCGCCACCAAGGCCGGCGTGATGGTCGTCAACGCCCCGACCTCCAACATCGTCACCGCCGCCGAACTGGCCTGCGGTCTGCTGGTCGCCACCGCGCGCAACATCCCGCAGGCCAACACCGCGCTGAAGAACGGCGAGTGGAAGCGCAGCAAGTACACCGGCGTCGAGCTCAGCGAGAAGACCCTCGGCGTGGTCGGTCTGGGCCGGATCGGCGTGCTGGTCGCCCAGCGGATGTCCGCCTTCGGCATGAAGGTGGTGGCCTACGACCCGTACGTGCAGCCGGCGCGCGCCGCCCAGATGGGCGTCAAGCTGCTGACGCTGGACGAGCTGCTGGAGGTGTCGGACTTCATCACCGTCCACCTCCCCAAGACCCCCGAGACCCTCGGGCTGATCGGCGACGAGGCGCTGCACAAGGTCAAGCCGAGCGTCCGCATCGTCAACGCCGCGCGCGGCGGGATCGTCGACGAGGAGGCGCTGGCCAGCGCGCTCAAGGACGGCCGGGTCGCCGGCGCCGGCCTCGACGTGTACGCCGTCGAGCCCTGCACCGACTCGCCGCTGTTCGCCTACGACCAGGTCGTGTGCACCCCGCACCTGGGCGCCTCGACGGGTGAGGCGCAGGAGAAGGCCGGCATCGCGGTCGCCAAGTCGGTGCGGCTGGCGCTCGCCGGCGAGCTGGTGCCGGACGCGGTCAACGTCCAGGGCGGTGTGATCGCCGAGGACGTCAAGCCCGGGCTGCCGCTGGCCGAGCGACTGGGCCGGATCTTCACCGCGCTGGCCGGTGAGGTCGCCATGCGCCTCGACGTCGAGGTGTACGGCGAGATCACCCAGCACGACGTCAAGGTGCTCGAACTCTCCGCGCTCAAGGGCGTCTTCGAGGACGTCGTGGCCGAGACGGTGTCCTACGTCAACGCCCCGCTGTTCGCGCAGGAGCGCGGCGTCGAGGTGCGGCTGACCACCAGCAGCGAGTCGCCCGAGCACCGCAACGTGGTCACCGTGCGCGGCACCCTGGCGGGCGGCGAGGAGGTGTCGATCTCCGGCACCCTCGCCGGGCACAAGAACGTCCAGAAGATCGTGGCGGTCGGTGACCACTCCATCGACCTGGCGCTCGCCGACCACATGGCGTTCCTGCGCTACACCGACCGCCCCGGCGTCGTCGGCACCGTCGGCCGGATCCTGGGCGAGGCGGGCATCAACATCGGCGGCATGCAGGTCGCCCGTGCCGACGTCGGCGGCGAGGCGCTGGTCGTGCTCACGGTCGACGACACCATTCCGGCGAACGTGCTGGCCGAGATCTCCGAGGAGATCGGCGCGACCTCGGTGCGCGCCGTGAACCTCACCCACTGAGCCACCGGTTCTCGCAGGTCAACGGGCCCGGTCCCCGCCTCGGCGGGGGCCGGGCCCGTTGCCGTCGGGGCCCGTGCGGACGTTCCGGCTCCAGTACGAGCGACGGCTGATCCGTCAACGATTCACCCGAACGGCGTAGCGGGGGGTGGAGGCGGGCGGTGGTGGGTGGCCCGCCAGCGCCGTCGCGCGGCTGCCGGGGCCCGGTGTCGGCGGTGCCGCCGGGTCGCTGGGGCGACGTTCGCGGCGCGCAATGGGAAGTGCGCGTGCCGTGGAGCGGGTGCGCGCGGAAGGAGGCAGGACGTCATGAACGCACCCCTGGGTGGCACGCCGCAGAGCCTGACCGGGCTGCACGTGGTGGACGTGGAGGGCGCGAAGGTGGGCCTCGTCCAGCAGGTGTACCGGGACGACGCCACCAACGAGCCCGAGTGGATCACCGTGCGGACCGGGTTGTTCGGGATCAAGGAGACCTTCGTGCCGCTGGCCGGGGCCCGGCGCACCGGTGACGAGCTGCACGTCCCGCACACCAAGTCGACGATCAAGCAGGCACCGCGGATCGACGCCGAAGGCCATCTCGATCCGTCCGAGGAGGAGCGGCTCTACCGCCACTACGGGCTGATCCGGCCGGGGGCGACGGAACCGACCGGACCGACCGGTACACCGAGCGTGGGGGCCGGTGGTCCGGCCGGGCCCACCGGGGCGGCCGGCACGCGGGGGCCGGTGGGGGAAGAGGCGGGGCGGCCGGGCCGGGCGCCCGCGGAGCCCACCGAGCAGCACCGCACCCGGGCCGGTGGCGAGCGCAACAAACTCACCGACGCCCGGACCCGGGACGACGCCCGCCCGATGGCGGTCTCCCGCGGCGCCGAGGATTCCCACGACACCGGGCGGTCCGGGGAGCAGTTGGAGTTCGACACCGAGGCCGACGAGGCCGGCGGACCGCCCCGACGGAAGGGGGCGGCCGACGACGAGCGGCCGTGGCGCGGCCGGGACGAGCGCGGCGGACCGGGGACGGACCGGCCGCGCTGAACCGGACCGGGGCGGCGGACCGGCAACCGGAACCGGAGCCGGGGCCGGAGCCGGAACCGGGGCCGGGGCGGATCCGGGCCGGTGCCCGGGTCCCGCGGTTCACTTCCCGGGACGGGTGAGCAGCAGCTCGGTGTTGTGGTCGGCGGCGGTGCCGAGCTTGGCGTCCGGGGTGGCGTAGGGGTCGTTGTAGGACAGTTCGCGGTAGAGGGCGGCCAGCCCGGCGTCGGACGTGTCCGTGACGTCGGTGGTGTACGGGGCCGCGGACTCGATGAGGGTGGTGAACAGGGACAGCGTGCCGTCGCCGTTGTCGGCCAGCTCGATGATCCGGGCGTGCTGCGGATAGTCGACGTGCGAGGCGGTGTTGATCTCCCAGAAGGCGCGCTCCGGCACCGGGTGGCCGTGCGGGGTGATGCGGTTCTCGTGGGTGTGGCCGTTCACCCAGGCGACGACGTTCGGGTAGCGCTGGAGCAGGTCGACCAGGGTCTTGCCGTCGTGCCGCGCCTCGAAGGGGTGGTACGGGTCCGGCAGCAGGTTGCCCATGCTGGTGCTGGTGTGGTGGCTGAAGAGGACGATGAGTGCGTCGCCGCCGCTGCCGCGCACCGTACGGCCGTCGGCGTCGTACCAGCGGCCGCTGTGCCCCTGGAGGACCGACTCCAGCCAGCGCAGCTGGGCGGTGCCCACCGAACCGTCCGCCCAGCCCGCCCGGTTGGTGGTGTCCAGGCTGATGCCCAGGACGCCCTCGGCGAGCGGGAAGGAGTAGTAGAGGCGACCGCTGGCCGCCGCGTCGGAGGTGAAGCCGTGGCCCACCGGGCCCGCGCCGGTGTACGCCGGGTCCAGATGGGCCTTGGCGAACTCGGCCGGGGTGAACGGGCGGCGCCGCTCGTCCGGTGTGATCTTGCGGATCGCGCCGCCCCCGGACAGCAGCGCACCGAGCAGCGTCGCGGCGTGCGCCGGGTCGTTCTTGAGCGCGTCCGCGAGCCGGGCCGCGGCGGCGTCGTCGCAGCCCTCCAGCTTCCGGTCGCCGGTGTACAGCTCGCCCAGCAGCCCGAGGTCGGGCAGGGTGCCCTCGATGCTGTCGTCGTGGTTGCCGACCGTGGTGTACCAGGGCACGGACAGGCCGGGTGCGGTGAACGGGCGGGTCGCGCCGGTCAGGAAGCCGGGTATCTGCGGCAGCCCCTTGGCCTTGTAGGCGTCCTGGAGCGCGGACTCCGGGTTCCAGAACGCCGCGTTGCCGGAGTTCTGCACGCCTTCGTAGCGCCGGGGGTCGCCGCTGCTGGGGGTGATCCGGCCGCCGCTCATCACCGTCAGGTACCAGTCGAGCTCGATCTGCTCGTGGTTGTCGGTGTTGTCGCCGGTGGCCATCACCGAGCCGAACGGCAGGTCGGTGTACGGGCCCCGGCGCACCGCGTTGACCCGCTCGACCAGTGACGAGGCGCCGCGCACGGTCAGCGCCTCCTGCGGGCGGTACGCGCTGTCGTTGAACCGCGCCAGGTACTCGAACCGCACGGGCGATTCGACGTCGGCCAGGTGCAGGTCGGTGAACTGCACGAACGAGGCGAGCCCCGTGCGCCGGTCGTCCCGGCCCGCGCCGGCGCCGGCCAGGTCGCCGCGCACCACCAGCGGCCAACCGGGCCCGGCCGCCAACCGCTTGTACGCGCCGGTGCCCACCGGGCGGGCGGCCTGCTCCAGCGTGGTGCCCCTGGTGCGCACGGCCCGGGCCGCGGTGACGGCCAGCGCCTGGTCGTAGGAGGTCGCCGACCACAGGGCGGCGCCCGCCACCGCGGCGGACATTCTCGACACGAACTGGCGGCGGTTCATCCCGGTCATCGAATCCCCCTGGGGCGGTGGTGCATGGCGGCAGGCAGCAGTGCCCGGCGGGCCGTCCCGGCAGCGGGGGCCCTCGGTCGGCCGACACGCTACTTGCCGGTAGCGAGGTGCAACAGGTCCTGTGGACAACGGCTTCATGGACAACAGGTGGCGTCCCGGGGCACTCCGGGGCATCCGGCGACGCCGCCTCGGGCCTCCGACAACGCTCAACTCCCACAACGGAGTTCGGCGTCCTTCCCGTCACACGGCCGCGCCCCGCGCCGTCGACGACGGGAGAAATCCGCCCATGCAGCGCCGAAGCGCACGCACGTCCCTGCTGGCCCTGACCGTGGCGTCCGTGGTGGCGGCGGGGCCCCTCGCCGCGCCCGCGCAGGCCGCCGACACCGCGGCGAACGCACCGGCCCGCGCGGCCGGTTCACGCCACGCGGCGACGCAGGCCGCGTTGGGGAGACTGGTCGAGGCGGGCGGGCAGCCCGGTGCGTTCGCCCGGGTCGACGACGACGCGGGCACCTGGACGGGTGCGGCCGGCTTCGCGGACACCGCCACCGGACGGCGGCACACCGCCGACCAGCACTTCCGCGCGGCGAGCAACACCAAGCCGTTCATCGCCACGGTCCTGCTCCAACTGGCCGCCGAGGGACGGCTCGACCTGGACGACACCGTCGACGACTGGCTCCCCGGACGCGTGCGGGGCCACGGGCACGACGGCCGCACGATCACCCTGCGCCAACTGCTCAACCACACCAGCGGCGTCTTCAACCACACCGATGACCCGGTCTTCCGCGAACGCTCCGCCGGCGCCGGCTTCCCCGCGCACCGCTACGACACCCACCGGCCCGAGGACCTGGTGGCGGTCGCGATGCAGCACCCGCCGACGAACGCGCCGGGCGGGCCGCCGCACTACTCGAACACCAACTACGTCCTCGCCGGGATGGTCATCGAGAAGGCCACCGGGCACCCCTACGCCCACGAGGCCACGCGCCGCATCCTGCGACCGCTGGGGCTGACGGAGACCTCGTTCCCCGGCACCGACCCGACGCTGCCCGCACCGCACCCGGTCGGCTACAGCCGGCTCCACGACCCCGCCCCGAACGCCCCGGTACACGACGCCACCGAGCAGGACATGAGCTGGCTGGGCGCGGCCGGCGAGATCATCTCCACCACCCGCGACCTCAACCGCTTCCACCGGGCGCTGCTCGGCGGCCGGTTGCTGCCGCCCGCCCAGATGGCGGAGCTGCGGCGCACCGTTCCGGCGGGCGAGGGCTACGCCTTCGGGCTCGGGGTGGACGCCGTCGAGCTGTCCTGCGGGACGACGGTGCTCGGCCACACCGGCCGGACCAACGGCTCCCTGTCCGCGATGTTCGGCACGCCGGACGGGCGGCACCAGCTGACGTTCGACGTCAACGGCGACTGGTTGCCGGATCCGGCGCTCTACGTCGACGTGGCCGAGGCGGAGTTCTGCGGCGCGGCGCCGGCCGGGGGAGGCCGGCCCGCGCCGCCGCCGGCCGACTGACCCGAGGGCCGGCCGCCGTCAGAGCCGCGCCGCTGTCAGAGCCGCGCCGCCTTCAGTGCCATGTGCAGCAGCAGCCGGTCCGCGCCCTCGTCCAGGTCGAGGCCGGTCAGCTTCTCGACCCGGCCCAGGCGGTAGTACAGCGTCTGGCGGTGGATGCCCAGCTGCTGCGCGGTGCGGCCGGCCTGTCCCGCGCAGTCCAAGAACGCCTCGGCGGTCCGGGCGAGTTCGGCGTGCGCGGGGGCCAGCAGCGGTCCGACCGCGGGGTCGGTCGGGGTGGCGGGGAGGGCGGTCAGCATCCGGTAGGCGCCGAGGGTGTGCCAGGCGGCGACGGGGCCGAGCCGGGGTTCGGCGCGGGCCGCGCGGGCCGCGTCCAGGGCCTGCCGCCAGGAGGTCGCCAGGTCGGTGAGCTCCCGGGTGGCGAGCCCGATCCCGGCGGCGGCCAGGGAGGGGCGGGCCCCCGCCCGGCCGGCCGGGCTCGGGGCGCTCCCCGCCCGCGGGGAGCGCAGCAGGTGCTCGGCGGCCGTGTGCGCCGGCGTCAGCGACCCGGTCTGGCGCAGCCGGACGAGCGCGGCCAGTGCGGGCTCGGTCCGTGCCCGGCCGGCGGCGCCGGAGCCGGCCCCGGCGGGCGCGTCCGGGCGGTCCGCGCCGTCCGGCGGGCCGCCGGCGGCCGTGGGCAGCGGACAGGCCGCGAGCAGCCCGGGCAGGCTGGGCAGCGGAGCGGTGTCGGTGGCGGCGGCGTCCCAGGGCAGGACCGCCACCAGGGTGAGCGGGGTGCCGGGGGCGAAGCGCAGGGTGTCCCGCAGGGCGTCCCGCAGCGCGGCCGCCGCGGCGGCCCGACCGGCGCCCGGGGAGGTCAGCAACTCCCGCAACACCTGGGCGAGTTCGGAGCCGGCCCGGGACTCGTCGGCCAGCAGCGCGCCGATCCGCGCGGCGATCTCCATCGCCTGGGCCATCCGGGGGTCGGGCGGGGCGCTCGCGCCGCCCAGCTCCAGGTCGGTCAGATGACCGTCGTCCAGCAGCCACACGTACCCGTGCACCACCCCGCGGTGCCGTACGGGGAGACAGATCCGGCCTTTGAAGACCCCGGCCGCCGGGTCCGGGGGGATCCGCAGCGGCGCGGTGGCGCGGGCGATGCCGAACGCCTCGAACCACGCGCGCACCGCCGCCGAGGACCGCCGCTGGAGGATCGAACGGGTCCGCACCGGGTCCATGACCTCGTCGTCCTCGCTCTCGTGCGCGCCGAACGCGATCAATCCGAAGTCCCGGTCCTCCAACGTCGCCGGCGCCCCGAGCGCCGCCGAGATCTCGTCCACCAACTGTTGGTAGTCCCCGCGCACCGCCGCCCGACCCCTCTCCTGTCGCAGCCGTCACCTGCCTCCCATTCTCATACATCTGTCTGAGATGCCGGCCACGAAGGCGTGACAGCTGTCGATGGCCGGAAAGTGGCGAGATCCTTAAATTTCAGGTGGCTCATCTTGCCGCCGCGACCGCCCGATCGGCGCCCGCCCCGGCATTTGTCATCCTGAATCGTGGAGGTGCCCCATGCTGGGTCCCGTGCTCCTCGCCGCCGCGCGCAGCGACAGCATCCGCCGCGTCGTCGCGGCCGCTCCGGTCACCCGCCCCGTGGTCGAGCGGTTCGTCGCGGGCGAGCGATTGGACGAGTCGATGGCGGCCGTGCGGCTGCTGGCCGCCCGCGGCATGGAGGTCACCCTCGACCACCTCGGCGAGGACATCACCGACCCGGCGGAGGCGCTGCGCAACCGCGACGCCTACCTCCAGCTCGCCGGCGCCCTCAAGGAATTGGGGCTCGGCGCCCGGGCCGAGATGTCGGTCAAGCTCTCCGCCTTCGGCCAGGCGCTGTCCGGCGGGCACGACCTCGCACTGCGCAACGTCACTCCGGTGGTCGAAGCCGCCGCCGAAGCCGGCACCACCGTGACGCTGGACATGGAGGACCACACCACCGTGGACTCCACCCTCGCCATCCTCGGCACGCTGCGCGAGCGCTTCCCCCAGACGGGCGCGGTGCTCCAGTCCTACCTCTTCCGCACCGAGGACGACTGCCGCGCACTGGCCGGGGAGGGCTCCCGGGTGCGGCTGGTCAAGGGCGCGTACAAGGAGCCCGCGACGGTCGCGTTCCAGGACAAGCGGGAGGTCGACCGGGCCTACGTGCGCTGCCTGAAGATCCTGATGGCCGGACAGGGCTACCCGATGGTCGGCTCGCACGACCCGCGGATGGTCGCCATCGCCCAGGAACTGGCGCACCGCAACGGCCGCAAGCCCGCCGACTACGAGTTCCAGATGCTGTTCGGCATCCGCGAGGCGGAGCAGCAGCGACTGGTCGAGGAAGGCCACCGGATGCGGGTCTACATCCCCTACGGAACCGACTGGTACGGCTACTTCATGCGCCGCCTCGCCGAGCGCCCGGCCAACCTCGCGTTCTTCCTGCGGTCCCTGGCCACCCGCGGCTGAGGACCTCCCCACACCTGCGGCCGGGGGAGACCCCGGCCGACCCGGGACCCGCCTTTGCGGTTCTTTTAGCACCGTATGGGTGGATCCTGGGGGACGGGGGAACGTACCGGGACGGCACCCCCACCGCCGGTCACCCCCGGCCACCCGCCGTGGCAGCGGCCTCGGCACGACCGACGTACACCGACGTACGACAACGGAAACGATCGCGAACCGACGATCGCAAGCGTAAGGAGACACGGCCACCATGGACGCTGTGACCCAGGTCCCCGTGCCGGTGAACGAGCCGGTGCACAGCTACGCCCCGGGCAGCCCGGAGCGCTTCCGCCTGGAGGCCAAGCTCAAGGAGCTGGCCGGCAACCCCATCGAGCTGCCGATGACCATCGGCGGCGCGCGGCGGATGGGCGGCGGCGAACGCTTCGACGTCGTACAGCCGCACCACCACTCCGCCCGCCTGGGCACGTACGCCAACGCCACCGTCCAGGACGCCCAGGAAGCGGTCGACGCCGCGCTGGCCGCCGCCCCCGCCTGGCGCGCGATGTCCTTCGACGACCGGGCCGCGATCATCCTCAAGGCCGCCGACCTGCTGGCCGGCCCCTGGCGCGAGACGATGGCCGCCGCCACCATGCTCGGCCAGTCCAAGACCGCCCAGCAGGCCGAGATCGACACGCCCTGCGAGCTCGTCGACTTCTGGCGCTTCAACGTCCACTTCGCGCGCCAGATCCTGGCCGAGCAGCCCCCGGCGAACGCCCCCGGCGTCTGGAACCGCTCGGACCACCGCCCCCTGGAGGGCTTCGTCTACGCGATCACGCCGTTCAACTTCACCGCGATCGCCGGCAACCTCCCCACCGCCCCCGCCCTCATGGGCAACGTGGTGGTCTGGAAGCCGTCCCCCACCCAGACCTTCGCCGCGGTGCTGCTGATGCGCCTGCTGGAGGAGGCCGGTCTGCCGCCCGGCGTCATCAACCTCGTCACCGGCGACGGCAAGGACGTCTCGGAGGTGGCCCTGACCCACCCCGACCTGGCGGGCATCCACTTCACCGGCTCGACCAAGACCTTCCAGTACCTGTGGAAGACGGTCGGCACCAACATCGAGAAGTACAAGACGTACCCCCGCCTGGTCGGCGAGACCGGCGGCAAGGACTTCATCGTCGCCCACCCGTCGGCGGACCGGGCCGTGCTGAAGACCGCCATGACCCGCGGCGCCTTCGAGTTCCAGGGCCAGAAGTGTTCCGCGGCCTCCCGCGCCTACGTCCCGGCGTCCCTGTGGAACGCCGGCTTCAAGGAGGAGTTCGCCGCCGAGGTCGACGCCCTGACCATGGGCGACGTCACCGACCTGGCGCACTTCATGGGCGCCGTCATCGACGAGCGCTCGTTCGCCAAGAACAAGGCGGCGATCGACCGCGCCAAGGCCGACCCGACCGTCGAGGTCGTCGCCGGCGGCACCTACGACGACGCAGTGGGCTACTTCGTCCGCCCGACGGTCCTGGTCTCCACCGACCCGGAGAACGAGATCTTCAAGGACGAGTACTTCGGCCCGATCCTCGGCGTCCACGTCTACGACGACTCCACCGAGGGCGGCTACGAGGCCATGCTCGACCAGATGGAGTCCGCCTCGGCCTACGGCCTGACCGGCGCCGTGATCGCCCAGGACCGCGCGGCGGCCGCCGCCACCTGCGAGAAGCTGCGCTTCGCGGCCGGCAACTTCTACATCAACGACAAGCCCACCGGCGCCGTGGTCGGCCAGCAGCCGTTCGGAGGCGGCCGCGCCTCCGGCACCAACGACAAGGCCGGCGCCAAGCAGAACCTGATGCGCTGGACCTCCACCCGCTCCATCAAGGAGACCCTGGTCCCGCCGACCGACTACCGCTACCCGCACATGGGCTGACGCCCCCCGCCCGCCCGCGGCCCGGTGCCCCTTCCAGGGGTGCCGGGCCGCGGCCGTGGGCGGCGCCGGACCGCGTCCGAACCCGGCCCGTTCATGATCGCCGTCTCAAATAGTAGGAAGCCCAAGTAATTGTGCAGACATCACGGCCGGGCTGTCCTAGCTTTGTAGGAGCCGAACGTATCGCTCCACCAGCGAATGCGGATGCGGCCCGGCGCGCCCGCGCAGGTGACCCCTGCGGCGCCGCGGCCCCCGCCCTTCCGGCCACTCGCACCACCCACCCCTCTTCATCGACGCACCCGACCGTTCTCGGGGCTTTGGCATGGGAGACGCGCATCATGGCCGACACCACCGTCCGTAGGACCCGTCACTCCTCCCGTCAGATCAACGACGCCGACCGCCGCAACGCCGCGGCCGCCCTCCAGCGCGCGCTCGACCGCCGGGACAACGGCGGCTCCACCGGTCACTGAGCAGCGCCCACCCCCCCCACACACACGCACGAAGGCGCCCGGGACCGTGGTCCCGGGCGCCCCTGGCGCGGTGGTGCGGGCGGTCAGCTCCGGCGGCGGGAGCGGGTCACCTCGAAGTGGTCGACGCGCTCGCCCGACTCGGCGAGGGCGGTGACCGCCATCCTGGGACGGGCACCCGGGGTGACCTCGACGGCGATGAACGAGTAGCCGGTGTAGCGGACCCGGGACCACTCGACGGTCTCCTTGGCCTTCGCCCGGCCCTTGACCCAGTGGTAGGTGTCCACGTGGTCCAGGTCCTTGACGTGGCCCTCGTAGCTGTCCGGCACGGGGAAGTCGTAGAGCGACTTCCCGGCCCCGCCGGCCGTCACGTACACGATGCCCTCGTGCGCGGCGTCCACGGTCTCCCCGATCGGGACCCGCTTGGCGACCCGACCGCCCTTGATGGCGTCGGTGCGCTCGTAGACGTGGTTGTGGCCGTTGACCACCAGGTCCACCTGATGCTTCTCGAAGAGCGGCAGCCAGGTGTCGCGGACCCCGCCCTCGGAGGCGTGCGAGTTGGTGGTGGAGAACGCGCAGTGGTGGAAGAAGACCACCACGAAGTCGATGCCGGCGGTGGCCCGGAGCTCACCGAGCCGGCGGTCCAGCCAGCGGGTCTGCCGGCCCTGCGTGTAGCCCGCGTTCGCCGGGATCTCGTAGGAGACGTCGTTGGCGTCCAGGGCGACGACGGCGACGTTGCCGTAGGTGAACGAGTAGATGCCGGGCGCCCGCTCCGGATCCGGGCCGTTGGTCGGCAGCGACCAACGGGCGGACTGGCCGCCGTAGCCGTTGGGCGAGTACCACGCCTCCATGTCGTGGTTGCCGGTCGTCACCATCCACGGCACCGACTTCGCGACGGTCTCCGTCTGGGCGAGGAACTGGTCCCAGGCGCGGGCGTCGTAGGTGTCGTGCTCGGATCCCTGGCCGTCCGGGTCGGCGTAGCAGATGTCGCCCGCGTGCAGGTGGAACGACGGGTTCTGGCCCAGGATCAACTGGTCGTTGGCGAGGGCGTGGTAGCTGACGCCCTGGTCGCCGAAGGCGGTGAAGACGAACTTCTCGGCGCGCGCCGGCGCGGTGCGGAAGGTGCCGACGGTGGAGAAGTGACGCGGATCGGCCGGGTCGAAGCCGTCGTGGCCGACCCCGTAGTAGTACGTGGTCCCCGGGCGCAGGCCGTCGAGCGCGGCGTGCAGGTAGAACTGGTCGACCGCCGGCAGCTTGGCCGACAGCGACGGAGTGTGCAGGTGGCGCACCTCGGCCGGCACCTTGCGGCCCAGGTCCCACGGCTTGACGCCGACCCGCAGGTACGGCCGCTTGACCGCGAACGGCACCTGCCAGCCGATGCGCATCTGGCTCCGCGGGTCCGCGCCGAAGGCGAGGTGACGGCCGAACGGGGCCACCAGGCGACCGTCGACGGCGGTGGTGGCGGGCGCGGACAGCAGCACCGGCCCGGCGGCCTGCGCGGCGGGCGCGGCGAGCAGGCCGCCCCCGGCGACCATGCCGGCGGTCACCGCGGAGCTGCGCAGCAGCCCCCGGCGGGTCAGCTTGGTGCGGAGGTACTCGTGTTGCTCGGGCATGGTCATCCGGGCCGCGAGCTGCTCCGGTATGCCGACGCGGGGGGTGTGCGAGGGCAGTGGGCGCTCCCCCCGGGGATGTGCAGTCATGTGGCCGAATCTCGCAGTGCCGGCCGACGATCGTGCGGCGCCGGGGTGAACGCGGGATGGCCGCTGCTCGTGCACCAGGCGGCGATGTCCGCATGTCGGACGTTACGTGTCAATCACTGGGACGGAGAGTAGGGTCCAAACATGTCTCGCAGCATTCGCCTCGCAGTGATCCCCGGTGACGGTATCGGCCAGGAAGTCGTGGCGCAGGGCCTGAAGGTCCTGACCGCGGTCCTCCCGCAGGACGTCAAGCTGGAAACCAAGGAATACGACCTCGGGGCCAAGCGCTGGCACCGGACCGGCGAGACCCTGCCGGACGCGGAGCTGGAGGCGCTCAAGCAGCACGACGCCATCCTGCTCGGCGCGATCGGCGACCCGACGGTGCCGTCCGGCGTCCTGGAGCGCGGGCTGCTGCTCAAACTCCGCTTCGCCTTCGACCACTTCGTCAACCTGCGCCCCTCGAAGCTGTTCCCGAACACCGCGACCCCGCTCGCCGGCCGCCCCGACATCGACTTCGTCGTCGTCCGCGAGGGCACCGAGGGCCCGTACACCGGCAACGGCGGCAGCCTGCGCACCGGCACCCCGGCCGAGGTCGCCACCGAGGTCAGCGTGAACACCGCCTACGGCGTGGAGCGGGTCGTCCGCGACGCCTACGAGCGGGCCAACGCCCGGCCCCGCAAGAAGCTGACGCTGGTCCACAAGAACAACGTCCTGGTCTACGCCGGCCACATGTGGAAGAAGATCTTCGACCGGGTCGGCCAGGAGTACCCCGACGTCACCACCGACTACCTCCACGTCGACGCGGCGACGATCTTCCTGGTCACCCAGCCCGAGCGGTTCGACGTCATCGTCACCGACAACCTCTTCGGCGACATCCTCACCGACCTCGCCGCGGCCGTCACCGGCGGCATCGGCCTGGCCGCCTCCGGGAACATCAACCCCACCGGCGACTTCCCGTCGATGTTCGAGCCCGTCCACGGCTCCGCACCGGACATCGCGGGCACCGGCAAGGCCGACCCGACCGCCACGATCCTCTCCGTCGCGCTGCTGCTGCGCCACCTCGGCTTCGAGGAGCAGGCCGCCCGCATCGAGGCGGAGGTGGCCACCGACCTGGAGGCCCGGGACGGTGCGGCCCGCACCACCGACGCGATCGGCGACGCGATCGCCGCACGCGTAGCGGGCTGACGCCCGACGCACCAGCAGCACCTCAGCGCCGGGCCGGTCCACGGTCCGGCGCTGTCCGCATTGACCCCGTCTGGGCTACCGGCGAGTTGGATGCCACCATCTGACGCGGGCCGCGCACACCGGTTCCGACGGCGGACACCCACGAGCGATAATCGGACGAGGGGCCGCCGTGCGGCGGGAAAGTCGGACGTCCCAGTAACGACCGGTACGACCGACTACCCACAGTGCGCGCGGCCGCTCCCAACCGCACCGGTGCCGCGAGCGGGCAACCTCCCCGACCCCCGGCCGGAGGGCTGGGCCGGTGACCCTCCCCAGCGCACGCTGGTGGGGGAAGCGCCCCCAGGCATCGGACCACCGCAGTGAAGTGAAGGACACGCATACATGACGACGCCGACGATCGAGCTCAAGCCCTCCTCGCACCCGCTGCCCGCGGCGGAGCGGGAGCAGATCCTGGCCGCCCCGGGCTTCGGCCGCCACTTCACCGACCACATGGTGACGATCAAGTGGACCGAGGGCCGCGGCTGGCACGACGGACAGCTCGTGCCCTACGGGCCGCTCTCCCTCGACCCGGCGACCAACGTCCTGCACTACGCGCAGGAGATCTTCGAGGGCCTCAAGGCGTACCGCCAGCCCGACGGCAGCGTCGCGACCTTCCGCCCGGACGCCAACGCCCGCCGCTTCCAGGCGTCCGCCCGCCGGCTGGCCATGCCCGAGCTGCCGGTCGAGACCTTCATCGAGGCCTGCGACCTGCTGGTCCAGCAGGACAAGGACTGGGTGCCGGCGCACGGCGGCGAGGAGTCGTTGTACCTGCGCCCCTTCATGATCGCCACCGAGGTGGGGCTGGGCGTCAAGCCCGCCAGCGAGTACCTCTTCGTCGTGATCGCCTCGCCGGCCGGCGCGTACTTCCCCGGCGGCGTCAAGCCGGTCTCCATCTGGCTGTCCGAGGACCGGGTGCGGGCCGTCCCCGGCGGCATGGGCGACGCCAAGACCGGCGGCAACTACGCCGCGTCGCTGCTCGCCCAGGCCGAGGCCGCGGCGCGCGGCTGCGACCAGGTCGCCTACCTCGACGCGGTGGAGCACACCTGGGTCGAGGAGCTCGGCGGGATGAACCTCTACTTCGTCTACGGCGCTGCGGACAACGAGAGGCCGGTGATCGTCACCCCGAAGCTGACCGGTTCGCTGCTCGCCGGCGTCACCCGCGACTCCCTGCTCTCCGTCGCCCGCGACCTGGGCTTCGAGTCGCAGGAGGGGCGGGTCTCCATCGACCAGTGGCAGAACGACTCCGCCAACGGCACGCTCACCGAGGTGTTCGCCTGCGGCACCGCCGCGGTGATCACGCCGGTCGGCACGGTCAAGCGCGAGGGCGTCGAGTGGACCCAGTCCGGCGGTGAGCCGGGCAAGGTCACGCTGAAGCTGCGCGAGGCGCTGCTGGACATCCAGCGCGGGGTGACCGCCGACGAGCACGGCTGGATGCACACCATCGGCTGACGCGTGGGCCCCTGGTCCGTACGCGCTGCGCATCGACGAAGGCCGCCCCGGCATCGTGCCGGGGCGGCCTTCGTCGATGCGCCACGCGTGGCGGGCGGTGGTCAGCCGACCTTGGTGGGCGTCTCCGCGGCGGCGGGCTGTGCGGTGGCCGCGGCCGCGCGCAGCGGCGGGACCGGGCGCGGCTGCCGGGCGATGAGCAGCAGGTAGACGAGCGCGGCGGTGGCGGCGGCCAGCAGGAAGCTCATGTCGATCCCGCCGGTGTACTTCAGCAGCGGCCCCTCGTAGGGGGAGCCCACGGCCAGCAGGCCGACCGCGGAGCCCAGGGCCCAGGCGATGGCGGCCTGGACGTTCCAGCCGGCCTTGAACCAGTACACGCCGCCGACCGTGCCGCGGTTGTAGACCTGGAGCGAGTCCGGGTCGTAGACGCCGCGGCAGCGGACGAACCCGATCACGGTGATGACCGCCCACGGCGTGCCGATGGCGGTCATCAGCAGGACGAAGGCGGTCATCGCGTTCTGCGCGTCCCACAGGAAGTGGCCGACGTAGACGAGCGCGGTGGAGAGCGCGGCGACGACGTAGGTGGCCTGGGTGCGGGTGGCGCGCGGCAGTATCGCGTCCAGGTCCAGGCCCATGCTGTAGAGCATCAGGCCGGAGTTGCCGGCCGAGCCGGCGGAGGCGTTCAGCAGCAGGAAGACCAGGTACCACAGGGGTGCGCCGGCGACCAGCGGCCCGGCGTAGTCGGAGCCGGCGCCGACCGCGAGCGCGCTGAACGTGCCGAACAGCTGCGGCACCAGCAGACCGAGGACCAGACCCACGTAGGTGGCGCCGAAGACCGCCTTGGAGCGATGCCGGCGGGGGGAGATGTAGCGGCTGTAGTCGCCGAGCAGGGTGATGAAGGCGATCGGGCCGCTCAGGCCGGCGGAGACCGCGGAGAGCAGCCAGGTCTGCCAGTAGCCGCCCAGCGCGTAGTGGACGCCGGGGATCGATCCGGTGCTGAAGTGGTGCGCGAAGGCGAAGACGCCGATCACCAGCAGGATCGTCAGGCCGATCGAGAGCACCTTGCTGAGCCGCAGCAGCACCTTGTAGCCGTAGACCGCGCCGATGGCGGTGGCGGCGGCCAGCACCGCGTAGACGATCGTGTACGCCGCCCCGTCGGCCGGCAGGCCGATGAGGCGGTGCAGACAGCCGACCATGGCGTCCCCGCCGACCCAGAGGGTCAGTGCGGTGTAGCCGAGCGAGAGCAGCAGGCCGATCACCGAGCCGATGAGGCGGCCGCGGACGCCGAAGAAGGCGCCGCTGCTGGTGGAGAGGTTGGTCGCGCTGCGCAGCGAGACCAGGGCGAGCGGTGCGGTCAGCAGCGCGCCGACCAGGGTGCCGGCCGCCAGTGAGCTCACCGAGCCCCAGAAGTCGAGGCCGAATGAGACCGGTAGCCAGCCGAAGATCACAACGCCGAGTGCGAGGTTCGAGCCGAGAAGGATGGAGACGAGGTCGCGAGGCTTACTGGTGCGTTCCTCGTCCGGGATCGTGTCGACTCCGCGTTGTTCTATCGGCATGAGGCTCCCCTGAGAGGCCGGAACAGGTGTGAGAAGCGGTGCTTGGCGCGGTGCTCCGTCGTGGGCAAGAGCTTCGTTCGGTGGTGTCTACGAAGCGCGGGCTCGCTGCTGCGAGATCATTTGAGTAATGCTCTAAAAACGATCAGTTCAAGCCATCTTCTAGAGCGACGCTCAATATGAAGCACGGGTGCTGCCTAGGTCAATGCTTTCGGAACGATGGATTCCAAGTTAGAGTGATGCTCGAATCGAGCGGGAGGAAGTGACAGGATGCGGCTCACCCCCACGGAGCGCGACCGACTGTTGCTGTTCGGCGCAGCCGAACTGGCGCGGGCGCGCCGGGCCCGCGGCCTGAAACTCAACGTCCCCGAGGCGACCGCGTTGATCGCGGACACAGTCTGCGAGGCGGCGCGGGACGGGCGCCGCCTCGCTCAGGCCATCGAGGCGGCCCGCAGCGTGCTGGGCCCCGAGGATGTCCTGCCCGGGGTGGCCGACGTCGTCACCGAGGTGCACGTGGAGGCGGTCTTCGACGACGGCTCCCGGCTCGCGGTGGTCACCGACCCGATCGGCGCCGAACCCGCCGCACCGACCGACGACGCGGCGCCGCTCGCGCCCGGCGCCGTACTGCCCGGCCCGGCCGATCCGGCGGCCGAACCCGCAGTGGTGGTCTCCGTCCGCAACACGGCGGTCGTGCCGATCAGCGTCACCTCGCACTTCCACTTCTTCGAGGCCAACCCGCGGTTGGAGTTCGATCGCGCGGCCGCCTACGGCATGCGGTTGTGCGTGCCGGCGGGCTCGTCGGTGCGGTTCGATCCGGGCGGCGCGGCGGAGGTCGGTCTGGTGCCGATCGGCGGTGGGCGGGTCGCGATCGGCTTCGCGGGTCTGGTGGACGGGCCGTTGGATGCGCCGGGCGCGAAGCGCGAGGCGCTGCGCCGGGCCGTGGCGTGTGGCTACCTGGGAGCGGAGGAGCAGGCGTGAGCGCGAGCATCGACCCTCACGAGTACGCGTCGGTTCACGGTCCGCGTGCCGGCGACCGGGTGGTCCTGGGGGACTCCGGGCTGGTCGTCCGCGTCGAGTCGGACTCGCAGCAGCCGGGTGAGGAGTTCCTGGCCGGTTTCGGCAAGACGGCCCGGGACGGGATGCATCTGAAGGCCGCGTCGCTGCGCGAGACGTGCGACGTGGTGATCAGCAACGTCCTGGTGATCGACGCGGTGCAGGGCATCCGCAAGACGTCGATCGGGATTCGCGAGGGTCGTATCCACGCGATCGGTCGGGCGGGTAATCCCGACACGCTCGACGGGGTCGACGTCGTGGTGGGGACGGGGACGTCGATCGTTTCCGGTGAGGGCATGATCGCCACGGCCGGCGCCGTGGACACCCACGTGCACCTGCTGTCGCCGCGGGTGATGGAGGCTTCGCTGGCTTCCGGCGTGACCACGATCATCGGGCAGGAGTTCGGCCCGGTCTGGGGAGTCGGGGTGAACTCGCCGTGGGCGTTGCGGCACGCGTTCAACGCCTTCGACGCCTGGCCGGTCAACATCGGTTTTCTGGGCCGTGGTTCGTCGTCCGGCGAGGCGCCGTTGGTCGAGGCGTTGGCCGAGGGGGGCGCGCTGGGGTTCAAGGTGCACGAGGACATGGGTGCGCACGCCCGGGCTCTGGACACCGCGTTGCGGGTGGCCGAGGAGTACGACGTGCAGGTCGCGTTGCACAGTGACGGTCTGAACGAGTGCCTGACGGTCGAGGACACCCTGCGGGTGTTGGACGGGCGGACCATTCACGCCTTCCACATCGAGGGGTGTGGTGGCGGGCACGTACCGAACGTGTTGAAGATGGCCGGTGTACCGAACGTGATCGGTTCGTCGACCAATCCGACGCTGCCGTTCGGGCGGGACGCGGTGGCCGAGCACTACGGCATGATCGTGTCGGTTCATGATCTGAAGACGGATCTGCCCGGTGACGCCGCGATGGCCCGGGATCGGATTCGGGCCGGCACCATGGGCGCGGAGGACGTGCTGCACGACCTCGGCGCGATCGGCATCACCTCCTCCGACGCCCAGGGGATGGGGCGGGCCGGTGAGACGGTGCGGCGGACCTTCGCGATGGCCGGGAAGATGAAGGCCGAGTCGGGTCCGATGGACGGCGACGGCGCACACGACGACAACGCGCGTGTTCTGCGGTACGTCGCGAAGCTGACGATCAATCCGGCGATCGCGCACGGTCTGTCGCATGAGATCGGGTCGATCGAGGTCGGCAAGATGGCGGACGTGGTGTTGTGGAAGCCGCAGTTCTTCGGTGCCAAGCCGCAGCTGGTGCTGAAGTCCGGTTTCCCGGCCTACGGCGTGACCGGTGATCCCAACGCGGCTACCGACACGTGCGAACCGTTGGTGTTGGGGCCGCAGTTCGGTGCGCACGGGGCGACGCCCGCCGAGATCTCGGTGGCCTTCGTCGCCGGAGCCGCGGTCGCCCAGGGCGACGACGGCATGCCCACCCGCCGCCGCCGCGTCGCGGTCCGCGGCACCCGCGGCATCGGCCCCCGCAACCTCATCCGCAACGCCCGGGTCGGCGACGTCCAAGTCGACGAACGCACCGGACTGGTCACCCTCGACGGCGACCCCATGCGCTCCGAACCCGCCGACACCGTCTCCCTGTCCAGGCTCTACTTCCTCTGAGGGGCCCGCCGCAGCCCGGCCCGCACCGACGAGACTCCGCCGACCACGCCCGGGGCCGCCGTACCACCCACTCCGTAACACCGTTACAGACACACCGGTAGACGACCCCGCCCACCACCTTCCGCTCCGCGACCCCCGCGCACACCACCCGAGGACCGAGGACCCCGTATGAACACGCCCGCCGCCGACGGCTTCCGGATGCCCCCCGAGTGGGCCCCGCACGAGCGCACCTGGATGGCCTGGCCCGGCCCCAACTTCACCTTCGGCACCGAAGACGGCGACACCCTCGCCGAGTCCCGCGCCGCCTGGGCCGCCGTCGCCCGCGCCGTCCGCCAGTACGAACCGGTCACCGTGGTCGCCGGCCCCGGCCAGCTGGAAGGCGCCCGCGCCCTGCTCGGCGACGACATCGACCTGGTCGAACGCCCCCTCGACGACGCCTGGATGCGCGACATCGGCCCCACCTTCCTCACCAACGACCAAGGCGAACTCGCCGCCGTGGACTGGGTGTTCAACGGCTGGGGCGCCCAGGAATGGGCCGCCTGGGACCGCGACGCGAAGATAGCCGAACAGGTCTGTGACCTCGCCGGCGCCCGCCGCTACGCCACCTCGCTCGTCAACGAGGGCGGCGGCATCCACGTCGACGGCGAGGGCACCGTGCTCCTCACCGAAACCGTGCAGCTCGACCCGGGCCGCAACCCCGGCCGCACCAAGGAAGAGGTCGAGGCCGAGATCCACGCCCACCTCGGCACCACCAAGGCCATCTGGCTGCCCCGCGGCCTCTACGCCGACTACGGCCAGTTCGGCACCCGAGGCCACGTGGACATCGTCGCCGCCTTCGCCCGCCCCGGCGTGGTGATGGTCCACACCCAGCCCCACCCCGACCACCCCGACCACGCGATCTGCAACGAGATCGTCAAGGCACTGCGCGCGTCCACCGACGCCCGGGGCCGCCAGCTGGAGGTGGTGGAGGTCCCGGCCCCCACCGTCATCGAGGAGGACGGCGAACTCGTCGACTACTCCTACATCAACCACCTGCAGTGCAACGACGGCATCGTCCTGTGCGCCTTCGACGACCCGCGCGACGAGGAAGCGGCCGCGATCTTCCGCCGACTGTTCCCCGGCCGCACCGTCACCCTGGTGGACGCCCGTACGATCTTCGCAGCGGGTGGCGGCATCCACTGCATCACCCAGCAGCAACCGAAGGTCTGAGGCACCTCTGACCCACCGCCCGTCCCGACCCCGGAGGTCCCCGTGCCCGGTCCCGTACGCCGCCCCCGGCGACGGCTCAGCCAGCCGCGCGAACAGGTGCTGGCCGCCGCGATGGCCACCATCGCCGCCGAGGGACTGGACCGGCTCACCATGGCGGGACTGGGCCGCGAGGTCGGCATGAGCAGCGGCCACATCCTCTACTACTTCGGTACCAAGGACGAACTGCTGCTACAGACCCTCCAGTGGAGCGAGGAGCAGCTCGGCGCCGAACGCCGAGCCGCCCTCGCCCGCCGCGGCCCCGTCCGCGAGCGCCTGGACGCCCTCGTCGACCTCTACCTCCCCGTAGGCCACCGCGACCCCCGCTGGACGCTGTGGCTGGAGGTCTGGGTCCGCTCCCAGAACGCCGACGACGAGACCCGCGAACGCCAACTCGACCTGGAACTCGCCTGGCACCGCGACCTGGTCGCCCTCCTCGTCGAAGGCGCCTCCAAGGGCGAGTTCCGAGCCGTCGACGCGGAACGCTTCGCCACCCGCACCCGCGCCCTCCTCGACGGCTTCGGCACCCACCTCGTCGTCGGCCTCCCCGGCACCGACCGCGCCCAGGTGGGCCGCGAGGTCCGCCAGTTCCTCGACGAAGGACTCACCCCGCCGACGGACTGACCGACCCACCACCCGCCCCGACCGCCCCACCACCGCCCGGCCGCCGACGCCCCGCGCCCGTGACCACAACGCACGCAAGTACGCGCGATCGTTGCCGCCCCGACCCTTGCCCAGCGCGCCGCTCTCGGCGACCGTGATCGGCTATGGGACGAGAGCAATGGAAGAAGATCTGGGTCGGCTCCGCCGGCAACATGGTCGAGTGGTTCGACTGGTTCGTCTACGCCAGCTTCGCGGTGTACTTCGCCGACGCGTTCTTCCCCAAGGGGAACGACACCGCCAACCTCATGAACACCATGGGGATCTTCGCCGTCGGCTTCTTCATGCGCCCGGTCGGCGGCTGGCTGCTCGGCCGGGTCGGTGACCGCCGAGGACGCAAGGCCGCGCTCACCCTGACCGTGACCCTGATGTCCGCCTCGGCCGTCCTCATCGCCGTCGCCCCGACCTACGCGGTCGCCGGCTACGGCGGCATCGCCGTGCTCCTCGTGGCCCGGATGCTCCAGGGCCTCTCCGTCGGCGGCGAGTACGCCGCCAGCGCCACCTACCTCACCGAAGCCTCCGCCCCCGACCGCCGCGGCTTCGCCTCCAGCTTCCAGTACGTGTCGATGACCGCCGGCCAACTGCTGGGCCTGGGCCTGCAGATCATCCTCCAGCGCAGCATGTCCGAACAGGCACTGCACAGCTGGGCCTGGCGCATCCCCTTCATCGTCGGCGCACTCGGCGCCGGCATCGTCTTCTACCTGCGCCGCAACATGCTGGAGACCGACGTCTACGCCGACGACGACCACGCCCAGACCGACCCCGACCGCGGCACCATGAAGGCCCTGTGGGCCCACAGGCGCGAGGCGTTCCTCGTCATCGCCCTCACCATGGGCGGCACCGTCGCCTACTACACGTACACCACCTACCTCACCAAGTACCTCTCCGGCACCGCCGGCCTGTCCAAGCCCACCGCCTCCCTGGTCAGCTTCTGCGCACTGTTCCTCTTCATGTGCCTCCAGCCGCTGGCCGGCCGGCTCTCGGACCGGATCGGCCGCCGCCCGCTGCTCATCACCTTCGCGATCGGCTCGACCTTCCTCACCGTGCCGATCATGACGCTGCTCAAGCACGCCGGCTCCTTCTGGCCGGCGCTCGGCCTGTCCATGCTGGCCCTGGTCGTGGTCACCGGCTACACCTCGATCAACGCCTGCGTGAAGGCCGAACTCTTCCCCACCGGCATCCGCGCCCTGGGCGTCGCCCTGCCCTACGCCATCGCCAACGCGCTCTTCGGCGGCACCGCCGAGTACGTCGCCCTCTGGTTCAAGAACGGCGGCATCGAATCCGGCTTCTACTGGTACGTCTCCGGCTGCGCGGCGGTCTCCCTGATCGTCTACCTGACCATGCGCGAGACCCGCACCATCGACCTGCAACGGCTCGGCAAGGGCGCCGGCGACGGCACCACGGACCGCGTGCTCGCATCCTGAGACGGACCGGGTGACGGGGGCGGTCGTGTGCCAGACTGCCCCCGTGCTCACGTTCGCCATGATTATTGGCAGCAGGCGCGCCGGTCCGCAGTGACCGCCCGTACGACCCCCGTACGGTGCGGCCATCGTCGTCCCAGACCCGCGCGCAGACCTCTCGCACCCGCGAGGGGTCTTTTCGTTTCCCGGACCCACCCGACGCCGGGAGCGCAGCGCGAGGGATCATGGAGGGACGGTGGAACCGGGCATTCCGGTAGACCGAGACCCGACAGGAGCCAGACCAGCATGACGGACGCACCCGAAGCCGCCGTCTCCGACGACTTCCACGTTTTCGACACCACGCTGCGCGACGGCGCACAGCGCGAGGGCATCAACCTGACCGTCGCCGACAAGCTGACCCTCGCCCGGCACCTGGACGACTACGGCGTCGGCTTCATCGAGGGCGGCTGGCCGGGCGCCAACCCACGGGACACCGAGTTCTTCCAACGCGCCCGCGCCGAACTCGACCTCCAACACGCCCAACTGGTCGCCTTCGGCGCCACCCGCAAGGCCGGCGTCCGGGTCGAGGACGACCCCCAGGTCGCCGCACTGCTGGACTCGCAGGCCCCGGTCATCACCCTCGTCGCCAAGTCCCACCTCGGCCACGTCGAACTGGCGCTGCGCACCACGCCCGAAGAGAACCTCGCCATGGTCCGCGACACCGTCGCGCACCTGCGCTCCCACGACCGCCGGGTCTTCCTCGACTGCGAGCACTTCTTCGACGGCTACGCCCTGGACCCGGCCTACGCCAAGCAGGTCGTGCGCACCGCCAGCGACGCCGGCGCCGACGTCGTCGTGCTCTGCGACACCAACGGCGGGATGCTCCCGGCACAGGTGAGCGCGGTCGTCCGCACCGTCCTCGCCGACACCGGCGCCCGACTCGGCATCCACGCCCAGGACGACACCGGCTGCGCCGTCGCCAACACCCTGGCCGCGGTCGACGCCGGCGCCACCCACGTCCAGTGCACCGCCAACGGCTACGGCGAACGCGTCGGCAACTCCAACCTCTTCCCGGTCGTCGCCGCCCTGGAGCTGAAGTACGGCCGCCAGGTGCTGCCGCCCGGCAAGCTCACCGAGACCACCCGCATCTCGCACGCCATCGCCGAGGTCGTCAACCTCACCCCGTCCACCCACCAGCCCTACGTCGGGGTCTCCGCGTTCGCCCACAAGGCCGGACTGCACGCCTCCGCGATCAAGGTGGACCCGGACCTCTACCAGCACATCGACCCCGCCCTGGTCGGCAACACCATGCGGATGCTGGTCTCCGACATGGCCGGCCGCGCCTCCATCGAGCTCAAGGGCAAGGAACTCGGGATCGACCTGAGCGACGACCGCGAACTGGTCGGCCGGGTCGTCGCGCGGGTCAAGGAACGGGAACTGGCGGGCTACACCTACGAGGCCGCGGACGCCTCGTTCGAGCTGCTGCTCCGCGAAGAAGCGGGCGGCAAGCAGCTGCGCTACTTCACCGTCGAGTCCTGGCGCGCGATCGTCGAGGACCGCCCGGACGGCACCCACGCCAACGAGGCGACCGTGAAGCTCTGGGCCAAGGGCGAGCGGATCGTGGCCACCGCCGAGGGCAACGGCCCGGTCAACGCGCTGGACCGGGCGCTGCGGGTCGCCCTGGAGCGGATCTACCCGCAACTCGCCACGATGGAGCTGGTGGACTACAAGGTCCGCATCCTGGAGGGCGCCCTGGGCACCGGCTCGATCACCCGGGTCCTGGTCTCCACCAGCGACGGCCGCGGCGAATGGTCCACGGTCGGCGTCGCCGAGAACGTCATCGCGGCGTCCTGGCAGGCACTGGACGACGCCTACGCCTACGGGCTGCTGCGGGCCGGAGTCGAGCCCCAGGACTGACCGCACCCCTCGTCGCGCGCCCGCGGGCCACGGTTGTCCACAGGCGCCGGCGAGGAACGGCGCGGAGGGCTACCTTCGCCGCATGCGCGGTGGAGGCGGGGGAGGGGCCTGGCCGCGCGGGTGGGGGCCCACCGGGGGGTGGGGGCTTGCTGGTCTGCTTGGGGGGTGGGGAATCCTCCGGTTGGGGAGAGGGAGGGGCCCTGCCCGGAATGCGGCCGAGGCCCATCCCCGCCAACCACCCGCACCCCCTCAGCCCGCCTTCACCGCCGAGATGTCGAACGTCAGCTTGACCTTGTCGCTGACCATCACGCCGCCGGTCTCCAGCGCCGCGTTCCAGGTCAGGCCCCACTCGGAGCGCAGGATCTCGGCGTTGCCCTCGAAGCCGACGCGCTGGGCGCCGTAGACGTCGGTGGCCGCGCCGTTGAACTCCAGGTCGATGGCGAGCGGGCGGGTGACGTCCTTGATCGTGAGGTCGCCGGTGATGCGGTAGGTCTCGGCGTCCAGTTGCTCGACGGCGCTGGAGCGGAAGGACATCAGGGGGAACTGCTCGGCGTCGAAGAAGTCGGGGCTCTTGAGGTGCCCGTCGCGGTCGCCGATGCCGGTGTCGATGCTGGCGATCTTGACGTCGATGTGGGCGGTGGACGCGGCCGGGTTGCTGCCGTCCAGCTTCAGTACGCCCTCGTGCTCGCCGAAGGAACCACGGACGTTGGTGACCATGGCGTGCCGGACGGTGAAGCCGATGCTGCTGTGGGCCGGGTCGATGGTGTAGTCGCCGGACAGGGCGGCCAGTGCGGGGTCCACGTCCAGGACGGCGGCGGGGGCGGCGGGTGCGGGGGCGGTGGGGCGCTTGCGGAACAGCGACATGGGGTTCTCCTCGGGGACGGAGCGGGGGGGGGAGGAGGCAGGCGGCGCGTGCCGCCCGCCGTCGAACGTGTCCGGCCGACCCCATCGTCGACTTGGTTTAACGTTCAACGAGATTCACGGTAGCGGCATCTCGTTCAACTTTCAACCGTTCTGTGGCGGGGTCCCCCCGAACGGGTGTCGCGGTCGCACCCCGGCGCGGTCATTGCCGCCCCGTGCGCCCCCGTGCTAGACCATCGGGAACTCCCAAGTGCGCAGCGCCACGGCCCAGTTGACGCCACGGAGAGGAGCGACCATGTCGCCCGCAGCCGCCCCGCCCCCCTGGTCGCGCCGGGGCTTCCTCACCGCCTCCGGCGCGAGCGCCATGGCGCTCGCCCTGGGCGCACAGGCCGGCCGCGCCCCCGCCGCGGCCGCCCCCCACACCGTCGGCGCCGCCCCCGACGACCCCTTCACCACGCTCCGCCGCCGCTGGTGCGACCTCGCCCTCGGCACCGGCTACGACCCGGGCGCCGCCCCCTACGCCACCGCCCTCCGCGAGACCGGCGACCTGGCCACCGGCTACCAGCGCACCCTGGCCCCCGCCGCCGACTCGCTGTGGCCCGACAGCCCCTACGACCCGCCCTCCGGCATCACCCGCAGCTACGACCGGCTCGCCACCATGGCCCTCGCGCACGCCCAGCCCGGGACCGGCCGCACCGGCGACCCGGACCTCGCCACCGCCGTCCGCACCGGCCTCGACCACCTCGACCGCACCGTCTACCACCCCGCCACCACCCCCTACGGCAACTGGTGGGAATGGCAGATCGGCAGCCCCAAGCTCCTCCTCGACACCCTCGCCGTCCTCGATGAACACCTCCCCGGCGGCAGCGGCGACGCCCTCCGCGCCCGCTGCCTCGCCGCCGTCGACCACTTCGTCCCCGACCGCGCCCTCGGCCCGTACACCGGCACCAGCACCGGCGCCAACCGCGTCGACCTCTGCCGCGTCGTCGCCCTCCGCGGCGTCCTCGGCCGCGCCCCCGCCAAGATCGCCCTGGCCCGGGACGCCCTCTCCCCGGTCTTCCCGTACGTCACCCGGGGCGACGGCCTCTACGCCGACGGCTCCTTCGTCCAGCACACCTGGGTCGCCTACTCCGGCACCTACGGCGCCGTCCTGCTCGACGGCCTCGGCCGCCTCTTCACCCTGCTGCGCGGCTCCGCCTGGGAGGTCACCGACCCCCACCGGCAGATCGTCCTCGACAGCGTCGAGCACGCCTACGCCCCGCTGCTCCACGACGGCCTGATGATGGACAGCGTCAACGGCCGTGCCATCAGCCGCGGCCACCTCCGCGGCGACGCACGCCACGTGCTGCGCAGCGACCACTACCACGGCCACGCCCTGATCGCCGCCGTCGCGCTGCTCGCCGAGGGCGCCGGCAGCGCCGAACGCGACCGCTGGCACGCCATGATCAAGGGCTGGATCGCCCGCGACCGCACCCTGCCGGTGCTCACCGACCGGCAGTACGCCGTCGCCGACCTCGCCCGCCTCGCCGCCATCGACGCCGGCCCCGCACCCGCCGCCCCCGAACCCGTCGGCCACCGCCTCTTCCCCGCCATGGACCGCGCCGTCCACCGCCGCCCCGGCTTCACCGCCGCCCTGGCCATGGCCTCCGACCGCATCACCTACTACGAGAACGGCAACGGCGAGAACCGGCGCGGCTGGCACACCGGCGCCGGAATGCTCTACTGGTGGCCCGCGGGCCGGGCCGGCGACCAGTACACCGACGCCTTCTGGCCCACCGTCGACCCCTACCGCCTGCCCGGCACCACCGTCTCCACCCGACGGCTGGCCGACAACGAGGGCGGCGGCTGGGGCGAACCCAAACCCGCCGCCCGCTGGGTCGGCGGCACCACCGACGGCACCTACGCCGCCATCGGCCAGGACCTGCGCGGCCTCGCCTCCACCCTCACCGCCCGCAAGTCCTGGTTCGCTCTCGCCGACTGCGTGGTCTGCCTCGGCGCCGGCATCACCGCCCGCGACGGCGTCCCCGTCGAAACCGTCGTCGACAACCGCAACCTGGGCGAGCGCGGCACCGCCACCCTCACCGTCGACGGGACGCCCCAGCCCACCGCCCCCGGCCGCCGCACCGTCCGCCGGCGCGCCCACTGGGCCCACCTCGCCGGCCACGGCGGCTACGTCTTCCCCGGCGGCGCCGCCCTCCACCTGCTCCGCGAGGACCGCACCGGCCACTGGTCCGACATCAACACCACCTCCACCACCACCCCCTACACCCGCCGCTACGTCACCCTCTGGCACGACCACGGCACCGACCCCACCGACGCCGCCCACGCCTACCTCCTGATGCCGGGCGCCACCCGCCGTGCCCTCGCCGCCCGTGCCGCCGACCGGCACTGGCTGAGGGTCCTCGCCAACGACGCCGACCGCCAGGCGATCGCCGTGGACCCGCTCGGCGTAACCGCCGCCAACTTCTGGCGGGCCGGCACCGCCGGCCCGCTCACCGCCGACGGCCCGGCCAGCGTCCTGGTCCGCGAACGGCGCACCCCCGGCCGGCACGACCGGACCGCAACCGTGTGCGCCGCGGCCCCCACCCGCACCGGCGACCCCCTGGAACTCATCTGGTCCCGGCCGGTCCGCGCGGTCCTGCACCACGACCCGGACATCACCGTCCTGGCCGCCGACGACGCCCTCCACCTGCGGCTGGACCCCGGCACCGGCTGCGCCACCCTGACCTGCACCGTGCTGCTGCGCTGACCGGCCCGGCCCGCCGCAAACCATCGAACGACACACCATCACCCGGGTGGCGTTTGTCGGCACCGCACAGACGCTGGACACCGCGTCCACCCCGCCACGGCCCAGTAGTCGGGCCGCGTGCAGCGCGGTTCTGTACTGCCTGCCCACGAAATCGCGCTCGACGTTGTACGAAACCGACATCGGTGTGCGGGCCCTCGCCCACGTACCGTCGATACATGACCACTGTCGAAGATGTGCCCGCCGGCGCCAACGATGCCCGCGGGCGCGTCGCCGAACTGCACGCGATCCGTGAGCAGGTGCGGCGAGGCCCCAGCGAGCGAGCCACCGAGGCGCAGCGTGCCAAGGGCAAGCTCACCGCCCGCGAGCGGATCGACCTGCTGCTGGACGAGGGTTCCTTCAACGAGGTCGAGCCGCTGCGCCGGCACCGTGCCACCGGTTTCGGCCTGGAGGCCAAGAAGCCGTACACGGACGGTGTGATCACCGGTTGGGGCACGGTCCACGGCCGGACCGTCTTCGTCTACGCGCACGACTTCCGGATCTTCGGCGGCGCGCTGGGCGAGGCGCACGCCACCAAGATCCACAAGATCATGGACATGGCCATCCAGGCCGGTGCCCCGTTGGTCTCGTTGAACGACGGCGCCGGGGCCCGCATCCAGGAGGGCGTGTCCGCGCTCGCCGGTTACGGCGGCATCTTCCAGCGCAACACCAAGGCGTCGGGCGTCATCCCGCAGATAAGCGTCATGCTCGGCCCGTGCGCCGGTGGCGCGGCCTACTCGCCGGCGCTGACGGACTTCGTGTTCATGGTCCGGGACACCTCGCAGATGTTCATCACCGGCCCGGACGTGGTCCGCGCGGTCACCGGTGAGGAGATCACCCAGAACGGTCTGGGCGGTGCCGACGTGCACGCCGAGACCTCCGGGGTGGCGCACTTCGCCTACGACGACGAGGTCACCTGCCTCGAAGAGGTCCGCTACCTGCTGTCGCTGCTGCCGGCCAACAACCGGGAGAATCCGCCGGCGGTGGCAAGCGAGGACCCCGCCGACCGCAGCTGCGAGACCCTGCTCGACCTCGTCCCGGCGGACGGCAACCGGCCGTACGACATGCGCAAGGTCATCGAGGAGATCGTCGACGACGGCGAGTACCTGGAGGTCCACGAGCGCTGGGCCACCAACATCATCTGCGCGCTGACCCGCTTCGACGGCCGGGTGGTCGGCATCATCGCCAACCAGCCGCAGTCGCTGGCCGGCGTCCTGGACATCGAGGCGTCCGAGAAGGCCGCCCGCTTCGTCCAGATGTGCGACGCGTTCAACATCCCGATCGTCACGCTCCTGGACGTCCCCGGCTTCCTGCCCGGCGTCGACCAGGAGCACGGCGGCATCATCCGGCACGGCGCCAAGCTGCTCTACGCGTACTGCAACGCCACCGTCCCGCGGATCTCCATCGTCCTGCGCAAGGCGTACGGCGGCGCGTACATCGTCATGGACTCCCAGTCCATCGGCGCGGACCTGACCTACGCCTGGCCCACCAACGAGATCGCGGTGATGGGCGCCGAGGGCGCTGCCAACGTCATCTTCCGCAAGCAGATCGCCGAGGCGGACGACTCCGAGGCCATGCGCACCCGCATGGTCAAGGAGTACAAGTCCGAGCTCATGCACCCCTACTACGCGGCCGAGCGCGGCCTGGTCGACGACGTCATCGACCCGTCGGACACCCGCCACACGCTCATCCGCGCCCTGGAGATGCTGCGCACCAAGCACGCGGACCTGCCGGCCCGCAAGCACGGCAACCCGCCGCAGTAGTCCCCGCCCCGACCGTCCTTCCCCTCTCACCTCCACGGAGAATCGAGACCGCAGTGAACCCTGCCAGTGCCGTCACCGCCGCTCCCATCCGCGTCGAGAAGGGCCAGGCCAGCGAGGAGGAGCTCGCCGCTCTGACCGCCGTCCTGCTGGCCCGCGCCGCGCACCGGCCGACGACCGGCTCGACCGGCCCGCGCCCCACGGCCGCCCGCTGGCGCCGCCTGGAGCGGCAGCTGGGCTTCCACGGCGCCACCAGCTGGCAGCGGTGACGCAGCGCCGGCACTAGCGCACCAGGCGACGGCCCCCACACTTCCGGTGTGGGGGCCGTCGCGTGCGTGAGGGGCCGCCGCCGGACCGGCGGAACCCTCAACTCCGCGCCACCGCAACGGGGGAGGCCGCCTCGGGTGCCTCCGGCCCCCGCACCTCCGCCGGCTTCAGGTACAGCGTCAGCACCGCCGCCACGACGTACAGCCCGGCGAAGATGAGGACGACGCCGGCGGGGCCCAGCGGGTCCAGGAACACGCTGACGATGGCGGGCCCGACGAACGCCGCCCCGCCGGCACCGAGGTTGAGCAGGGCCATCGCGCCGCCCTTGTTCTCGGGGGCGAGCGCCGGCACCAGCGCGGAGATGGGGACGAAGCCGGCGAGGGTGACCCCGTAGAGCATGCCGACGCCCAGGGCGACCCCGTAGTGCGGGCCGACCGCCAGCGGGACGAAGTACAGGGCGAGGGTGGTCACCGCGCAGCCCAGACCGCCGAAGGTGGCGATCGTGCGACGCCAGCCGATCTTGTCGCCGATGACGCCGAAGAGCAGGTTGCAGAAGACGTTGGTGCCGTAGATGACGGCGAGCAGCGTCAGCCAGCGGCCCTCGCCGAAACCCAGTTCCTTGCCGAAGAACGTGGGCAGGAACACCAGGAAGCCGAACTCCGGTGCGGTGTTGATGATGCGGACGACGCAACCGACGGCGACCTTGGGGTGGGTCCAGGCGATGGAGAGGCTGGAGAGCAGGGATTGGACGGGGTTGACGCCGGGCGGGGCGAGCCGCGCGAAGCCGGTGCGCTCGCGGACGCCGAGCAGGCAGCAGACGCCGCCCAGCGCGATGATGCCGAGCGCGATCCAGAGGGTGCCCATGGCGCCGAACCAGGGGTTGGTGGCGCCGGCGACGAGCGAACCGAGCGTCGGCAGCCCGCCGGTGAAGGCGACGTAGAACCAGCCCACCGCGGTGCCCATCCGGGCCGCGGGCGCGGTGGCGGTGATCCAGACCAGGAAGCCGAACGCGAAGAGCGGGTAGCCGAAGCCGCGCAGGCCGTAGAAGAGCAGCATCAGCGGGTAGTTCTGGGGGCCGAGCGCGAGGGTGAGGTAGAGGACGTCGAAGACGATCCAGACGGCCAGGCCCAGTTGCATCACCCGGCGCGGGCCCCACAGGTCGGAGAGGGCGCCGGAGAGCCAGGAGGCCAGCATCACCGTGACGCCGTAGGCGGTGATCACGTACGAGGCGCGGACCTCGGTGCCGGCGCCGTGGTCGGCCATGAACGGAGCGATGAAGCCGGACTCCACCCCGTCGCCGACCATGAACAGCAACACGCCGAGATAGCCGAAGACCAGTGCCTTGGGGATGCCGATCCGGTCGAGGAGAGTGGGGGGTGCCATGGCGCGCCTCCGGCGGTTGCGGGTGGGGCGGGTGTGATGGGAGCAGCATGAATCCTGTGAACTTCACATGCAAGGTGTGATGCAAGGGTTTCTTGGCGGCACTTCTCACATAGTTACGGGCTTATATGGCTGCCAGGGGTGACGTATCTGTGATCTGGGTGTTAAATCCAACAGGGACAGAAACAAAGGAGTGTGCCTGATGACCACCGAACACGCCGGCCTCGGACACCACCCCGAGACCTTCCGCGAGGACTGGCTGGAAGGACTCGCCGACGCCTACGCGCGCACGGTGCGCCGAGTCCCGGACGCCTACGGCGTGGTCGGCCGGCACGCGCCCCGCCCCGGCAAGGTCGCACTCGTCATCGGCGGCGGCTCCGGCCACTACCCCGCCTTCGCCGGCCTCGTCGGCCCCGGCCTGGCCGACGCCGCCGCGATCGGCGACGTCTTCGCCAGCCCCAGCGCCGAGCAGGTCTACCGCACCGCCCGGGCCGCGGACGGCGGCGCCGGCGTCCTGCTCAGTTGCGGCAACTACGCCGGCGACGTCATGCACTTCGGCCTGGCCGCCCGCCGGCTCGCCGCCGAGGGCACCGCGACCCGCACCGTACTGGTCACCGACGACGTGGCCAGCGGGCCCCCGCCGGTCGAGGGCCAGCCGATCGACCCGTCCCGCGACCGACGCGGCGTGGCAGGCGACTTCTTCGTCTTCAAGGTCGCCGGCGCGGCCGCCGAACGCGGCGACGACCTGGACGCGGTCACCCGCATCGCCGCCCGCGCCAACGCCCTGACCCGCACCTTCGGCGCCGCCTTCGCCGGCTGCACGCTCCCGGGCGCGGCCGAGCCGCTGTTCACCGTCAACGCCGGCACCACCGAACTCGGCATGGGCATCCACGGCGAACCGGGCCTGCGCACCACCCGCCACCTGACCGCCGCCGAACTCGCCGACGAACTCGTCGGCAACCTGCTCCCGGAACTGCCCGAGCCCCCGGCCGGCGGCCGCGGCCGGGTCGCGGTCCTCCTCAACGGCCTCGGCCGCACCAAGTACGAGGAACTCTTCGTGGTCTACCGGCAGGTCAACCGCCGGCTGCGGGCGGCCGGGCTGCACCCGTTCCGCCCCGAAGTCGGCGAGTTCGTCACCTCCTTCGACATGGCGGGCGTCTCGCTGTCGCTGATGCTCCTCGACGACGAACTCGCCGAGCTCTACGACGCCCCGTGCGACACCCCGGCCTTCCGCCGCCTGCCGCAGACGCCCGGGGAGGGCGACGACGAGCGGACGGCGGGAGCGGGCGAGCCGCAGCCGGCTGCCGCCACGACCGGACACCCCGGCTCCCTTCGGGACGGCGTCGCCCCCGGCGGCGGGCTGCCCGTGACGCTGGCGCTGCACGCCGCCCTGGAACTGGTCGCCGCCAACGAGGACGAGTTGGGGCGGCTGGACGCGGTCGCCGGGGACGGGGACCACGGCATCGGCATCGTGCGGGGGCTGCGCGCCGCCGCCGCGGCGGCCCGCAACGCCGAGCCGGGACCGGCCGGTGACCCGCGGTCGGCCGGCGCCGCCCTGCTCGCCGCGGGACTGGCCCTGGCCGACGCCTCCGGCGGCGCGTCCGGGGCGCTGTACGGCGTGCTGCTCGCCGAGACCGGCGCCGCCCTCACCCGGGCCTCCGGGGACGCCGCCGGCGCGGAGCTGCTCGCGGACGCGGTGGACGCCGCCCAACGGGCCGTCGGCGAACTCGGCGGCGCCCAGGTGGGGGAGAAGACCATGCTGGACGCCCTCGACCCGTTCCGGCGGGAACTGCGCGCCCGTGCCGCGGAGGGACTGGCCAAGGCGTGGCAGGCCGCCGCGGAGGCCGCCACCCGGGGCGCCGCGGACTCCGCCCACCTCACCCCCGCCCGCGGTCGCGCGGCCCGCATGGGAACCCTCGGCCACGGCCACCCGGACGCCGGCGCGGTCTCCCTCGCCCTGCTCCTCACGGCCGTCGGCACCACCCTGCGCTGACCCGCCGGCCCCCGGACACGCCGAAGGCCCCCGCACCTGGCAGGTGTGCGGGGGCCTTTCGCAGGGTCCGGCGGGAGCGCCGAACGCCCGGCGCTAGCGCAGCCGGGCCATCAACGCGTGCTCCACGAGCGTGATGAGCGCGCTCTTGGCCTCGTTGCGGTGCCGGGCGTCGGTGATGATGATCGGCGCGTCGGGGCCGATCTGCAGCGCCTCCCGGACCTCGTCCGGGGTGTAGGGCTGGTGGCCGTCGAAGCCGTTGAGGGCGATGACGAACGGCAGGCCGCTGTTCTCGAAGTAGTCGACGGCGGGGAAGCAGTCGGCGAGGCGGCGGGTGTCGACCAGGACGACGGCGCCGATGGCGCCGCGGACCAGGTCGTCCCACATGAACCAGAAGCGGTCCTGGCCCGGCGTACCGAAGAGGTACAGGATCAGGTCCTGGTCCAGGGTGATCCGGCCGAAGTCCATCGCCACGGTCGTGGTCGTCTTGTCCGGTGCGTGCGTGAGGTCGTCGATGCCCGCCGACGCGGAGGTCATCACGGCTTCGGTGCGCAGCGGGTTGATCTCTGAGACGGCCCCGACGAACGTGGTCTTGCCCACGCCGAAGCCGCCCGCCACCACGATCTTCGCCGAGGTGGTGGAGCGGGCTGCACCGCTAGAGCTTGCGAAGTCCACTGAGCACCCTTTCGAGCAGTGTCACATCTGGCTGTCCGCCGGCGGTCTCGTCCCCGCCGGGCTGATGGATGGCGACGAGTCCGGCCTCCGCCAGGTCGGCGACGAGGATCCGGGCGACGCCGAGGGGGATGGAGAGGAGGGCCGAGATCTCGGCCACTGATTTGATCTCGCGGCAGAGGTGGCAGATGCGCTGGTGCTCCGGCAGCTGGCCCTGCAGCTTCGCGGGATCGGCGGTCGTGCTGACCAGCGCCTCGATGGCGAGCTGGTAGCGCGGCCGGGTCCGGCCTCCGGTCATCGCGTACGGGCGCACGAGGGGGTTGTTCATCCCGCCGGTGGGGGCGGGCTCGGGCGCCGGCCGCGGCGGCTGCACCGGCTGGATGCGCGGCGGCTGCGGCTGGTCGTACGGCGAGGGCTCGGTCGGCCGGGGCCCGTAAGGCTGGGAACGGTACGGGCCCTGCTGCTGAGCGGGGTGCTGCGGCGGCTGCGGCGGTTGGGGCCGCTGCGGCCTGCGGCTGGGCGCAGACGGGAAGTTGAAGCGGTTGTGATGGGTCTCGCCCTGGGGCCCGGACTGCTGTCCGGATCCATACGGGTAGCCGCTCGGGGGCGTTGCCACGTCTCCTCCTCCAACTTGCCTATCTGACGCCGGTCGCGCCACCGAACCCTATGGTGCGGTGGCGGGAAACGCACTGCCTGTCTGCTAGTTGAGAAGGCTCCCCTGCAGTTCTGCGCGCAGGTCGGGCGTCAGGACGCTGCCCGCGCGGTCGACCAGGAGGGCCATCTCGTAGCCGACGAGGCCGATGTCGCACTCGGGGTGCGCCAGTACGGCCAGCGAGGATCCGTCGGAGACGGACATGATGAAGAGGAAGCCGCGCTCCATCTCCACCACGGTCTGGTTGACCGTCCCGCCCTCGAAGATGCGGGACGCGCCGGAGGTCAGCGACGTCAGGCCGGAGGCCACCGCCGCCAGCTGATCGGCTCTGTCACGAGGGAAGCCCTCGGACATCGCGAGGAGGAGACCGTCCGCGGAGACCACAACCGTGTGGGACACCCCGGGGGTGTTCTCCACGAAGTTGGTGATCAACCAGTTCAGATTCTGCGCCGCCTGGCTCATCGGGCTCACACTAACGCTCCTGATCGTAGGTGCTGCCGGGGCCGAAGCCCTGTTGGTCATTCTGGGGGACCCCCGAGGAGGGGTCCGTGCCGGTACCGGCGCTGCGCCCCTGCTGGACACCGCGGCGCAGATTGCTCAGCCTGCCGCGGACATCCTCCGGAGCGCGGGAGACCTGGGGGCCGCCCTGCGTACTCTGCTCCGCGGTGCCTTCGACCAAGTTGGCCTTGGGCACCCGCCGGGGGAGGCCGGAAGCGGTGACCCCGCCCGCCGTCGGCTGGCGCAGTCGCCCCGCCCGCTGCCAGCGTTCGTCGTTCTCGCTGCGCCAGGTGGAGCCCTCGTCCTGGCCGGCCTCCGGTGCGGATTCCTGCTGACCGTGCGGCGAGTCGGCTCCGCGGCGCGGAAGACCGGCGTCGGTCAGCGAGTGGATCACGCTCGCGGTGGGGCCGGGACGGTCGAATGTTACGCGCTCAGACGCATCAGCGGGAGCGGCAGTTGCATTCCGGTCAGATTCCGCTTCGGTTCCGAAGTGGCCGTCGAACGCCGGGGGTTCGCCCCAGCCGCCGAGCTGGCCGGTGTCTTCCGGGGCGTAGGGGTACTGACCGGTGTCTTCGGGGCCGTAGGGGTACTGGCCGGTGTCTTCGGGGGCGTAGGGGTACTGGCCGGTGGTCTCTGCGGTGCTCGGATCGCCGAACGCCTCGGCGCCGTAGGAGCGGTCGTCGTAGAGCGGCCGACCGGGCTCCGCATACGCGGCGGGAGGCTGCTGCTGGTACGGCGCGAAGGGGTCCTGCGGGCCGTCGACGGGGAGTTCGTCGCGGAACAGCGGGCGGTGGTCCACCGGCTCCGAGGCGGGCTGCCCGGTCGTCTGGGACTCCAGCGCCGCCCGGCGCTCCTCGCGCAGCAGCGAGCGGCCCATCGGGTCCCTCTCGGACGGGGTCCCGGGGTGCCCGTGGAGCCCGTCGTCGAAGCCCAGTTCGGCGGCGGTGCGGTGGTCGCCCTCGTAGGCGTTCTCCCGGTGCTCGGGGACGATCCGGGAGACGGTGAAGGTGTCGTCGACCTGCTCGTCGCCGCCACCGCCGTGCGTGATCGCCTCCGGCAGCATGACCAGCGACGTGGTGCCGGCCTGCTCGCCCGAGGGGCGCAGCTGGACCCGGATCCCGTGCCGGTCGGCCAGCCGGCCGACCACGAACAGGCCCATGCGCTGGGAGATCGCGGCGTCCACGCTCGGCGGGTTGGCCAGCTTGTGGTTGATGTCCGCGAAGTCCTCGGGGGTCAGCCCGATGCCCTTGTCGTGGATCTCGATCATGATCCGGCCGTCCGGCAGCCGGGTCGCGGCCACCTTCACCTTGGTCTGCGGCGAGGAGAAGGTGGTGGCGTTCTCCAACAGCTCCGACAGCAGGTGGATGAGGTCGGTCACGGCGGTGCCGTGGATCTCGCTCTCCGGGACGCCGCTGAGCTCTATTCGCTCGTACGACTCGACCTCGGAGGTGGCCGCCCGCAACACGTCGATCAGCGGCACCGGCTGGTTCCAGCGGCGGCCGGGCTCCTCGCCCGCGAGGATCAGGAGGTTCTCGCCGTTGCGCCGCATGCGCGTGGCGAGGTGGTCGAGCCGGAAGAGGTTCTCCAGCTGGTCCGGGTCGGCCTCGTTGTTCTCCAGGTGGGTGATGAGCTCCAACTGGCGCTCGATCAGGCCCTGGTTGCGGCTGGAGAGGTTGGTGAAGATCGCGTTGACGTTGCCCCGCAGCAGCGCCTGCTCGGCGGCGAGCCGGACCGCCTCGCGGTGCACCTGGTCGAAGGCGCGGGCCACCTCGCCGATCTCGTCCGTGGTGGCGATCGGGATCGGCACCACCCGGGTGTCGACGCGGCCCGGGTCGGTGCGGGAGAGCTGGTCGACCAGCATCGGCAGCCGCTGTTCGGCGACGCCGAACGCCGCGTTGCGCAGCTCCCGCATGTTGCGGCTCATCCGGCGGGCCATCAGCCCGGCCACCACGAACGCGACGGCGAGCGCGGCCAGCACGATGCCGGAGTCGATGAAGGTGGACTGCTTGGCGTCCGAGGAGATCTGCGCGGCCTCGTTGACCGCCTTGTCCGCGAGGTCGTTCTCGATGGACCGGTACATGTCGAACTTGCCGGTGGCGGCCTGGAAGTACGCGTCCGGCGTGACGCCCTTGAGGGCCAGTTCGTCCGGTGCCGCGCCGGAGGCGATCAGGGTGGACATCTGGTCCATCGACGGCGGGGCGTGGAAGGTCTGGCCGGCCGCCTCCGCCTGCGACTTCGCGCGGGCCACCTGCTGCTGTGCGGACTGCTGGAGCTTGGCGGCGTCCGACTTCAGCCGTGCCACGTCCTCGGGGGTGCCGCCGGAGGTGTACTCGCCGATGGCGATGCCCTCCAGATAGCGGTACGACGCGAACGCGGTCAGCTGGAGCTTGTGCTCCTTGCCGCCCTGCGGGGACGCCGGGTCGACCAGGAGGTGGGTGCCGATCGCGCGCTCCAGCGACTCGGCGGCCTTCGCCAATGCGACGGCGTAGACGGTGCGCCCGTAGGAGGTGATGTTGCCGGTGCCGAGGCCGAGTTCGTTGGCGAACTCCATCAGCGGGTGCTGGATCTCGACGTAGCCCTCTTCGGTCTGCACGCCGGGGAGCTTCGCGGTGAAGGCGACCTGCCGCAGCTGCGCCAGCTTGGGCTCGGTCTTCTCGAACAGCGCGAGCCGGCGCTTCAGGCCCGGCTTGTCCGGCATGTTCTTGGCGGCTGCCTGGAAGGACCGACCGGCGGCGTCGGTGGTGTCCCGCGCCTCCTGGACCGCCGGGTCGTCCTTGTGGCCCTTCAGCAGCGGGGCGGCGGTGCGGTCCCGCTCGTCGATCAGGGCGTTGCTGTAGGAAAGCGCGGCGCGAACGAGCTTGGCGGTGTTCTCCGCGTCCTGGGCGTCCTGCCAGGTGGCGAACGAGTTGTTGACCCGCAGGCCGCCGAAGAGCAGGCCGACGAGGACGGGGATCAGCAGGATGGCGTTGAGCCGGGTGGCCACCCGCCAGTTGCGGGGCGCGTACTTGCCGCCGCTGACCGGGGGCTTCGCGGCCGGGTTCTCGGGCGCGTCGGAAGCCGGAGCGCCACCCTCGCGGGGTGGCGGCGTGAAGTTGCCCCGCCGCGGTTCCTGCGGCTCGGGGCTCGTCGTGCTTCGCCTCACTCGACCAACAACCTCTCGGCGACGGCACGGTCGTGCAGTGCCGTTTCTTCTGGGCGTTACTACTCCGGAGTTCAGCGAATTTCAGCACGTCAGGGCTGTGCGTTCCAAACACCGGGCAGAGGCGGAGGGGCCCTCCAAGAGCGCCAGATAAAAGGGGCGTTAAGGGCGAGGCGCGCCAAATGGCGGGAGAAATGTGAGCGCAGCGAAGCCGCACATGCGCGTGCGGTGTCGAAGTCGACCCGATTCACTGTCGAAACGTTATGAAGGCTCGAACAGGCGTGTCGAAGGACACAGATCACGTTCCCCGAGAGCGGGAACCGGCCGCGGGCAGGCGTCAGGAACCCCCGTCGACGCCTGCCGCACGGCCCGCACCGGACGGCGTGCGGGCCGTCCGGCGGGCGTTAGCGCAACCGGGCCATCAGCGCGTGCTCGACGAGCGTGATGAGCGCGCTCTTCGCCTCGCCGCGGTGCCGCGCGTCGGTGGTGATGATCGGCGTCGCCGGGCCGATCTGGAGGGCCTCGCGGACCTCGTCCGGGGTGTGGACCTGGTGGCCGTCGAAGCCGTTGAGGGCGATGACGAACGGCAGGCCGCTGTTCTCGAAGTAGTCGACGGCGGGGAAGCAGTCGGCGAGGCGGCGGGTGTCGACCAGGACGACGGCGCCGATGGCGCCGCGGACCAGGTCGTCCCACATGAACCAGAAGCGGTCCTGGCCCGGCGTACCGAAGAGGTACAGGATCAGGTCCTCGTCGAGGGTGATCCGGCCGAAGTCCATCGCCACGGTCGTGGTCGTCTTGTCCTGGACGTGGCTCAGGTCGTCGATCCCCGCCGACGCGGAGGTCATCACGGCCTCGGTGCGCAGCGGGTTGATCTCCGAGACGGCGCCGACGAACGTCGTCTTGCCCACGCCGAAGCCGCCCGCCACCACGATCTTCGCCGACGTGGTGGAGCGGGCCTGGCCCTGGTCGGGCCCGGCGTCAGAGCTTGCGAAGTCCACTGAGCACCCTCTCCAGCAGGGTCACGTCCGGCGTGCCGCCGGCCTCGCCGCTGCCGCCCGGCTGGTGGATGGCCACCATCCCGGCTTCCGCCAGGTCCGCCACCAGGATCCGTGCCACGCCGAGTGGGATGTGCAGCAGCGCGGAGACCTCCGCGACCGACTTCACCTCGCGGCACAGGTGGCAGATCCGCTGGTGCTCGGGCAGCAGGCCGGGCAGCTGGGACGGGTCGGCCGTCGTGCTGACCAGCGCCTCGATGGCGAGCTGGTAGCGCGGCCGGGTCCGGCCTCCGGTCATGGCGTAGGGGCGCACCAGCGGTTGGTCACCTTCGCTCCCGTACGGCGCTGAGCTGTAGGCGCCGTACGGGCCGGAAGTGGCGGGTGGCGGGGTCATGGGTCCTCCGGACGGGACAACTGACTGTCGTCGGGTTGGGCCGGTGGGGGGTACGGCGTGGATGGATGAGGGGTCACCGGCTGCGGTGCGGCGCTGCGGACGCCGCGGGCACTCAGTTCAGCAGACTGCCCTGGAGCTCGGCGCGCAGGTCGGGCGTCAGCACCGTGCCCGCGCGGTCGACCAGGAGGGCCATCTCGTAGCCGACGAGGCCGATGTCGCACTCGGGGTGCGCCAGTACGGCCAGCGAGGATCCGTCGGAGACGGACATGATGAAGAGGAAGCCGCGCTCCATCTCCACCACGGTCTGGTTGACCGTCCCGCCCTCGAAGATGCGGGACGCGCCGGAGGTCAGCGACGTCAGGCCGGAGGCCACCGCCGCCAGCTGATCGGCACGGTCGCGGGGGAAGCCCTCGGACATCGCGAGGAGCAGTCCGTCCGCGGAGACCACCACCGTGTGGGACACCCCGGGGGTGTTCTCCACGAAGTTGGTGATCAACCAGTTCAGGTTCTGCGCCGCCTGGCTCATCGGACTCAACTAACGCTCCTGCTGGTGAGTGGGATCGACAATGCCGTGGTTGCCGGTGGACGACGTCCCGGCTTGTCGGCCCTGCTGAATGCCCCGACGGAGATTGGTCAGCCGGCCGCGCACGTCGCTGGGTGCGCGGGAGACCTGCGGACCGCCCTGCGGGGCTTGCTGCTGCGCGGTGCCGGCGACCAGGTTGGCGCGCGGCACCCGACGGGGCAGACCGGACGTGGTGACGCCGCCCGAGGCCGGCTGGCGGATCTGCTCCGCCTGCCGCCACGCCTCGTCGTTCGGCGAGGTCCGCCACTGCGCGTCGGGGTCGGCCGGTGCGCCCTCTCGGGCACCGCCCGTCGGCACGCGGTCCGCCGGTGCGCCACCGGCCGGTGCGGCACCGGGCACGGCACCGTCCTGGCCGCCCTCGCGGCGCGGCAGCGGTGGCACACCGGCGGCCGCCGAGGCCGGGGTGTTGAACCAGTTGGACTCGATGGTGTCGAAGATCGGCGTCCGGGCGTCGTCGGCGCGGTCGTCCGGGGCGCCGAGCGGACCGCCGCCCAGCGGGTCGCCGAGCGGATCGGCGGCCAACGGGTCCCGGCCCGCCGGGGCCCGGTCGACGCCGGGCCGCCGGACCTGCCCGGTCTGCTCGCCCTCGGGACGCGGGAACTGACCGGTCGTCTCGAACGGGCCGGTGGTCTCCAGCTGGCGCGCGTCGAACTGCCCGGTGTCGAACTGCCCGGTGTCGACGTCGGGTTGGGGGAACTGCCCGGTGTCGGCGTTCGGCCGCGGGAACTGCCCGGTGGTCTCCGGCTGTCCGCGGGTCTCGAACTGCCCGGTGTTGAACTGCCCTGTCTCGAACTGCCCGGTGTCGGCGTCCGGTCGGCGGAACTGCCCGGTGTCCCCGGGGCCGCCGGCCGCCCGGGCCGGCTCGCGGCCGGCGGACGGGACGTCGTCCCTGGCGTCGCCGGGCCGCGGCGCGTTGAAGTCGGGCCGGGCGAACGCGGCGGTGTCGCCGGGGCCGGCGGCCGGCGCGGGCCGCTCGAAGCTGCCGGTGCTCTCCGGCTCCTCGTGGCCCCGCGGCCCGTCCTGCGCCTCGCGGGGCGCCAGCGGCCAGTCGTCGTCGGCTCCGCGGTCGCGGCGCACGCCCAGGGGCGCGCCGCCCGGCCGCTCGGTGCCCGCGGGCGCCGCACCGGCCCCGCGACCCGGCAGTTCGGGCGCGGCCGGTGCCTGGGAGTTCCGCGCCGGCAGCTGCGGGCGCTCCTCGCGCGGGGGCAGCCCGGCGGGCGGCGCCACGGTCGGGGTGCGGCCGTCGTCGGCACCGCGCTGGGGGTCCGCGCCGCGGACCGGCAGCGCGGGGCGGGCACCGCCGGCGGCCGGCGCGGCGTCGTCGCGGGCCGGGGCGGTCGGTGCGGTGCGGCCGCCGGGAGCCGGCGAGCCGAAGGCGTTCGGGGCGCCACCCGGCGCACCGCCGGGCGCACCGCCCGGTGCGCCGCGGCCGGGCAGCGCGGGCCGCCCGCCGGGGCCGGAAGCGACCTGGCCGCGCGGCTGGAGCCCGGCGAGCCGGCTGGTGGGCGCGCCACCGCCCTCGGCCGGGCTCTTGGCGGTGCTCGGCGCCGGCTTCTTGCCGCCCTGGGCGACGTCGACCGGCAGCATGACGAGGGCGGTGGTGCCGCCGGAGTCGGACGGCCGCAGCTGGATGCGGATGCCGTGCCGCAGCGACAGCCGGCCGACCACGAACAGACCCATCCGCCGGGACACCGAGACGTCCACGGTCGGCGGGCTGGCCAGCCGCTCGTTGATGGCCGACAGGTCCTCGGGGGAGAGGCCGATGCCGGTGTCGTGGATCTCGACCAGCACGCGGCCGTCGGGCAGCGCGTGACCGGTCACCTTGACCTTGGTCTGCGGGGAGGAGAACGAGGTGGCGTTCTCCAGCAGCTCGGCCAGGAGGTGCACCAGGTCGTTGACGACCCGGCCGGCGACCTCGGTCTGCGGGACCGCGTTCAGCTCGATCCGCTCGTACTGCTCCACCTCGGACGCGGCGGCGCGCAGGACGTCGACCAGCGGGACCGGCCGGGTCCACCGGCGGCCCGGCTCCTCACCGGCGAGGACCAGGAGGTTCTCGCCGTTTCGGCGCATGCGGGTGGCGAGGTGGTCGAGCTTGAAGAGCGAGGAGAGCTGGTCCGGGTCGGCCTCGCGGGACTCCAGTTCGGAGATCAGCGAGAGCTGGCGCTGGATCAGGCCCTGGGAGCGGCGCGAGAGGTTGGTGAACATCGCGTTGACGTTGCCCCGCAGCAGCGCCTGCTCGGACGCCAGCCGGACCGCCTCGCGGTGGACCTCGTCGAACGCCGCGGCCACCCGGCCGATCTCGTCCCGGCTGTGCACGCCGACCGACTGGACGGAGGTGTCCACGTCCTGCGGGTCGGCCTCGGACAGCTGCTTGACCAGCTCGGGCAGCCGGTCCTGGGAGACCTTCTGCGCGGTGTCCTGGAGACGGCGCAGCGACCGCACCATGGAGCGGGCCACGACGAACGCGCCGACCAGCGAGACGCCGAGGACCAGCAGGATCACCACACCGTTGATGATCGCGTCCTGGGTCGCGGCGTTGCGCAGCTCGCGGGACTTCTGGTCCATCTCGGACAGCAGCGAGGTCTCGATCCGCGACATCTCGTCGATCTTGACGGTGTCGGAGTCGTACCAGTCGAGGTACTTGTACTCCTGGCTGCGGATGCCGCCCGCGCTGGCGAAGGCGCGGTGCGCGAACGCGTAGGCCGCCTTGATCTCGTCGTTGTTGCCGTCCAGACCGCGGGTGAGCGCCCCGGCGTTGCCGCTGTAGATCTGGGAGAAGCGGTCCCGGGCGGCCTTCTCGTTGTCCTCGGCGCTCCGGCCGGCCTGCCGGTCGTTGGCCGACAGCTGCGGCCCGCCCGGGTGCGCCAGACCGGCACTGACCAGGGCGCGCTGGATCGACGCGTACTCCTTGGCGGACGAGAACGCCGCCAGCGCACGGGTGCTGCGGATCATCTCCGGGTTGCTGGTGGCCTGCGCCATGTCCTGCGAGAGGTCCAGCAGGGAGGCGATCAGCTGGTTGTAGGCGGAGACGGTCTGCGCCGCGTTGTTGTCGTCCTGGTAGGCGTGGGAGCGGATGTCGTTGAGGGTGTTGAGCTGGCGGCCGATCTCCAGGATGGTCGCCCGTACGCCCGCCATGGTGGCGTCGTCCGGCTTGATGTCGCCGGTGGCCTGGTTGAAGGAGGTCTTCGCGCGGTCGGTGGCCTCGCGCGGGGCCACCACGCTGGCGTCGTCCTTGACGTTGCCGGTGCCGGCCAGCGGCCCGGCGGACTTGTCCCGCTCGACCTGGAGGGCGTCGGCCAGCTCGGTGGCCTGCCGGGTCATCTCCGTGAGCAGCTGCATCTTGTCGAGCTGGTCGATGTTGTCCAGCTCGGTGTTGACGCGCAGGGCACCCAGGGTCGTCGCGGCGACGACGGGCAGCGCCAGCAGGGAGACCAGGCGGGTGCTGATGCGCCAGTTGCGCAGCGCTATTCGACTGCCGGGCCCGCTGGGGCCGTTCTTGGGCTTGCCGCCGTCCGCGGCGTCTTCGCCCGGAGTCTGGCCGCGGTCTGTCCCGCCGCGCAGCTCCGGGTCCGCCGCAGCGTTGCCATCCCTCTTGAAACGTCCCTGCACTAGCTTCGCAACCTCTGGACCAGGCGTCCCACCGCGCGAACGGCGGGACGGTGTCGAGTCGAAGGGGGACCGCGAAGCCCCCCGTGGCGGTCGTGAGTGACCGGCGGGCCGTCCCCTCTGGCCGAGAGAGCGGCACCACCGCGCGGCGCTCCTTCGCACCCTGCGCGCCGGTGGAAAAGTGCGGCGGTCCGTGGAATTCCAGCACAGTGCAGGATCTCCAACAAGAGCGGAGCCAGCCGCCTTGCCCCGGGTCACGCACCGTGCGGAGCGCGTCACGACCGGTAGAAGACGCTGCGCCAGATTTCGGACTTTTGCCCGCGAGTCGCCCGCACTCGCCTCCTGTCCCAGGTGCGGTGATCAGGAGCGGAACATGCTGTTCAATCCACCAATGTCCGTTTCGACCACGGATGTTGATCAAGGAAAATGCGGCATATGTCACATCCCTCGTGAGGAAACTCACAGGGAGATCGTCGACTTTCCCGCTGATCCGCAGGGAATAGCGCGCTTAGCCTGACGCTTTACACGGTTGCGTAAAACGACAACGCGCAGAAATGCAACGTTCGGCAACTCTTCCCGACCAGACGCGAGGCATACCGCAGTGAAGACGACGATGATGTTCCGCAACATAGCCAACCCGCGGCGCACCACCCTGGCCCACCTGAAGGACGCCGAGGAACTCGACGCCCCCGAGACCCAGGAACACACCGTCGACCTGCCCCGCCAGACCGCCAACCCCCGCCGCACCGTCCTGAACGAGCTCCCGAAGCAGGACGTCCCGGCCTGAATGGACGGCGGTTCGCCCAGGTCCCCGCGATAGCCTGGAGTGTCAACTCCGGCCAATGATCATGAGGGGCAACGGCAACCCGTGCGCATCGCCAGATTCTCCATCGACGGCAACGTCGGCTTCGGCGTCCTCGAACGCGACGAACTCGACGTCATCAAGGGGCATCCGTTCGCGGAATTCGAGCGCTCGGGCCAAAAGGTCCCCCTCGACAAGGTGCGGCTACTGCCGCCGGTCCTGCCCAACAAGGTCGTGGGCGTGGGCCGCAACTACGCCGAGCACGCCGCCGAACTGGGCAACGAGGTCCCGGAGGCACCGGTCACCTTCTTCAAGCCGTCGACGTCGGTGATCGGCCCCGGCGACCCCATCGCCTACCCCTCCTTCTCCCAGGAGGTGCACCACGAAGCGGAGCTGGCCGTCGTCATCGGCCGGATGTGCCGCGAGGTGCCCCGCGAGCGGGTCAAGGACGTCATCCTCGGCTACACCTGCGCCAACGACGTCACCGCGCGCGACGTCCAGCGCCGCGAGAAGCAGTGGGCCCGGGCCAAGGGCTTCGACGGCTCCTGCCCCCTGGGCCCCTGGGTCGAGACGGACCTCGACCCGAGCGACCTCACCATCCAGTGCACCGTCAACGGCGAACAGCGCCAACTCGGCCGCACCGGTGACATGGTCCGCCCGATCGAGGACCTGATCGTGCACATCACCGAGGCGATGACGCTGCTCCCCGGCGACGTCGTCCTCACGGGCACCCCGGCCGGGGTCGGCCCGCTCAACGTCGGCGACACGGTCGCCGTCACCATCGAAGGCATCGGCACTCTCACCAACAAGGTGATCAAGCGTGGCTAACGCGACCCCCGGAACCCCCGTCCGCGTACGTTTCTGTCCCTCCCCGACCGGCAACCCGCACGTCGGGCTGGTCCGCACCGCCCTGTTCAACTGGGCCTACGCCCGGCACACCGGCGGCCAGCTGGTCTTCCGTATCGAGGACACCGACGCGGCCCGCGACTCCGAGGAGTCCTACAACCAGCTGCTGGACGCGTTCCACTGGCTCGGCTTCGACTGGGACGAGGGCCCCGAGGTCGGCGGCCCGCACGAGCCCTACCGCCAGTCGCAGCGGATGGACCTGTACAAGGACGTCGCCGAGAAGCTGCTCGCCGCCGGCCACGCCTACCCCTGCTACTGCACCACCGAAGAGCTCGACGCCCGCCGCGAGGCCGCCCGCAAGGCCGGCAAGCCCTCCGGCTACGACGGCACCTGCCGCGACCTGACCGCCGAGCAGAAGGCCGCCTACGAGGCCGAGGGCCGCTCCTCGATCGTCCGCTTCCGGATGCCCGACGAGCCGATCACCTTCACCGACCTGGTCCGCGGCGAGCTGACCTTCACCCCGGACAACGTCCCGGACTACGGCATCGTCCGCGCCAACGGCGCCCCGCTCTACACCCTCGTCAACCCGGTCGACGACGCCCTGATGGGCATCACCCACGTCCTGCGCGGCGAGGACCTGCTCTCCTCCACCCCCCGCCAGATCGCCCTCTACCGGGCCCTGATCGAGCTGGGCCTGGCCTCGGCGATCCCCGCCTTCGGCCACCTGCCCTACGTCATGGGCGAGGGCAACAAGAAGCTCTCCAAGCGCGACCCCCAGGCCAACCTCAACCTCTACCGGGAGCGCGGCTTCCTCCCCGAGGGCCTGCTGAACTACCTGTCCCTGCTGGGCTGGTCGTTCTCCGCCGACGAGGACCTCTTCACCATCCCCGAGATGATCGAGAAGTTCGACATCGCGGACGTCAACGCCAACCCGGCCCGCTTCGACCTGAAGAAGGCCGAGGCGATCAACGCCGAGCACGTCCGCCGCCTGGACCTCAAGGACTTCATCGCGGCCTGCGAGCCCTGGCTGACCGCCCCGTTCGCCAACTGGGAGCCGGAGGACTTCGACCGGACCGCGTGGGAGGCCATCGCCCCGCACGCCCAGACCCGCCTCACCGTCCTCTCCGACATCACCGCCAACGTCGACTTCCTCTTCCGCAAGGAGCCGGTCGACGACGAGGCGTCCTGGACCAAGGCGATGAAGGGCGACCCGGTGGCCCTGCTCACCACCGCCCGCGCCAACCTGGCCGCCGCCGACTGGACCGCCGGCCCCGAGCCCCTCAAGCAGGCCGTCCTCGCCGCCGGCGAGGAGCACGGGCTCAAGCTCGGCAAGGCCCAGGCCCCGGTCCGGGTCGCCGTCACCGGCCGCACCGTCGGTCTCCCGCTCTTCGAGTCCCTGGAGATCCTCGGCAAGGAGCGCACCCTCGCCCGCATCGACGCGGCGCTGGCCCGCCTCGCCGCCTGACCCGACCGCACCCCGCGGGACCCCCCGGGCCCGGAAGCCACCGCGCTTCCGGGCCCGCCCCCTTCTCCGCCGCCTCCCCGCCCGCCGGCTCCTTCCCTCGCCCTCCCGCCCGACGGCCACTAGATTCCCGGACATGCCCCTGCGCGCCGTCCTCTGGGACCTCGACGACACCCTCTTCGACTACACCGGGTCCGACCGCACCGGCGTGCTGCGCCACCTGCACACCGAAGGGCTGCTGGCCTCCTACGGCGGCGAGGCGGCGGCACTGACCCGCTGGCGGCGCGCGATGGAAACCGAGTTCGCCCGCTTCCTCGCCGGCGAACAGGGCTTCCTGGAACACCGCAGGGCCCGTGCCCGCACCTTCCTGGGCACCCCGCTGAGCGACGCCGAGGCGGACGCCTGGTTCGGCCGCTACGTCGCCCACTACGAGGCGGCCTGGCGGCTCTTCCCGGACTCCGTGCCGGCCCTGGAGGCACTGACCCCCCTGGTGCGCCAGGCCGTCCTCTCGAACTCCTCCACCGCCAACCAGGAACGCAAGCTCACCGCCCTGGGCATCCGCGGGCACTTCGAGGCGGTCCTCTGCGCCGACGCGCTGGGCCACGCCAAACCCGCCCCCGAGGCGTTCCGAGGGGCCTGCGCCGCCCTCGACCTCCCGCCGGCCGACGTGCTCTACGTCGGGGACCGGCTCGACATCGACGGCCTGGGCGCCAGGGATGCCGGCCTGGCGGCCGTGTGGCTGGATCGGACGGGCCCCGGAGAGCCGCTCCCGCCCGGGGTGCGTCGCATCCGCGGGCTGGCCGAGCTCCCCGAGCTGGTGCGCGGGGTTATCGGTTTTGGAGCACCCTCCACGATCAGGTAATGTTCTTCCTGCGCCGCCCGAGAGAGCCGAAAGGCCCGGACCGGAAAGCGTAGATCAAGGCAAAGCCCTCGTCTGGGGGTTGCACTTTGATGGCCTATGGTGTAATTGGCAGCACGACTGATTCTGGTTCAGTTAGTCTTGGTTCGAGTCCAGGTAGGCCAGCTCGCAGAGCTCATCTGCAAGGCCCCCGTTGTGTAGCGGCCTAGCACGCCGCCCTCTCAAGGCGGTAGCGCCGGTTCGAATCCGGTCGGGGGTACAGATCCTTCTCGGGGAGGCAGTCAGGGTCGCACCCGCTGTCACTCACGCAGGATCGCTAGGGCCCCCGTTGTGTAGCGGCCTAGCACGCCGCCCTCTCAAGGCGGTAGCGCCGGTTCGAATCCGGTCGGGGGTACTGGTCTACACCACCATGGCCTATGGTGTAATTGGCAGCACGACTGATTCTGGTTCAGTTAGTCTTGGTTCGAGTCCAGGTAGGCCAGCTCGCAGAGCTCATCTGCAAGGCCCCCGTTGTGTAGCGGCCTAGCACGCCGCCCTCTCAAGGCGGTAGCGCCGGTTCGAATCCGGTCGGGGGTACATCGAGAAAGGCCCTCCGCATCACGCGGAGGGCCTTTCTGCTGTGCCGGGACTCCTCGCCGGCGGGGTGGGCAACGGCCTTGTCCGGCCGGGGAGTTCGTCGCGGCGCGACGGCAGCGGGGCGCGGCGCGCGCAGAGTTGGGGCGGCCGGCGCGGGATGCCGGGACGCGGACCGGCCGGCCGCCGCGGGGGAGCGGGGCCGGCCGGTGGGGTTTTCGGCGGGGTCCTACGAGCCGTTGCGGCGCAGGCCCTCGGAGAGGCGGGCGGCGGCGTCGATGACCGCCTGGGCGTGCATGCGGCCCGGGTGGCGCGTCAGGCGCTCGATCGGGCCGGAGACCGACACGGCGGCCACCACGCGGTTGGAGGGGCCGCGGACGGGCGCGGAGACGGAGGCCACGCCGGGCTCCCGCTCGCCGATCGACTGGGCCCAGCCGCGGCGCCGCACGCCGGAGAGCGCGGTGGCGGTGAAGCGGGCGCCCTGCAGTCCGCGGTGCAGGCGCTCCGGCTCCTCCCAGGCCATCAGGATCTGGGCCGAGGAGCCCGCCTTCATCGTCAGTGTGGAGCCGACCGGCACGGTGTCCCGCAGTCCGGACAGCCGTTCCGCCGCTGCCACGCAGATCCGCATGTCGCCCTGCCGGCGATAGAGCTGGGCGCTCTCGCCCGTCACGTCGCGCAGGTGCGTGAGCACCGGTCCTGCCGTGGCCAGGAGGCGGTCCTCGCCGGCCGCCGCGGAGAGCTCGGAGAGCCGCGGGCCGAGGATGAAACGGCCCTGCATGTCCCTCGCCACCATCCGGTGGTGTTCCAGAGCCACGGCCAGCCGGTGGGCCGTGGGTCGTGCAAGCCCGGTCGCCGCGACCAGCCCGGCGAGGGTGGCCGGACCGGACTCCAGAGCGCTCAAAACCAGAGCTGCCTTGTCGAGAACGCCGACGCCGCTAGAGTTGTCCATGCAACGATACTCGCGTCTCACAGTGTGAAACGCAAGTTCAATTTTCCATGGAAGTCGTCACTCTGTAGGTGCGGCCCTCGACCAGGGCCCGGCGTCACGCCCGCCAGGGGATATTCGCGGGTCACCGCGCACAGACGAGCAAGGCCGGCACCCGGCCGGCCGGAGGGAAAGCGATGGGACGGACACTTGCGGAGAAGGTCTGGGACGACCACGTCGTCCGGCGCGCGGAAGGCGAGCCCGACCTCCTCTTCATCGATCTGCACCTGCTGCACGAGGTCACCAGCCCGCAGGCGTTCGACGGCCTGCGCAAGGCCGGCCGCGGAGTGCGCCGCACGGACCTGACCATCGCCACCGAGGATCACAACACCCCGACCCTCGACATCGACAAGCCGATCGCCGACCCGGTCTCGCGCACCCAGCTGGAGACCCTGCGCAAGAACTGCGCGGAGTTCGGCGTCCGGCTGCACCCGCTGGGCGACGTCGAGCAGGGCGTCGTCCACGTCGTGGGACCGCAGTTGGGACTGACCCAGCCCGGCACCACCGTGGTCTGCGGTGACAGCCACACCTCCACCCACGGCGCCTTCGGCGCGCTGGCGTTCGGCATCGGCACCAGCCAGGTCGAGCACGTCTTGGCGACCCAGACGCTGCCGATGGCGCCGTTCAAGACCATGGCGATCACCGTCGAGGGCGAACTGCCCGAGGGCGTCACCGCCAAGGACCTGATCCTCGCCATCATCGCGAAGATCGGCACCGGCGGGGGCCAGGGCTACGTCATCGAGTACCGCGGCTCGGCCATCGAGAAGCTGTCGATGGAAGCCCGGATGACCATCTGCAACATGTCGATCGAGGCGGGCGCCCGGGCCGGCATGATCGCCCCGGACCGCACCACCTTCGACTACCTCCAGGGCCGCGACCACGCCCCCAAGGACGGGGACTGGGACGCCGCCGTCGCGTACTGGCAGACGCTGCGCACCGACGACGACGCGGTCTTCGACGCCGAGGTCGTCATCGACGCCGCGACGCTGTCGCCGTTCGTCACCTGGGGCACCAACCCGGGCCAGGGCGCGCCGCTTTCGGCGAACGTCCCCGACCCGGCTTCGTACGAGGACCCCTCGGAGCGGTTCGCCGCCGAAAAGGCCCTGGAATACATGGGGTTGACGGCGGGTCAGCCGCTGCGCGAGATCTCCGTGGACACCGTCTTCGTAGGTTCGTGCACCAACGGCCGGATCGAGGACCTGCGCTCCGCGGCGGCGATCCTGGAAGGCCGTTCGGTCGCCGAGGGCGTGCGCATGCTGATCGTTCCCGGCTCGGTCCGGGTTTCGTTGGAAGCCGTTGCGGAGGGCCTGGACAAGGTCTTCACCGCGGCCGGCGCCGAATGGCGGCACGCGGGTTGCTCGATGTGCCTGGGCATGAACCCCGACCAGCTGGCGCCCGGTGAGCGCTCCGCGTCCACCTCCAACCGCAACTTCGAGGGTCGGCAGGGCAAGGGCGGCCGCACCCACCTGGTCTCGCCGCAGGTGGCTGCCGCAACGGCGGTTCTCGGCCATCTGGCCTCACCGGCCGACCTGTCCGACGTCGACGTCGCTACGCCCGCGGGAGTCTGAGAACCATGGAAGCTTTCACCACCCACACCGGCCGGGCCGTTCCGCTGCGCCGCAGCAACGTCGACACCGACCAGATCATCCCGGCCCACTGGCTGAAGAAGGTCACTCGGGACGGCTTCGAGGACGGGCTGTTCGAGGCCTGGCGCAAGGACCCGGAGTTCGTCCTCAACCAGGAGGCCCACAAGGGCGCCACCGTCCTGGTCGCGGGCCCCGACTTCGGCACCGGCTCCTCCCGTGAGCACGCCGTCTGGGCGCTCCAGAACTACGGCTTCAAGGCCGTCATCTCCTCGCGGTTCGCCGACATCTTCCGCGGCAACTCCCTCAAGAACGGCCTGCTGACGGTGGTCCTGCCGCAGGAGACCGTGGACCGGCTGCAGAAGCTGGTGGAGTCCGACCCCACCGCCGAGGTCACCGTGGACCTGGTGGCCCGCGAGGTCCGCGCCGAGGGCATCACCGCCGGCTTCGAGCTGGACGAGAACGCCCGTTGGCGGCTGCTGGAGGGTCTGGACGACATCAGCCTCACCCTTCGGGAGGAGTCCGCCATCGCCGCCTACGAGGCGAACAGGCCCTCGTTCAAACCGCGTACCATCGAGGTCTGACCTCGGGTTTTATGGCTCAAAGACTTATTGCGTACGATGCGCCCCCTGTGCAGTTGGCGGGGGGCGCTTCGGCTTGTCAGGGCCAGTGTTGAGGCCCCGTGAAGCGACAACTCGCCGCAGATGGCACAATTAGCGCATGGAACGCGACGACCAACTCGAGCTCTACGGTTTCGTCGCCGACCGACTCAAGGACGCACACGCAAGAGTGCGGACACTGCAAGTCCCGGAGGGCGTACGGATGGCGCTGACCCGGAAGCTGCTCGTCATCACGGCTGCGGCTAAACACGATCTTGCGGACGCGGCAAGGCGTCTGGAGAGGTTCATGCACGACCTTGACGAAGGTCGTTATCCCGAAGATGTGCATGCCGAGGGAAGTCCGTGAAGGTCGAGTCCGTTGCGGCACAAGGGTGATTAGCCCGTTTCGTGTTTGATTTGCGGTATATATCTGCCTAACGTGCGAAAAAGCTTGGAATCTTTCGTTCCAGCAATGTCTCCGAAGGGGAAGACGTGAACAAGGCGCAGCTCGTAGAGGCCATTGCCGACAAGCTCGGCGGCCGTCAGAACGCCGCGGACGCGGTGGACGCCGTACTGGACGCCGTCGTCCGTGCAGTTGTCGCCGGCGACCGCGTTTCGGTCACCGGATTCGGCTCGTTCGAGAAGGTGGACCGCCCGGCCCGCTACGCGCGCAACCCGCAGACGGGTGAGCGGGTTCGGGTCAAGAAGACCTCGGTGCCCCGTTTCCGCGCCGGTCAGGGCTTCAAGGACCTGGTGAGCGGCTCGAAGAAGCTCCCCAAGGGTGGCGAGGTCGCCGTCAAGAAGGCGCCCAAGGGCAGCCTGACCGGCGGTACCGCCATCAAGAAGGCGGCGGCGAAGAAGGCCGTCGCCAAGAAGGCCGCGGCCAAGAAGGCGGCGCCCGCGAAGAAGGCGGTGGCGAAGAAGGCCACCGCGGTGAAGAAGGCCACCGCGAAGAAGACCACCGCGAAGAAGGCGGCGCCGGCGAAGAAGACGACGGCGAAGAAGACCACCGCGAAGAAGGCGGCGCCGGCGAAGAAGGCCACGGCGAAGAAGACCGCGCCCGCGAAGAAGGCGACGGCGAAGAAGGCTCCCGCCAAGAAGACCACGGCGCGCAAGACCACCGCCAAGAAGACCACCGCCCGCAAGCGGTAATTCCGAAGCGGCGACGCAACGCCAGGCGCCGGGCCGGTCTCCCTCCGGGGAGCCCGGCCCGCGGTGCGTACCGGCCCGGAACCCCGTCTACGCTGGGCCCATGCAGGCCACCGCGTACACCTACGACGAGACCACCCGCTCCGGCAGCGTGCTGCTGGACGACGGGACTCCGCTGCCCTTCGACGCGGCGGCCTTCGACGCCGGCGGCCTGCTCCTGCTCCGCCCCGGTCAGCGGGTGCGGATCGAGACCACCGGCGAGGGTGACGACCGGCGGATCGCCCTCGTCACGCTCCAGACGCTCTGACCTGCGGCGGTACCGTACGGCCCGAGACGGCCGGCAGTTCCACGGCCCCCAGCGCGGTCGAGCGGCCGGCCGGGCTCAGCACACCGGCCCACTCCGCCCACCCCGGCACCCGCGGCGCCTGCCGTGCGGTGTGCGGCCCCACGCCCAGTGCCAGCGCGGCCCGCAGGTCCTCCCCGGTGTCCACGTCCCGGCGCACCGACGGCACGTCCGGCACGGAGATCTCGTACGCCCCGGACGACCGGTGCCGGGCCCGCGAGGGGCCCCCGAAAGCCGGTTCCAATTCCGCACCGGAAGTCGCGGACAGAAGCGTTGTCCCGATATCCGCCGCATCCGCGAGAAATGCCCGTGGAAATAGCGCGGCGGAATGGAGCACCCGCGACAGCTCGGCCGGGCGCAGCGCCGGGAGATCGGCGTTCAGCGCGGCGACCCGCGCACCGGGCCGGCGGGCCCGCACGACGGCCGCACCATGGGCCAGCGCGGCGTTCAGTCCGTTGGCCGGAGCGTCCGGCACGATGCGCGCCCCCAGCGCCGCCAAGTGCTCCCCGGCCACCGGGTCGTCCGTGACAACCGCCACATCCCGCACGTCCGCGCAGGCCAGCGCGGCCGTCACGGTGTCCAGTGCGAATGCCAGCGCCAACTTCGGCCGGAACTCCTCACCGGCGGCCTCGGAGAGCCTGCTCTTGGCCCGCACCAGGGGTTTCAGCGGCACTACGAGGCTCCAGCTCACATCCGCTCCGTCTCTTCGCATCCGGATCATTCTCACCCGCCGCCGGAACCTTTCCGGAGTGGCGGGGTTACGGTGTTCTCGACATAGCGGGTACGCGGGGCGACACTTGTGCGGCTGCCGGCTCGCAGCAGCTTCGCAGGTCCCACAAGGAGGGTGTCCCAGTGTCCCGCCGCAGAATCGGCTTCTGGTACCGCATGGCCGCGGTCATCTGCAAACCGCCGCTCTTGGTTCTGTTCAAGCGGGACTGGCGGGGAATGGAGCACATTCCAGCCGACGGCGGTTTTATTACCGCGGTCAACCACAACTCGTATCTTGATCCGCTCTCCTATGCGCACTATCAGTACAACACCGGGCGGGTCCCCCGATTCCTCGCCAAGGCCGGACTCTTCAAGAGCGGCTTTGTCGGCATGATGATGCGCGGAACGGGCCAGATCCCGGTCTACCGGGAAACCACCGACGCCGCCACCGCCTTCCGTGCCGCCGTGAACGCCATCGAGAAGGGCGAATGCGTCGCCTTCTACCCGGAAGGCACCCTCACCCGCGACCCGAAGATGTGGCCCATGCAGGGCAAGACCGGCGCCGCCCGGGTCGCGCTGCTGACGAAGGCACCGGTCATCCCCGTCGCCCAGTGGGGCGCCAACGAGGCGATGCCGCCGTACGCCAAGGAGCACAAGCTCCAGCTCTTCCCGCGCAAGACGCTGCGGGTCCAGGCCGGTCCGCCGGTCGACCTCAGCGAGTTCTACGGCCAGGAGCCCACCGCCGAGGTGCTGCGCGCCGTCACCGAGAAGATCATGGCGGCCATCACCGACGAGCTCGCCGGCATCCGCGGCGAGACCGCGCCGGCCGAACCGTTCGACTACCGCAAGGAAATCGCCCGGGAGCGCCGCGCCGCCCGCGAGGCCGCCAGGGCCGCCGCGGCGTCCGGCGCCGGCGACGACGCCCGGGAGCCGGCCGGGACCACCGCACCGGCCGCCACCGCGCGGCCGGCCCGAAACAACCGACAGGCACAGGAGGATGAAGGCAAGTGACGCGCTGCGCCGTCTTCGGCACGGGGTCCTGGGGCACCGCATTCGCGATGGTGCTCGCCGACGCGGGCTGCGAGGTGACCCTGTGGGCGCGCAGAGCGGCCCTCGTCGACGCCATCAACACCGGTCGCACCAACCCGGACTACCTGCCGGGCGTCGAACTCCCCGAGGGCGTACGGGCCACCACCGACCCGGCCGAGGCCGCCCGCGGCGCTGACTTCACCGTCCTCACCGTGCCCTCCCAGACGTTGCGCGCCAACCTCGCCGAGTGGGCGCCCCTGCTGCCCTCCGACACGGTCCTGGTCTCCCTGATGAAGGGCGTCGAACTGGGCACCGCCAAGCGCATGAGCGAGGTCATCGAAGAGGTCGCCAAGGTCCCCGCGGAACGCGTCGCGGTGCTGACCGGCCCCAACCTCGCCAAGGAGGTCGCCGCCCGGCAGCCCGCCGCGGCCGTCGTGGCCTGCGTCGACGAGGACGTCGCCCGGCGCCTCCAGGCCGCTTGCCACACCCCGTACTTCCGCCCGTACACCAACACCGACGTGGTGGGCTGCGAACTGGGCGGCGCGGTCAAGAACGTCATCGCGCTGGCCGTCGGCATCGCCACCGGCATGGGCCTGGGCGACAACGCCAAGGCGTCCCTGATCACCCGCGGACTGGCCGAGACGACCCGGCTCGGCCTGGCCATGGGCGCCGACGCGCACACCTTCGCCGGTCTGGCCGGCATGGGCGACCTCGTCGCGACCTGCTCCTCGCCGCTGTCCCGCAACAACACCTTCGGCACCAACCTCGGCCGGGGCATGTCGCTGGCGGAGACGATCGCGGTCACCAAGCAGACCGCCGAGGGCGTCAAGTCCTGCGAGTCGGTGCTGGATCTGGCCCGCCGCCACGGCGTCGACATGCCGCTGACCGAGACCGTGGTGGAGATCGTCCACGAGGGCAAGCCGCCGCTGGTCGCGCTCAAGCAACTGATGTCCCGCAGCGCCAAGCCCGAGCGGCACTGAGGGTCCGCCCGCCGCCCGACCGCGCGCCGGGCGGCGGCCCCCTTCCACGCCGCGACGCCACCGATGGCCGCCGCGGCACTGACGCACCTCCTACCAGCAGGTACCCTCAACCCGTTATGAGCAGCGAGACCTCCTCCCACAAGCCCCGCGTCGCCGTCGTGTTCGGCGGCCGCAGCTCCGAGCACGCCATCTCGGTGGTCACCGCCGGAGCCGTGCTGGCCGCCATCGACCGCGACAAGTACGACGTGCTGCCCATCGGCATCACGACCGACGGCCGGTGGGCGCTGACCGCCGACGACCCCGCGCGGATGGCGATCACGGACCGGAGGCTGCCCAGCGTCGCCGAGCTCGCCGAGGGCGGGGACGGTGCGGTGGTGCTCTCCGCGGACCCCACCACCCGCGAGGTCGTCTACAGCGAGCCGGGCGCGGTCCCCAAGGCCCTCGGCGAGGTCGACGTCGTCTTCCCGGTGCTGCACGGCCCGTACGGCGAGGACGGCACGCTCCAGGGCCTGCTGGAACTGTCCGGGGTGCCCTACGTCGGCTCCGGCGTGCTCGCCTCGGCCGTGGGCCAGGACAAGGACTACATGAAGCGGGTGTTCACCTCCTTCGGGCTGCCGGTCGGCCCCTACGAGGTCGTCCGCCCGCGCGAGTGGGACGCGGACCCCGCGGCCGCCCGCAAGAAGATCGTGGACTTCGCCGGTGAGCACGGCTGGCCGCTGTTCGTGAAGCCCGCCCGGGCCGGTTCGTCCATGGGCATCAGCAAGGTCGACGACCTCGCCGGGCTGGACGCGGCCATCGAGGAGGCCCGGCGCCACGACCCCAAGATCATCGTTGAGTCGCTGCTGCGCGGCCGCGAGATCGAGTGCGGGGTGCTGGAGTTCGAGGACGGCCCGCGGGCCAGCGTCCCCGCCGAGATCCCGCCGGTCACCGCCCACGACTTCTACGACTTCGAGGCCAAGTACATCGACTCGGCCGCCGGCATCGTGCCCGCGCCGCTGACCGACGAGCAGACCGCCGAGGTCCGGGCGCTGGCGGTCGCGGCCTTCGACGCGGCGTCCTGCGAGGGCCTGGTCCGCGCGGACTTCTTCCTGCAGGACAACGGCGAGTTCGTGATCAACGAGATCAACACGCTGCCCGGCTTCACGCCCATCTCGATGTACCCGCGGATGTGGCAGGAGAGCGGCGTCAGCTACCCGGAACTCGTCGACCGGCTCCTGGAGGCGGCGCTGCGCCGCTCGACGGGGTTGCGCTGAGGCGCGCGTCCTCGGGGGCGGGCGAACGGATCCCCTAGGGGGTGCGCGCGCCCCCTGCGGGGCCACAACGCGGCTGGGCCGGGAGGCATTCCGTCCCGTGCGGCGCTGCGGCCGGTGCGGCATGCCGGTGGGCGCGCCCCGCGGGGCGCGGTCGCGGTCCGGCCGGCAGTCCGGGCGCCGGGCCGGCATCGGGCCCGGCGGTCCGGCGGACGCCCGCTACACCCCGGCCGGAATGGCCTTCTGCACCGCCCCTGCGAGGTCGGGCAGCACGTTGACCTCCGGGGCGTACTTCCCCGGCACGGTCACCTCCACGTAGACCTTCCGCAGGACCGTCGTGAAGCGGTAGCCGTCGTCCTGCTTCTCGAAGAGCCACTGGACGCCGTCGACTTCCGCCGAGTCGGGGTTGGGGTTGTAATGTTCACTCCCGTGCCTGAGCACCTCCGGCTTGGACACCCCGCAGCGCAGCTCCACGGCAGGATCGCCCCATATGGCAGTGAAGTCCGAGACCGGCTCGGCGCTACCCCGCGTCAGCCCGTCCACGGTCCGCGGCAGGTCTTGGTGGAGTGCCCGGCAGTGCTGCGCGGCCTCGCCGGTGGGGGAGGGCGCCGCCACCTGCGCGGCGGACGAACAGCCCGCCACCGCGCAGACCGCGGTGAGCAGGGGAAAGGCGGCCACGTACCGGCGTCTCGCGCGTATCACCCGGCCGAGCATACGGGGGAGCTAGAGATGGACCACCGGGCAGGTGAGCGTCCGCGTGATGCCGTCCACTTGCTGGACCTTCGCGACCACCATGCGGCCCAGCTCATCGACGGTGTCCGCCTGGGCGCGCACGATGACGTCATAGGGGCCGGTCACGTCCTCGGCCGTCAGCACACCGGGGATCTTCGCGATCACCTCGGCCACCGCCGAGGCCCTGCCGACCTCGGTCTGGATCAGGATGTAAGCCTGTACCACGGAACCTCCAGGGCGGCTACGAGGATCATGTGGGAAGAAGGGACGCCACGGTACCGCGTCACCGAGCGGAGCGGGGAGACCCGCGCGGTGAACACGGCCGGTGCGGCGCACTCGTCAGCCACGTACGGACCGTCCGTACACATGGGAAGGGCAACAGCATGAAGGGCACCGTGGGCGAGCTGGGGGAATTCGGGCTTATCAGAGAGCTCACCTCCCGGCTCACCTCCACTCCCGCCGTACGGATCGGGCCGGGGGACGACGCCGCGGTGGTCACCGCGCCGGACCGCAGGGTCGTCGCCAGCACTGACATTCTCCTCGAGGGCCGGCACTTCCGCCGGGACTGGTCCACCGCCTACGACGTCGGCCGCAAGGCCGCCGCGCAGAACCTCGCCGACATCGCGGCGATGGGCGCGGTGCCCACCGCGATCCTGCTCGGCCTGGTGGTCCCCGCGGAACTCCCGGCGACCTGGGCGACCGAGCTGATGGACGGGCTGCGGGACGAGTGCCAGGTGGCCGGCGCCGCGGTGGTCGGCGGGGACGTGGTCCGCGGCGACACCATCACCGTCGCCATCACCGCCCTCGGTGACCTGCGCAACCAGGAGCCGGTGACCCGCGCCGGCGCCCAGCCCGGCGACGTCGTCGCGGTGACCGGCTGGCTCGGCTGGTCCGCCGCCGGCCACGCGGTGCTCACCCGCGGCTTCCGCTCCCCGCGCGCCTTCGTGGAGGCGCACCGCCGTCCCGAACCGCCGTACCACGCGGGCCCGGCCGCCGCGGCACTCGGCGCCACCGCCATGACCGACGTCAGCGACGGGCTCGTCGCCGACCTCGGGCACATCGCCGAGGCCAGCAAGGTCCGCATCGACCTGCGCTCGGCCCACATCGACATCCCCTCGCAGATGTCCGACATCGGCACGGCGGTCGGCGTCGACCCGATGCAGTGGGTGCTCAACGGCGGTGAGGACCACGCCATCGTGGCCACCTTCCCGCCCGACGTGAAGCTGCCGGCCCGCTGGAAGGTGATCGGCGAGGTCCTCAACCCCTCGGCGCTGCCCCAGGTGACGGTCGACGGCGCCCCCTGGGCCAAGGCCGGCTGGGACCACTTCGGCGACACCGGGGACCCCGAGTAGATTCGCGGCATGCAGACACCTCCCCGCGTGCTCACCGTCGCCGGCTCCGACTCCGGCGGCGGTGCCGGCATCCAGGCCGATCTGAAGACGATGCTGGCGCTGGGCACCCACGGCATGAGCGTGCTCACCGCCGTCACCGCGCAGAACTCCCTGGGCGTCCAAGGGGCGTGGGAACTGCCCGCCGAGGCGGTGCGCGCCCAGTTCCGCAGCGTCGTCGACGACATCGGCGTCCAGGCCGTGAAGACCGGCATGCTCTCCTCGGCCGCACTCGTCGAGACCGTCGCGGAGCTGCTCGCCGGTCTCGATGTGCCGGTCGTCGTCGACCCGGTGGGCGTCTCCAAGCACGGTGACGCGCTGCTGGCGGCCTCCGCGCTGGACGCGGTCCGCCACAAGCTCCTGCCGACCGCGACGGTCGCCACCCCCAACCTCGACGAGGTGGCGCAGCTCACCGGAGAACGGGTGCACACCGCCGACGCGATGCGGCGGGCCGCCGACGCCGTGCTGGCCTTCGGGCCGCGCTGGGTCCTGATCAAGGGCGGGCACCTCCCGAACGACGCGGCGGACGCGGCCGGTGAGGCGGTGGACCTGCTCACCGACGGCAGCGCCGAGCACTGGCTGCGCGCCCCCCGGCACGACAACCGCCACACCCACGGCACCGGCTGCACCCTCGCCAGCGCGCTCGCCGCCCGGCTCGCCCTGAGGGACACCGTCCCGCAGGCGGCCGTGGCGGCGAAGGAGTACGTCACCGGCGCGATCGCGGCGGGCTTCCGCCTGGGCGCCGGCATCGGCCCGGTCGACCACGGGTGGCGGCTGCGCACCGCCCCCTGACCGCCGGGGGCCGCGGATCGACCACCCGCGCCGCGATCCCGTAGGACAACGGCAGAAGCCGGCCCACCCTGAGGTGGACCGGCTTCTCAAGCAACCGGCGGGGCTGCGCTACGGCTAAGGCGTCAGCGCGAGACCTTGCCGGCCTTGATGCACGAGGTGCAGGCGTTCAGCTTCTTCGGCGTGCGCCCGATCACTGCACGAACCGTCTGGATGTTGGGGTTCCAACGACGGTTGGTGCGGCGATGCGAGTGCGAGACACTCTTGCCGAAGCCCGGCCCCTTGCCGCAGACGTCGCAGTTGGCAGCCACGGGTCACTCCAAAGACTTCAGATGCACTTACGGGAAGCCTGCCGGGTCGAGTGCATAGCCGTGCCGACGCCGACAGGAGAGGAATGGCCCGATTTTCATCGGGCAACCGGAGCAGCATACAACGGCCACTCCCGCAGGACGAAACTAGCACGCACCCCCCGGACCCGACCCGGCCTCCCCGGCGTTCCGGCGACTACTGTGCGGGTGCATCCCGCGACCCTCAGGAGGACGACGTGCCCTACCCGCTCGACGCCGCCGCCGTCCGCACCTGGTGCGGACTGGCCCTGGAGGCGCTCGGACGGGAACGCGAGCGGATCGACGCGATCAACGTCTATCCGGTCGCCGACGGCGACACCGGCACCAACCTCTACCTGACGCTGGAATCGGCCGCCCGCGCGGTCGAGGCCGCCTTCGACGGGCACGCTTCCGCCGGCACGCAACCGGACCTCGCCGCCGCCGTCGGCGCCATGGCGCACGGCGCCCTCATCGGGGCGCGCGGCAACTCCGGCACCATCCTGGCCCAGCTGCTGCGCGGCATGGCCCAGGTGCTCGCGGCCGCCCCCACCGGTGGCAGCGGTGCCGCGGACGCCCTGCGCCGGGCGTTGCGCCGGGCCGCCAGCGCGGCGTACGAGGCGGTCGCGCATCCCGTGGAGGGCACCGTGCTGACCGTGGCGACGGCCGCCGCCGACGCCGCCGAGCAGACCGCCGCGGACGCCGACGACGCCGACGACGCCGACGACGCCGGCGCGGCAGCCGAGGCCGCAGAGGTCGCCCGGGCCGCCCACCAGGGCGCGGTCAAGGCGCTGCGGGCCACCCCCGGGCAGCTCGCGGTGCTGGGGCAGGCCGGGGTGGTGGACGCCGGCGGTTGCGGGCTGGTGGCCCTGCTGGGCGCGCTCGCCGACGCACTGTCCGGGGAGGTGACCGCCGAGCCCGTCGCCGTACAGGCCGGTGGGCCGGTCCCGGAGGCGGCGGGCTGCGCGGTGACGCCACCGGGGGCGGACGGTTGCGCCGATCCGCACGTCGGTGGGCCCGCCTTCGAGGTGATCTACCTGCTGGAGGCCGGCGACGCCGACGTGGCCCGGCTGCGGGACCGGCTCGACCGGCTCGGCGACTCCCTGGTGGTGGTCGGCGGCGACGGCCTGTGGAACGTCCACGTGCACGTCGACGACGCCGGGGCCGCGGTGGAGGCCGGCATCGAGGCCGGTCGGCCGTACCGGATCCGGATCACCCACTTCGGCGCCGGGCCGCGCGCCAAGGAGCCGGCGCTGGCGCCCCGGGCCGTGGTGGCGGTGATGCCGGGCGCCGGGCTCGCCGCCCTGTGCGCGGACGCCGGCGCGACCCCGGTGACGGTCCGCCCCGGGGAGCCGCCGGCCAGCGGCGAACTGGTCCAGGCGATCCGGCAGGCGCACGCCCGCGAGGTGATGCTGCTGCCCAACGACCCGGAACTGCGGCACACCGCGGCGGCCGCCGCCGAGCAGGCGCGGGCCGAGGGCGTGCGGGTCGCCCTGATCCCGACCCGCTCCGCCGTCCAGGGACTCGCGGCGCTGGCCGTCCACGAGCCGGGCCGCAGCTTCGATCAGGACATGGTCGCGATGACCGCGGCGGCCGGCGCCACCCGCTACGCCGAACTGGCCGTCGCCGAGCACCGGTCCTGGACGATGGCGGGGGTCTGCCAGGCCGGCGACGTGCTCGGCCTCATCGACGGCGACGTGGTGGTGATCGGGCCGGACCTCGCCCGCACCGCGATGACGGTGCTCGACCGGATGCTCTCCGCCGGCGGCGAACTGGTGACCCTGGTGCTCGGCGCGGACGTCCCCGCTTCCCTCGCCGAAGGGTTGGAGCGGCACGTCCGCGAGCGCCACCTCGCGGTGGACACCGTCGTCTACGAAGGCGGTGCCCATGCGGCGCCCCTCTTGATCGGCGTGGAATAGCGCACCACTGACTGGCGCAGACCGGCGCAGACCGGTGCTGATCGGCGTGGAACGGCGCACCGCGGGCGTCGGCACGGTGGCGGAATTGCCGTCCGGGTCGGGAATTCCCGGCGGCGGAAGGCGACGGTGGTGGCTCGTTGTCAGTGGCGTGGTGTGCAATGGAACGCGTGGCAGCGCTCGACGAACCCCTGAAGAAGATCCTCGGCGGCACCACCGCGAAGGTCCTGGCCGAGCACCTCGGCCTGGAGACGGTCGGCGATCTGCTGCACCACTATCCGCGGCGCTACGCCGAGCGCGGTGAGCTGACCCGGCTGTCGGACCTGCCGTTGGACGAACACGTCACGGTCGTGGCCCGGGTCGCCGACGCCCGCGTGCTGACGTTCAACCACGGCCGCGGGCAGCGGCTGGAAGTGACCCTCACGGACGGCAGCGGCCGGATCCAGCTGGTGTTCTTCGGCAAGGGCGTCCACAAACCGCACAAGGACCTGCTGCCCGGCAGGCGCGCGATGTTCGCGGGCAAGGTCTCGGTCTTCAACCGCAAGCTCCAACTGGCCCACCCGGAGTACGAACTCCTCGACCAGGACGCCGACACCGAGGCCGTGGACGCCTTCGCCAGTCAGCTCATGCCGATCTACCCGGCGTGCCAGCAGATGGCCTCCTGGAAGATCACCAAGGCGGTCGACGCGGTGCTGCCCAGCGCCCAGGACGCCGTCGACCCGCTGCCCCCGGGGCTGCGCGAGGGGCGCGGGTTGATCCCGCTCACCGAGGCGCTGCTGAAGGTCCACCGCCCCGGCAGCAAGGCCGACGTCGCCGACGCGCGGGCCCGGCTGAAGTGGGACGAGGCGTTCGTGCTCCAGGTCGCGCTCGCCCGCCGCCGCTTCGCCGACGCACAACTCCCCGCCGTTGCCCGCCAGTTGACACCGGGCGGCATCCTCGACGCGTTCGACGCCCGGCTGCCGTTCACCCTCACCGAGGGGCAGACGAAGGTCAGCCGGGAGATCTTCGACGACCTGGCGACCGAGCACCCGATGCACCGCCTCCTCCAGGGCGAGGTCGGCTCCGGCAAGGCCCAGCCGTTGGACGCCCTGGTCCTCACCCCGCGCGGCTTCCGTCCCATGGGACGGCTCGCGGTGGGCAGCGAAGTGGTGGTGCCCAGCGGGGCGACGGCCCTGGTGGACGGGGTGTTCCCGCAGGGCGAGCGGGAGGTGTGGCGACTGGTGCTGTCCGACGGCAGCACCGTCGAGTGCGACGACGAGCACCTGTGGATCGTCTCCGCCCGCACCCAGGGGGCCTCCCGCACCACGGGAACCTCCCACACCACGGAGGAACGGGTGCTGACCACCCGCGAGCTGCGGACCGCGCTGCTGGACGACGACGGCCGGCCGCGCTGGTCGATCGCCCCGGCCACCCCCGTGGACCTCGACGACGGCGGGCACCGCCCGCTCGACCCGTACGCACTGGGGCGGACGCTGGGCGCGGGCGGCCACGGGCCGGCCGGCGCGAGCGTCCCCGCCGCCTACCGCAACGCCCCCGTCAAGGACCGCCGGGCGCTGCTGGCGGGCCTGCTGGCCGCCGCCGGCGAGCCCGCGGGCACCGGCACGCTCGTCCGTGCCGTCCCGGAGCCGCTGGCCGCCGACCTCGCCTGGCTGGCCCGCTCGCTGGGCGGCACCGCCCACGCCACCCCGGTCGACGGCGGGCACGACGTCACGGTGGCGACGCCCGACGAGGGCACCGCCGGCGACGCGGACGGCGCCGCCTTCCACCGCACCGTCCGGGCCGTCGAGCACGTCGGCCGCAGGCCCGTCCAGTGCATCAGCGTCGCGCACCCCTCCCACGCCTACGTGACCGACCACTTCACGGTCACCCACAACACCATGGTCGCGCTGCGCGCCATGCTCGGCGTCGTCGACAGCGGCGGCCAGGCCGCGATGCTCGCGCCGACCGAGGTGCTGGCCCAGCAACACCACCGCTCCGTCACGGAGATGATGGGCGACCTCGCCGAGGGCGGCCTGCTGGGCGGTGCCGAGCAGGGCACCAAGGTGGTGCTGCTGACGGGGTCGATGGGGGCCGCGGCCCGCCGCCAGGCGCTGCTGGACCTGGTCACCGGCGAGGCCGGCATCGTGATCGGGACGCACGCCCTGATCGAGGACGTGGTGCAGTTCCACGACCTGGGCCTGGTCGTCGTCGACGAGCAGCACCGCTTCGGCGTCGAGCAGCGCGACGCCCTGCGGGCCAAGGGCAAGCAGCCCCCGCACCTGCTCGTGATGACCGCGACGCCGATCCCGCGGACGGTCGCCATGACCGTCTTCGGCGACCTGGAGACCTCGGTCCTGGACCAGCTCCCCGCCGGCCGCTCCCCGATCGCCAGCCACGTGGTCCCCGCCAAGGACAAGCCGCACTTCCTCGCCCGCGCCTGGGAGCGGGTCCGCGAGGAAGTGGTCGCCGGTCACCAGGCCTACGTGGTCTGTCCGCGGATCGGCGACGACGAGGAGGCCGCCGCCCCCAAGGGGAAGAAGGCCAAGGACGCGCCGGCGGAGCCGAGTTCAGCGGAGGACCTGGCCGAGAAGCGCCCCCCGCTGGCGGTCCTGGACATCGCCGAGCAGCTGCGCAAGGGCCCGCTCGCCGGACTCCGGGTGGCGGTGCTGCACGGCCGGATGGCCCCCGACGACAAGGACGACGTGATGCGCCGGTTCGCCGCCGGCGAGCTGGACGTGCTGGTCGCCACCACCGTCATCGAGGTCGGCGTCAACGTCCCCAACGCCACCGCCATGGTGATCATGGACGCGGACCGCTTCGGCGTCTCCCAGCTCCACCAGCTCCGCGGGCGGGTCGGCCGCGGCGCGGCGCCCGGCCTGTGCCTGCTGGTCAGCGAGATGCCGGAGGCCAGCCCGGCCCGCGCCCGGCTCGCCGCGGTCGCCGCCACCCTCGACGGCTTCGAGCTCTCCCGCATCGACCTCGAACAGCGGCGCGAGGGCGACGTCCTCGGCCAGGCGCAGTCCGGCGCCCGGTCCTCGCTGCGGATGCTCGCGGTCATCGAGGACGAGGAGGTGATCGCGGCGGCCCGCGAGGAGGCCACCGCCCTGGTCGCCGCCGACCCCGAGCTGACCGGCTGCCCCGAGCTGCGGACCGCGCTGTCCGCCCTGCTGGACGACGAACGGGAGCAGTATCTGGACAAGGGCTGACCCGCGCCCGGACCGCTCGCGGCCCGCGCCGTGAGAACGATCACGGTCGGCCCGAGCCGAGCGCGGACCCGCCCCCCGGGGGACGGACATATCGTGGGAGGGCGGAGCCCGCCGGGCGCCCGCCCCTCGACCACCGCGCAACGTAAGGACGGGCCCATGACCCGCGTGATCGCCGGTACGGCCGGCGGCCGCCGCCTCGCCGTACCGCCGGGCAACGGCACCCGCCCGACCTCCGACCGGGCGCGCGAGGGGCTGTTCTCCACGTGGGAGTCGCTCGACGGCCCGCTGACCGGCGCCCGCGTGCTCGACCTCTACGGCGGTTCCGGCGCGGTCGGCCTGGAGGCCCTCTCCCGCGGTGCCGCGCACGTCCTGCTGGTCGAGGCCGACGCCCGGGCCGTCCGCACCATCCGGGAGAACGTCAAGGCGGTCGGTCTGCCCGGCGTCGACGTCCGGGTCGGCAAGGCCGAGCAGGTCGCCGCGACCCCGGCCCCGGCGGCGCCCTACGACGTCGCCTTCCTCGACCCGCCGTACGCGGTCGGCGACGACGACCTCCGCGAGATCCTCCTCACACTCCGTGGTCAGGGGTGGCTTGCCGAGGAGGCACTCGTCACCGTGGAGCGGAGCACCCGGGGCGGCGCCTTCGCCTGGCCGGACGGATTCGAAGCGATCAAGGCCCGTCGCTACGGCGAGGGGACGCTTTGGTACGGTCGCGCCGCTTCGGCGTCCGCCGAACCGACGTCAGCAACCGTGTCATGAACGGACCGGAGAGCGAGGAGACGAAGTTGCGCCGCGCCGTCTGTCCGGGGTCCTTCGACCCCATCACCAACGGGCACCTGGACATCATCGCCCGGGCCTCCAAGCTGTACGACGTCGTCCACGTCGCCGTCATGATCAACAAGTCCAAGCAGGGCCTGTTCACGGTCGAGGAGCGGATCGACCTGATCCGACGGGCCACCGCCGAATACGGCAACGTCGAGGTCGAGGCGTTCCACGGCCTGCTCGTCGACTTCTGCAAGCAGCGCGACATCCCGGCCATCGTCAAGGGCCTGCGCGCGGTCAGCGACTTCGACTACGAACTCCAGATGGCCCAGATGAACAACGGCCTCTCCGGGGTGGAGACGCTCTTCGTGCCGACCAACCCCACCTACAGCTTCCTCTCCTCCAGCCTGGTCAAGGAGGTCGCGGCCTGGGGCGGCGACGTCTCCCACCTGGTCCCGCCGTTCGTCCTGGACGCGCTGACCGAACGGCTCAGCAAGCAGTCGTGACCCGGCATCCGGTGCGGTAGGACCGACGCCTGTCTGACGGGCCGTCAGCAGGTGTCGGGGCGGGGGCTCCTGGCCGTACAGTCGTCCCGTTCCGTCCTTCCGATCCTGCAGAGAGTGGCGAGTCCAAGGTGGACGTCCAGAAGAAGCTCGACGACATCGTCGCAGCCGTCGGCAGCGCCCGGTCCGTACCCATGTCGGCCTCGTGCGTGGTCAACCGCGCCGAGCTGCTCGCCCTGCTGGAGGAGGTGCGCACCGCGCTCCCCGGCTCCCTCGCGCAGGCCCAGGAACTCCTCGGCGGGCGCGAGCAGATGGTGGAGCAGGCGCGCGTCGAGGCCGAGCGGATCATCGAGTCCGCGCACAGCCAGCGCGGTTCGCTGATCTCGGACACCGAGGTGGTCCGGCAGTCCCAGGACGAGGCGGACCGGATCCTGACCGAGGCCCGCCAGGAGGCCGACGAGGTCCGCGCCCAGGCCGACGACTACGTCGACAGCAAGCTCGCCAACTTCGAGGTCGTGCTGACCAAGACCATCGGCTCCGTCGACCGCGGCCGCGAGAAGCTGCTGGGCCGCGGTCCCGGTCTCGACGAACTGGGCCACGAGGACGTCGAGGCCCCCGAGCGCAGCGCCGACCCGGAGACCCTCAAGCAGCGCGCCGACGCCTACGTGGACGCCAAGTTCGGCGCCTTCCAGGCCGTGTTGACCAAGACCCTGGAGGCGGTCGGCCGCGGTCGGGACAAGCTCCAGGGCGCCCGCCCGATCGACGAGCTCGCCACCCACCTCGCCGGGCAGCACGACCCGCAGACCGGCGCCCCGCTGCAGGCCGACGCGGACTACCTCGCCGGCCTGGCGGGCGTCAGCACCTTCCAGGAGGCCGAGCAGCCGGCGCCCCAGGAAGTGCCGCAGGCCCCGCAGCCCGGCTACTACGACGGCCAGGCCGCCGCCTACCAGCAGCCGGACGCCTACCCCTACCAGCAGCCCGAACAGCTCCCCTACACCCAGCACCAGGATCCCTACGGCTACGACTGGCAGCAGGCCCAGCAGCCGGCCGCACAGGTCCCCCCGCAGGGCTACGACCCGGGTGCCGGCTACCAGGTGCCGCAGGTGCCCGGGCAGCCCCAGCACGCCCCCCAGCCCCAGGCCGGCCAGCCCGGCGCCCTGGACGAGACCAGCCTCTTCGACACCAGCCTGATCAACCTCGACCAACTCCGGCAGTACGAGGAAGGCCGGCACTAGTCCCGGTCCGGCAACCCCCCGTCCGGCAGTCCCCGGCCCGGCCCGCCGGGCCCAGGCGGGCGGGTCACGGAGGCGGATTGGGCCTATCGGGGGCGGTCCAGTATCCTGGCTCTTCGGTCGCGTGTATGACCGCGATCACTGCTGCCCGCAGGCCGTATTCCGGCCGTGGACGGCTGTTACCGCAGTACAGAAAGCAGGAAAGCCATCAACGCCCGCCTCGACCACCGTTCTCCGCTCGTGTTCGACACACGCGAGCTGGGTCGTCGTCCCGGCACGCTGAAGCGGCTCTCCCGCTCCGTCGAGGCCCCCGCGGACCTCGGCAACGAAGTCATCGGAGTGCCCGTGGGCGGTCCGGTGGAACTCGACCTCCGCCTGGAATCGGTCATGGACGGGGTGCTCGTAACGGGCACCGCCCGTGCGACCGTGACGGGGGAGTGCGTAAGGTGTCTGGAGCCGCTGGAGCGAGTGCTCGCAGCGGACTTCCAGGAGCTGTTCGCCTACCCCGACGCCGACGCCCGGACTGCTGAGTCCGGCGACGACGCCGAGGACGAGGAAGACAGCTTCCATCTCGAGGACGACCTGTTCGACCTCGAACCCGTGCTGCGGGACGCGGTGGTGCTCGCACTGCCGCTGCAGCCGGTGTGCCGGGAGGACTGCCCGGGTCTGTGCTCCGATTGCGGAGCGCGGCTCGCGGACGATCCGGACCACCACCACGATGCCGTCGACATGCGTTGGGCGGCATTGCAGGAACTCGTCGAGTCCAACCAGGACCGCGAGAAGGACAACGAACCCCGCGACGGCGGGGACGAACCTCAGGAGAAGTAGCCGTGGCTGTTCCGAAGCGGAAGATGTCGCGCAGCAACACGCGCCACCGCCGGTCGCAGTGGAAGGCTGCGGTCCCCACCCTGGTTGCGTGCGAGCGCTGCCAGGAGCCGAAGCAGCAGCACATCGCGTGCCCGAGCTGCGGCACCTACAACAAGCGCCAGGTCATCGCGGTCTGAGCGGCTGGTGACAGGCACTGTGTCTAGCCCGAAGAAGGCAGTAGACGCCCCCTCGTCGGACACGGCCTCGTCTCTCTCGCTTCTGGAAGGGCGGCTCGGGTACACACTTGAGTCCGCCCTTCTGGTGCGTGCGTTGACGCACCGCTCGTACGCCTACGAGAACGGCGGCCTGCCCACCAACGAGCGGCTCGAATTCCTCGGGGATTCGGTCCTCGGCCTGGTGGTCACGGACACGCTGTACCGCATCCACCCCGACCTGCCGGAAGGCCAACTGGCCAAACTGCGGGCCGCGGTGGTCAACTCGCGGGCGCTCGCCGAGGTGGGCCGCGGCCTCGACCTCGGCGCCTTCATCCGCCTCGGACGGGGCGAAGAAGGCACGGGCGGCCGGGACAAGGCCTCCATCCTCGCCGACACCCTGGAAGCGGTGATCGGCGCGGTCTATCTCGACCAGGGCCTCGACGCGGCCGGCGAGCTGGTGCACCGGCTCTTCGACCCGCTCATCGAGAAGTCCTCCAGTCTGGGCGCCGGCCTCGACTGGAAGACGAGTCTCCAGGAGCTCACCGCGACCGAGGGCCTCGGCGTGCCGGAATACCTGGTCACCGAGACCGGCCCGGACCACGAGAAGACCTTTACTGCTGCTGCCCGCGTCGGTGGTGTCTCGTACGGCACCGGCACCGGCCGCAGCAAGAAGGAAGCCGAGCAACAGGCTGCCGAGTCCGCATGGCGCGCGATCCGCGCGGCGGCGGACGAGGCGGCGGGGAAGGCGCCGGACGGCGACGACCCGGCTCAGGCTTCCGGCGACACTGCGTCGCCGGCGAACTGAATTCCCGCTTCTGACCCCTCCCGGGCGGCCCGACGGCCGCTCCGGGTGGGGTCAGAAGTCTTTTCCGAGAGTCGTGTGACTCTTCGTTGAGGAGCGTGAGGAGCACCCGTGCCCGAGCTGCCCGAGGTCGAGGTCGTCCGCCGCGGACTGGAGCGCTGGGTCACCGGCCGCACCATCGACACCGTCGAGGTCCGCCATCCGCGCGCGATCCGCCGGCACACCGCCGGCGCGGACGACTTCGCCGCCCGGCTCAAGGGACTGCGCGTCGGCCCGGCCCGGCGTCGCGGCAAGTACCTCTGGCTCCCGGTGGCCGGGGGCGGCCCGTCCGCCCAGAGCGCCGCCGAGGGCATCGCCCCGGTCCTCACCCCGTCCGTCACGCACGGCCTGGCGATCCTCGCCCACCTCGGGATGAGCGGACAGCTGCTGGTCCAGCCGCAGGACGCCCCCGACGAGAAGCACCTGCGGATCCGGATCGGCTTCCTCGACGCCGGCACCCCCGCCGAGGCCGCCGGCACCGAGCTGCGCTTCGTCGACCAGCGCACCTTCGGCGGCCTCTCGCTGCACGACACCGTGCCCGGCGACCCCGACCTGCTCCCCGACGTGATCGCGCACATCGCCCGGGACCCGCTCGACCCGGCCTTCGACGACGCCGCCTTCCACGACGCGCTGCGCCGCCGCCGCACCACGATCAAGCGCGCGCTCCTCGACCAGACCCTGATCAGCGGCGTCGGCAACATCTACGCCGACGAGGCGCTCTGGCGCTCCCGGCTCCACTACGACCGGCCGACCGCCACCTTCACCCGCCCCCGCACCGCCGAGCTGCTCGGGCACGTCCGGGACGTGATGACCGAGGCCCTGGCCGTCGGCGGCACCAGCTTCGACAGCCTCTACGTCAACGTCAACGGCGAGTCCGGCTACTTCGAGCGCTCGCTGGACGCCTACGGCCGCGAGGACGAACCCTGCCGCCGCTGCGGCACCCCCATCCGCCGCCGCCCCTGGATGAACCGGTCCAGCTACTTCTGCCCCCGCTGCCAACGCCCGCCGCGCCCGAGCTGACCGCGGCCGCGCGCCTTCGTGGCGGGCGGCGTCAGAAGCCGAAGTCCTGCGTCCACCACGGGCCGCCCGGGCCGAAGTGGGCGCCGACGCCGAGGGTCTTGTACTCGCAGTTGAGGATGTTGGCGCGGTGCCCGGGGTCGTCCATCCACGAATCCATCACGGACCGGGCGTCGGCCTGTCCCCGGGCGATGTTCTCCCCGCCGAGGTCGGGCACGCCCTGGACGCGGGCGCGGTCCCAGGGCGTGTGGCCGTCCGGATCGGTGTGGCCGAAGAACCCGCGGCGCGCCATGTCGTCGCTGAACCGCTGGGCCAGACCGGCCAGTTCGCCGCTGGTGGTGACCGGGGAGCAGCCCACCCGGGCGCGTTCCTGGTTGACCAGCGAGAGCACCTCGGCCTCGGCCGCGGCCTCGGGGCCGCCGCTGGTGGCCGCGGGGACGGTCGGGGACGCCGACGGTCCGGGCGCCGCGGTGGTCGGCCCGTCGGTGGGGCCCGCGGAGGGCCGGTCGTCGGCCGCGCGGGACGGGGAGGCCGAGGGCCCGGGCGCCGACGGGGAGGTGCCGGGGGAGCTGGGGGAGCCGGGAGAGGAGGCCGTGGAGCCCGGGGCGTCGGGGGCATCCGGGGCGGGCGCCCGGCCGGTGCCCCGGGACGCGGGGTCGCCGGCGCCGCGGCCGGCCGCGACCGTGGCCCCGGGTATCGGCGCCGCGGAGCTCTCCTGCGGCTGGGCGTCCGGCAGCGCGCCGGCGCGCACCCGGTCGGTGGGGCCGCCGCCGCTCACCTCGAACCGACCGCCGCCGGGGACCAACCCGGACGCCACCGCCACCGCACCCATCGCCACCGCGGCGGAGGCACCGAGCAGCCCGGTGCGCACCGGCGCGGTCCTGCGGGCCGCCCGGTGGCCGCGGTGCCCGGCAGGCGCGCCCGCACCTGTCGGACCGTCAACCTGCCCTGGACGCAGGTGTTCCGGAGCGTGAGGAGCAGAGCGTCGATGGCGGCCCATCCGCGGGAGTTCCTTCCGTGCAGCGCCGAAGGTGACTCACTCGAAAGGGTGAGCCCTCGCTGTCGGGGGACTGTACGCCATGGCGTCAGGGGCAGATGTGCTTGCTGAGCAATTGGCCGGTTAACGTGCACACATGGAAGAAGAGGTGCGGATGACCGCGTGGGTACGCGGGTTGGTCCAGGAAGTCGGGTTCCGCTGGTTCACCCGAGCGAACGCTTTGCGCATCGGCGGGCTGGCCGGTTTCGCGGTCAATCTCGGTGACGGACGCGTCCAGGTCGTCGCCGAGGGCGCGAAGGACCGTTGCGATCAGCTCCTGGAGTGGCTCCGCACCGGGGACACGCCCGGGGCCGTCACCGGCGTCACTGAGATTTGGGCCACTCCGCGAGGCGGCTACGACGGCTTCGAGATCCGCTGACCGGGCCCGAAGACGCCCCCCGGACGGGCGTGCCAAGGGCTCCGGCCGGTACGTCACCGTGAGCTACTTACCGGAGATAAGCCCTGGTGGTTGCCAACTCGGCCGACCCGTGCAAGGCTGCCGCTGTACGGATGATCTCCACGCCCCGCGGGTCCTTTCTGGAGAGTCGGCGCCATGTCATGGCCGCTGCGCACTCTCAGGCGCCCGAGGATACGGGGTGTGATCGTGTTGACCGTCCATCCGTTTGGTGAGACTCTGGAATCCCCGCGCACCTTAGCTGTTTGGCATTGAGTACACCTGGAGAATGACAAGCACCGCGGGTGCGAATCCCTCACGACCCACACCGCTTCGGTCGGTCACTCATTGTGGAGGACCATCCATCATGGCAAAGGCGCTTCTCGGTTACGTCGGCGGCTCCGACCCCCGAGTCCTCTCCGAGATGCGACGGCTTCAGCAGCGCGTCCAGGACCTCGAATCCGAACTCATTCGGATGCAGGCCGAGAATGACATGCTCTCCGCTGCCACGCGTCGCGACGACTCGGTACTCGACATCGACGTACCCCAGGCGGAGCCCGCGCTCACCTGACCCCGATCGCCTCACCCGGTCCACGCTCAAAGATCACGGTCGGACGGGCTGCACGCCAGCCGCTTGAGGCACCGCTCTTCAAGATCTGCAAGGGACGCTTCGGCGTCCCTTCGTCATAATCCCCGTTCCGTCCTCGCGGTCGTGCGCCGTGCCTTTTCCGCGACCTCTTTCGCGCCGTCCGGACACCTCGGTGCCCTTCGGTCACTTCCGTCGCGCGGGTTTCCCCAGCCCCTCGGTTCGTCCTTACCGCATGATGTGCCCCTCCCCTCACCCGGTGAAACCGGCGCCTGCCTTTCCCGGTGAACCGACGGCCAACAGCGGTCCACACAAGGGAGCCGTACGGGGAGCGGGACGGTCGCCGGAATGTTGCGGAGGGGCCCCGGGGGGTGGCCGGTAGAGTTCAACGGCGTGCATCTGAAGAGTTTGACCCTGCGAGGCTTCAAGTCCTTCGCCTCCGCCACGACGCTCCGGTTCGAACCGGGCATCACCTGCGTCGTGGGCCCCAACGGGTCCGGCAAGTCCAACGTCGTGGACGCCTTGTCGTGGGTCATGGGGGAGCAGGGCGCCAAATCGCTGCGCGGCGGGAAGATGGAGGACGTCATCTTCGCCGGGACGACCGGGCGGCAGCCGCTCGGCCGCGCCGAGGTCTCGTTGACGATCGACAATTCCGACGGGGCGCTGCCCATCGAGTACGCCGAAGTCACGCTGACCCGGATCATGTTCCGCAACGGCGGCAGCGAGTACCAGATCAACGGTGACACCTGCCGGCTGCTGGACATCCAGGAGCTCCTCTCCGATTCCGGCATCGGCCGCGAGATGCACGTGATCGTCGGGCAGGGCCAGCTCGACTCCGTCCTGCACGCCGATCCGATGGGCCGCCGGGCGTTCATCGAGGAGGCCGCCGGGGTGCTCAAGCACCGCAAGCGCAAGGAGAAGGCGCTGCGGAAGCTGGAGGCGATGAAGGCCAATCTCGCCCGCGTGCAGGACCTCACCGACGAGCTGCGGCGACAGCTCAAACCGTTGGGGCGGCAGGCCGCGGTCGCCCGGCGGGCCGCCGTCATCCAGGCCGACCTGCGAGACGCCCGGCTGCGGCTGCTCGCCGACGACCTGGTCGCGCTGCGCCGGGCGCTGGCCGCCGAGATCGCCGACGAGGCGGCACTGAAGGAGCGCAAGGAGGCGGTGGAGGCGCGGCTGCGCACCGCACAGCAGCGCGAGGCGGCCATGGAGGCGGAGGTGCGTGCCCTCGCGCCGCGGGTGCAGCGGGCCCAGCAGACCTGGTACGCGCTGTCCCAGCTCGCCGAGCGGGTGCGGGGCACCGTGTCGTTGGCCGAGGCCCGGGTCCGCAGCGCCGCGGCGGCCCCGCCGGAGGAGCGGCGCGGTCGGGAGCCCGAGGACCTGGAGCGGGAGGCCGCCCGGATCCGCGAGCAGGAGGCGGAGTTGACGGCCGCGTTGGAGGCGGCGAGTCGGGCGTTGGAGGACACCGTCGAGCACCGGGCCGCGTTGGAGCGGCAGTTGGCGGACGAGGAGCGGCGGCTGCGGGACCTCGCGCGAGCCCTGGCGGACCGGCGCGAGGGCCTGGCCAGGCTGAGCGGACAGGTCACCGCGGCCCGCGGTCGGGCGGCTTCGGCGCAGGCGGAGATCGGGCGGCTGGTCGAGGCCCGGGACGCCGCCCGGAGCAGGGCGGTCGTCGCACAGGAGGAGTACGAGCAGCTCAAGGCCGAGGTCGACGGGCTGGACGCGGACGACGCGGAGGTCGGCGGTCGGTACGAGGCGGCCCGGCAGGAGCTGGCGGCGGCCGAGTCGGCGCTGACCGTCGTGCGGGAGGCGCTGACCGCGGCCGAACGGGAACGGGCGGCGACCGCCGCCCGGCACGACGCTCTCGCCCTCGGGCTGCGCCGCAAGGACGGCACCGGTGCGCTGCTGGCCGCCGCGGAGCGGATCGGCGGGGTGCTCGGGCCGGCCGCCGAACTGCTGACCGTCACGCCGGGCTTCGAGGTGGCGGTGGCGGCCGCGCTGGGGGCCGCCGCGGATGCGGTGGCGGTCACCGATCCGGCCGTGGCGGCGGAGGCGCTGCGGCTGCTGCGGAAGGAGGACGCCGGGCGGGCGGCGATGGTGCTCGGCGGCGCGCGGCCGGCTCGGGTGCCGGCGCCGGCCCGGGCGCGGGAGGCCGTGGTGGCGGTGGAGGTCGCCGAGCGGGCCGGCGGCGAGTCGTCCGCCGGGGCCGGTGGAACCGCCGGGAGCGGTGCGGCCGGCGGGTCGGGGAGCGGGCCGGCGCCGGTGCCGGCCCATGAACTCGTCCACGGACCCAAGGAGTTGACCGCATCGCTGGCCCGGCTGCTGCGGGACGTGGTGGTGGTCGGGTCGCTGGCCGAGGCCGAGGAACTGGTGGTGGCGCGGCCGGAGCTGATCGCCGTCACCGCGGAGGGCGACCTGCTCGGGGCGCACTTCGCGCAGGGCGGGTCGGCCGGGGCACCCAGCCTGCTGGAGGTGCAGGCGTCGGTCGACGAGGCGGCCGCGGAACTCACCGAGCTGGCGGCCCGCTGCGACGCCCTGGCCGAGGAGCGGCGGGCGGCGGAGCGGTGGCGGACCGAGTGCGCCGCGCTGGTCGAGGAGTTGGACGGTCGGCGGCGCGCCGCCGACCGGGAGAAGTCGAAGGTCGCCGGGGACCTGGGGCGGCTCGCCGGGCAGGCGCGGGCCGCCGCCGGTGAGGCGGAGCGGTCCGCCGCCGCGGCCGCGCGGGCCGAGGAGGCGCTGGCGCGGGCCACCGAGGAGGCCGAGGAACTGGCCGCGCGGCTGGTCGCGGCCGAGGAGGACCCGGGCGCGGACGACGAGGAGCCCGACACCTCGGTGCGCGACCGGCTGGCGGCCGACGGGGCCAATGCCCGGCAGACGGAGATGGAGGCCCGCCTCCAGGCCCGGACGCACGAGGAACGGGTCAAGGCGCTCGCGGGGCGGGCGGACGGGCTGGACCGGGCGGCGCGGGTGGAGCGCGAGGCGCGGGCCCGCGCCGAGCAGCGGCGGGCCCGACTGCGGCACGAGGCCGCGGTGGCCGGGGCGGTGGCCGCGGGTGCGCGGCAGCTGCTGGCGCACGTCGAGGTGTCGGTCGTCAGGGCCGAGGAGGAGCGGGCCGCCGCGGAACGTGCCAAGGACGAGCGGGAGCGGGCCCTGGCCACCGAGCGCGAGCAGGGCCGGGAGTTGACGAGCGAGCTGGACAAACTGACTGATTCGGTGCATCGCGGCGAGGTGTTGGGGGCCGAGAAGCGGCTGCGGATCGAGCAGTTGGAGGCCCGGGCGCTGGAGGAGCTGGGGGTGGAGCCGGCCGCGCTGGTGGCAGAGTACGGTCCCGACCAGCCCGTGCCGCCGTCCCCGCCGGCCGAGGGCGAGGCGCTGCCCGAGGACCCGGAACACCCGCGGAACCAGCCGGTTCCCTATGTCAGGGCCGAGCAGGAGAAGCGGTTGAAGGCCGCCGAGCGGGCGTATCAGCAGCTCGGGAAGGTGAACCCGCTCGCGCTGGAGGAGTTCGCGGCGCTGGAGGAGCGGCACCAGTTCCTCAGCGAACAGCTTGAAGACTTGAAGAAGACCCGGGCCGACCTGCTGCGGGTGGTCAAGGAGGTCGACGAGCGGGTCGAGCAGGTCTTCACCGAGGCGTACCAGGACACCGCGCGGGAGTTCGAGGGCGTCTTCGCGCGCCTCTTCCCGGGGGGCGAGGGACGCCTGGTGCTGACGAACCCGGACGACATGCTGGCGACCGGGGTGGACGTGGAGGCGCGCCCGCCGGGCAAGAAGGTCAAGCGGCTCTCCCTGCTGTCGGGCGGTGAGCGGTCGCTGACCGCGGTGGCACTACTGGTGTCGATCTTCAAGGCGCGGCCCAGTCCGTTCTACGTGATGGACGAGGTCGAGGCCGCGTTGGACGACACCAATCTGCAGCGGCTGATCCGGATCATGGAGGAGCTCCAGGAGAGTTCGCAGCTGATCGTGATCACGCACCAGAAGCGGACGATGGAGGTCGCCGACGCGCTCTACGGCGTGTCGATGCAGGGGGACGGCGTCTCGAAGGTGATCAGTCAGCGGCTGCGCTGAGCCGGTGCGGTGGCCCGGTCGCGCCGAGGCCGGTGGCCCCTCTCCTTCATTCCCTGAAGATCAATTCAGAACTTGAATGAAGGCTGCGGTAGTCGGGTGAGGAAGACGTCAGCTTTGGGGTATTGACTTCGAAACTTAAAGGCATAGTCTCTGCAACGTTGCTTTTACCTTCAAGTGGTGGGTGCCCCCGACGTGTGCACCACTTGTAGGGCCAGCCCCCTACGCCCGGCAGCGCAGCCGGGCCACTGGAGTTCACGTTGACCAGCACCGCGCAGCCGACGGTCCCGGAAGGCCGCAAGGCCCAGCCGGACCACCTCGGCCATGTCATCTTCATCACCGCGGCTGCCGCGATGGGCGGCTTTCTCTTCGGCTATGACAGCTCCGTGATCAATGGCGCGGTCGAGGCGATCCGCAGCCGCTACGACGTCGGCTCCGCCGTCCTCGCGCAGGTGATCGCCATCGCCCTGATCGGCTGCGCCATCGGCGCCGCCACCGCCGGTCGGATCGCCGACCGGATCGGCCGGATCCGGGTCATGCAGATCGCCGCGGTGCTGTTCACCATCAGCGCCGTCGGCTCCGCGCTGCCGTTCGCCCTGTGGGACCTGGCGATGTGGCGCGTGCTGGGCGGCATCGCGATCGGCATGGCCTCGGTCATCGGCCCGGCCTACATCGCCGAGGTGTCGCCGCCCGCCTACCGCGGACGGCTCGGCTCCTTCCAGCAGGCCGCCATCGTCGTCGGCATCGCCATCTCCCAGCTCGTGAACTGGGGCATCCTCAACCTCGCCAACGGTGAGCAGCGCGGCAAGATCGCCGGCCTGGAAGCCTGGCAGTGGATGCTCGGCGTGATGGTCATCCCCGCCATCCTCTACGGCCTGCTCTCCTTCGCGATCCCCGAGTCGCCGCGCTTCCTGATCTCCGCCGGTCGGCTTGAGCGCGCCAAGGAGGTGCTCTCCGAGGTCGAGGGCCGGAGCGTGGACCTCGAAGCCCGGGTCTCCGAGATCCAGGACGCGATGCGCCGCGAGCACAAGTCGACCTTCAAGGACCTGCTCGGCGGCAAGGGCGGCTTCCTGCCGATCGTCTGGGTCGGCATCGGGCTCTCCGTCTTCCAGCAGCTGGTCGGCATCAACGTCGCCTTCTACTACTCCTCGACGCTGTGGCAGTCGGTCGGCATCAACCCCGAGGGCTCGTTCTTCTACAGCTTCACCACCTCGATCATCAACATCATCGGCACCGTGATCGCGATGATCTTCGTCGACCGGATCGGCCGCCGACCGCTGGCGCTGATCGGTTCGGCCGGCATGGCCGTGGCGCTCGCCCTGGAGGCGTGGGCCTTCTCCGCCAAGACCGCGGCCGGCACCCTGCCCTCCGCCGAAGGCACCGTGGCCCTGATCGCCGCGCACGGCTTCGTCCTCTTCTTCGCCCTCTCCTGGGGCGTCGTGGTCTGGGTCTTCCTCGGTGAGATGTTCCCCAACAAGATCCGGGCCGCCGCGCTGGGCGTCGCCGCCTCCGCGCAGTGGATCGCCAACTGGGCGATCACGGCCAGCTTCCCGAGCCTCTCGGACTGGAACCTGTCCGGCACCTACGTGATCTACATGGTCTTCGCTCTGCTCTCGATCCCCTTCGTGCTCAAGTTCGTGAAGGAGACCAAGGGCAAGGCGTTGGAGGAGATGGGCTAACCCCCCCGCCAGCCCTCTCCTCAGTTGTCGCTGCTGCCCCGGCTCTCCCGAGCCGGGGCAGCGGTGGTTCGTGCGGGCGGGCGCACCGGGACCGCACTACGCCAGGAGCGCGCTGCCCGCGGGTATCTCCACCCAGCGGTGCGGCGGCCCGCTCACCGGCCGCGGGTCCGTCACCCGCAGGCCGGCCGCCGCGCAGGCGTACCCCAACTCGGCGGCGCCGTACAGCTCCTGCGGTCGTGACCAGCTCCAGAAGCGGTAGTGCCAGTGCCCCTCGGGCTCGTCGCCGTACGGCGGGAGACCGATCTCCTCGGTCAGCTCGGTGCGGCCGTCGCGGGAGAGGGTGCCGAAGGTGCCGCCGCTGGGGTCGAAGTACAGGCCGTACGCGGTGGCGCCGACGGAGAGGGCGTCCAGCGCCGCATCGGTGCCCAGCAGGTACGAGGCCGGCTGGAGCAGGACGCAGCCGCCAAGCACCCCCGTCACCCCCACCCGGCGGTGGGCCTCCCCGGGGTCGTGGGGGACCGCGGTGGCGTCCGGCGGCCCCACCGCGGTCTCGCGCGGGTCCCGCTCCAGCCGCCGGACCGCCTCGGCCTCGTCGATCCCCGCCACGAACGCGACCGAGGCACCTTCGGTGCGCACCCCTCGGAACACCGCCGCCCGGGCGTCCGCCTCCCGCTGGGCGGCGCGCTCCCCGGGCGCCAACGGCACCGCCCCCGGCAACTCGGCGAAGAGCGGGGCCAGCTCGCAGGTCAGCGCCAGTCGGCCGGGGGAGCGCCCGCCGAGCTGCGGGGTCCAGGCGTCGGCGCCGGCCCGCAGCAGCAGCTCCGCGTTCTCCCCGGCGCCGTGGCAGACGGCGTGCCACAGCGGGGTGCGGCCCTGGCCGTCCCGCGCGTCCACCACCGCGCCCCGCTCCAGCAGCGCGGCGACGGCCACCGGGCCACCGTGGGCCGCGGCCAGGTGCAGCGGGGTCGCGCGAGCGTGGCCCGGCACGAGCGCGCCGGGATCGGCACCGCTTTCCAGGCGGGCCAGCACCAGCCCGGTGTCCTGCCAGTGGAACGGCGCCAGGAGTCTCCAGTCGTCGCGCGCCGCGTCGGGCGCGGGCGGTGACCACGGCTGCGGCGACTCCGGCCCGGACGGCCGGGCGAGGAGCGCCGCCGGCCCCGGGCCGAGGCCGAGGAACCCCCGGGTCTGCTCGTCCGCCGCCCGGTGGCCTGGCGGCGCGGCGGCCGGCCAGATCTCCCGCGCTTCGCCGGCGACCGCCCGCAGCGGTCCGGCGTCGACGACGGTGACGGTCTCGGGCACCTGCTCGTCCGGCCACTCGACGACCAGCTGGGTGACGCCGGCAGGCGGCAACTGCGAGAGGTGCAGCTCCAGTTCGTAGTGGAAGGCGCCGCCGCTGCCGCCGCTCAGCCGCAGTGTCGGGCCGGCGGGCCCGGCGACCGGCAGGGGCGGCCCGTCGAGCGTGGTGACCTTCCGCCCGTCCGCCAGCAGCAGCCCGCAGCGCAGCGCCCCGCTGTCCGGAGGGCCGTACGGCGACGTCCGCCCGCCGGTCCGGATCCGCCGCAGGAAGACCGAGAGCCGCATCGTCACCGACCCCGGCCAGACCTGCCAGCCGGTGAGCATGATCCGGACGTCCGGCCCCGCGCCGGCCTCGGCGACCTGCGCGAGCTGCGCCGGCACGAACCAGTGCGAGGGCGCGAACTCCTCGTCCGGCCCGGGTGCGTAGGTGCCCAACTCCAGCGTGTCGTCGAGAGGTTCGGCCGGCGGGCCGGAGGCGGGCAGTCCGTCGAAGAAGCTCATGCCTCGATCGTGGCACCCGGCACTGACAATCGACCGTGCGGCCGCGCCGTCCGGCGGATCAGTCCGTCAGTCGCGGAATCACCTGTTCCGCAAACAGCCGCAGCGAACGCCACCCCTCCTCGACGGGCATCCCGCCGCACAGCGGATGCAGGATCAACGTGCCCCGGGCGCCGTCCTCTTGGGCCAGCTTGACGCACTCGTCCGGGGTGACGATGCGGTACACGCCCTCCGCGCGCAGCGCCTCGGCGTCCTGCGCGGTGGACCGCACCGCGGAGCGTGCGTCGGCCGACTGCCAGGCCGCGTACCGCTGCGCCTCGTACAGCAGGTGACCGCCGTGCGCGGCCCAACTGCGGTCCGGGTCCTCGGAGACGTGCAACAGGCAGGTGCGCGGCGGGGGTTGGAGCACCCAGCCCTCGGTCCCGGCCGCGGCGCACTGCGCGTGGTAGTAGCGCACCAACTCCGGCAGGTGGGCGCTGGGGAAGAACGGCAGCCCCAGACGCGCCGCGCGCCGGGCCGCCGGCCGCGAGGCGCCCCCGACGAGCAGCGTCGGGTGAGGTCGCGAGTACGGGCGCGGAGTGACCTGGACCGTGCGCCCCCGATAGCGGAACGGTTCACCGGTCCAGGCGTCCAGCAGCGTGCGGAGCACCTCGTCCTGGAGGGCGCCGCGGCGCTGCCAGTCCTTGTCGTGGGCCGCGTACTCCTCGGGCCGGTAGCCGAGTCCGGCGACGGTGACCAGGCGGCCGGCGCCGAGCAGGTCGAGCACGGCGAGGTCCTCGGCCAGCCGCAGCGGGTCGTGCAGCGGGCTCAGCAGGGCCGAGACGGTCACGCCGATCCGGCTCGTGGTGCCGAGGACGGCTCCCGCGAAGGTGAGCGGGGAGGGCATCCAGCCGTTGTCGGTGGCGTGGTGCTCCTCGGTCTGGACCATGCCCACGCCGTGCGCGTCGGCGTACGCGGCCATCTCGACGGCGGCCCGGTAGCGGGCGGACAGTTCCTCGGGGGCGACCGGCGGGCCGGCGAGGTTGAAGCGCACGACCGTGGTGGGTGCGGTGTTGCCGGCGGACATGACGGATCCCCTTCGCCGGAGCAGGTGGCGAAGGGGACCGTAGCTGACGATACGTCAGTTGACCAGGTGGGTGGTCGAGAACCGGCCGGGGATCAGCCGACCTCCACCACCGAACGCTCCTCGGAGCCTTCCGGCGCGGGGGCCGAGGCCGGGGTCTCGTTCTCCCGGGCGGCCGGCAGGACCGCGAAGACCACCGCGGCGATCAGGATGGTGACCACCCAGCCCAGGCCGTTCTCGCCGATCCAGGTGCCGGCGAGCGGGCCGGAGAACCACTGCACCTTGGTGAAGCACAGGCCCACGATCAGCGCGAGCGCCCAGGCCGACATGGCCTGCCAGCAGAACCCGCCCTTGTACCAGTACCGGCTGCTGGGCCCGATGGTCATCAGGCTCTCCGCGTGGTACCGGACCGCCATCTTCCGGCGACGGACCATGTCCATGGCGTAGACGCCGATCCAGGCGGAGAAGGAGACCGCGAGCAGCGTCAGGAAGGCGATGAACTGGCCCACGAAGTCCTTGGCCACCAGCATCATGAACAGCCCGCCGATCAGGCTGATGGCGGCGTTGATGCTGACCGCCAGGGCGCGCGGCAGCTTGACGCCCATGGTCTGCGCGGTGAATCCCGCGGAGTACATCGACAGGCTGTTGATCAGCATCATGCCGATCAGCGCGGTGATCAGGTACGGGATCGCGATGGCCGACGGCAGCACCTGGCCGAGGAAGGACATCGGGTCGGTGTTCTGGTTGGCCAGCTCCGGGTTGGAGACGGCCATCACGCCACCCATGACCACCATCGGGACCAGCACCAGGGCGGCGCCCGAGACGGTGGTGCCGACGATCTTCTTGCCGGAGGCGGAGTGCGGCAGGTAGCGCGCGAAGTCCGGACCGGTGGGCACCCAGCTCAGGCCGCCGGCCGCGATGGTGCCGATGCCCGCGATCATCATGGCGCCGCTGCCCGGCGACTTGGCGAAGATGGCGCCCCACGGCATCTCGACGATCAGGTAGACCAGGACGACGACGCTGATCAGGCTGAAGAGGTACGTGGAGTACTTGTTGCAGACGTTGAGCGCCTTGCGGCCCATCCCGCTCACCAGGAAGGTGCAGGCGACGAAGCCCAACAGGGTCACCACGACCAGCACGTTGTTGGTCTTGATGCCGAACACCAGGTGGAGCACGGTCAGGATCGCGTAGGCGCCGCTGACCGCGTTGATGGTCTCCCAGCCGAAGCGGGCGACCCACAGGATCGCGCCCGGGAAGTAGTTGCCGCGCACGCCGAAGGCGGCCCGGGAGAGCATCGCGCCCGGGGCGCCGCCCCACTTGCCGGAGACCGACAGCAGGCCGACGATCCCGAAGGAGACGCAGGAGGCGATGGCGGCGACCACCAGCACCTGCCAGAAGTTCAGGCCGTTGTTGATCACCAACGAGGCGCCCATGGTGAGCAGCAGCACGCTGATGTTGGCCGCCACCCAGGTGGGGAAGAGCTCGCGCACCCGCCCTCGGCGCTCGTTGTCCGGAACGGGCTCGATGCCGCGCGTCTCGACGGCGCCGTCGACTTCCGGGGTGGACGTGGATGCGGACGCGGTGCTGGTGCCCATGGGTGCAGCTGTCTCCGTGCGGGGGTCTGGGGGGCACCCCCGGGAACGGGGGTGCAGGCAGCGGCTGTGGTGCCTGGCCAGAAAGTGGTTGCCAGGACTCTACGCGCGTTGCGCAGCCGTCCACCATCGTACTTTGATCCAACTTCTACCGGTCCGCCCCCTTGGACCCCCTGACGATGACACGGGCCGCGCCCTCCTGTCGATGAATCCAGTCACACCGCCCTGATCAGGACATACAGCGCGCACTGGACCGTCAAAACATGAAGCGGAGGCTCCTCTTCCGTTGTGACGGGCCGCCGCACCGTCTCATCGGAGGCCCGTCGGAGAGACGCATGTCTCGTTTGAGTACCGGCGAGCGGCCGTGGCCGGGGCGTCACCGGGGCCCGCGCGCGACGGGTTGTCCACACCCCGGGCACGGCGCACCGGATGTGGTGCAAGGTGATCCCGATGAACGACAGCGAACGCCCGCAGGAGGCCGACGTGTCCGGTGTGTCCGGCAAGACCTGTCAGTGGTGCCAGGGCACCGGCTATGTGTCCCAGGCCCTGGCCTACGCCCCCGGCGTCGACCCGTTCCGGGGCCCCCACGAGACCGTCCAGCGGGCCGGCGAATGCCGGCACTGCCGGGGATCGGGCACGTACGACTCCCACTGCGACCCCACCTTGGAGCGCTGGCGCACACAGGAGAGCCGGGAGTCCTGACACCGCGCGCCAGGCGGCTGCCGGGCCCCGGGACGCCCCGCCGAGGCCCGGGACCGAACCCCGGGCGCGTACGGCTGTTCGCAGCGGGGCGTGGCTGATACTGGAGGGGTTATGGAAACCGTCATCCTTGCCGTAGTCATCGCCGTGGTCGTGCTCGGCGCGATCAGCGGGCTCGTCGTCAGCGGCCGCAAGAAGAAGCAGCTGCCGCCCCCGACGGCCGCCCCCAAGCCCTCCGTCACCGCGCCCCCCGCCGAACCGCACGTCGGCGAGGAGGCCGAAACCCCCCGCGACGAAGAACGTCGCACCATCGAAGAAGTCGAGCTGCCGACGGCCGAGGCCCCCGCGGCCGAGGCGCCGGTCGCCGAGCCGGAGGCGCCCGCGGCGCCCGAGGTCGAGGTCCCCGAGCCCACCGCCGGGCGTCTGGTGCGGCTGCGCGCCCGGCTCGCCCGCTCCCAGAACACCCTCGGCAAGGGCCTGCTGACCCTGCTGTCGCGGGAACACCTCGACGAGGACACCTGGGAGGAGATCGAGGACACCCTGCTGACCGCGGACGTCGGCGTCACCCCCACCCAGGAACTGGTCGAGCGGCTCCGCGAGCGGGTCAAGGTGCTGGGCACCCGTACCCCCGAGGACCTCCGCCAGTTGCTGCGCGAGGAACTGCTCGCCCTCATCGGCACCGACGCCGACCGGACCGTGCACACCGACGGCACCGTCGGCAACGGCGGCACCGAGATCCCCGGCGTCGTGATGGTCGTCGGCGTCAACGGCACCGGCAAGACCACCACCACCGGCAAGCTCGCCCGCGTGCTGGTCGCCGACGGCAAGTCCGTCGTCCTGGGCGCGGCGGACACCTTCCGCGCCGCCGCCGCCGACCAGCTCCAGACCTGGGGCGAGCGGGTCGGCGCCCGCACGGTCCGCGGTCCGGAGGGCGGCGACCCCGCCTCCATCGCCTTCGACGCGGTCAAGGAGGGCATCGCCGAGGCCGCCGACGTGGTCCTGATCGATACCGCGGGCCGGCTGCACACCAAGACCGGTCTGATGGACGAGCTCGGCAAGGTCAAGCGGGTCGTCGAGAAGCACGGACCGGTCGGCGAGGTGCTGCTCGTCCTGGACGCCACCACCGGTCAGAACGGCCTCGTGCAGGCCCGGGTCTTCGCCGAGGTCGTGGACATCACCGGCGTGGTGCTCACCAAGCTCGACGGCACCGCCAAGGGCGGCATCATCATCGCCGTCCAGCGCGAACTGGGCGTTCCGGTCAAGCTGGTCGGCCTGGGCGAGGGGCCGGACGACCTGGCGCCGTTCGAGCCCGAGGCGTTCGTGGACGCGCTGATCGACTGATCCCGCGGCCCGGCACGACGGCGGCGGCCCCCGGTACCTGCGGATGACGGGTACGGGGGCCGCCGCCGTTTCTATGGGTGAGGTGAGGTGAGGTGAGGGGAGGGGAGGGGAGGGGAGGGGAGGGGGGCGGTGCGGAGCCCGCTCCCTGCCGCACCGCCCACGGCGTCCGAAGGCGTGGGGTGGCGTGGGGAGGCGTGGGGAGGCGTGCGGATCAAGCCAAGACGCAGATCCCGGTGCGCCCGCTCGCCGACGGGGCGCTCTGTCGCCGGCTCAGTACGACGGCGGGCCGGGCGTCGCCGCATCGGTGGTTCCCCGGCCGCCCGCCGACCTGTTGCACACGTACGCCAGGGTCCCCAGGAGTAACCGGGCCTGCGGCGGCCGGCTGGCGGTCTCCAGGGTCGGCGGGCGCAGCCAGCGCATCGGGCCGTGGCCGCCGAAGTCGGACGGCGGAGCGGCGACGTGGTCACCGCGCCCCAGCGGACGCAGGTCCAGATCCGCGTCGTCCCACCCCATGCGGTAGCGGAGGTCGGGCAGCGCGGCGGCCGCGCCCGGGGCGACGAAGAACAGGGCCCGTCCGGTCGGCGTGGCCGCCACCGGCCCCAGCGGCAGCCCCATCCGCTCCAACCGCACCAGCGCGCCCCGCCCGGCGTCCACCGGCACGTCGAGAACGTCGAAGGAGCGGCCCACCGGGAGCAGCACCGCCGCGCCGGGCGTCTCGCTCCAGGCGGCCAGCGCCTTCTCCAGCGTCGCGCCCGCCGGCACCTCCCGGGCGAAGGAGAGCGGGTGCGCGCCGGGGGAGGGGCAGGCGGCGTCCCCGCACGAACACTCCGTCCGGCCACCGGCCCGGACCGCGCGGGCCCCCGGGACGACGTCCCACCCCCACAGCCCCGTGTACTCGGCCACCGCGGTGCCCTCGGCCGAGCGGACGCGACGGCGCGTTCCGGAACGGAGGTCCCGGATGCCGCCGATCGTGAAACCCATGCCCCCTCCAACGGGTGGTGCGTACGAGTGGTGACGAGTCGGGGAGTTGACGAGGAGACGGTTCTTCACTCTGGTGTTCACGCTCCGTCGGCGGGCCGTGGTACCGGTGGTGTGCCGTCGTACGCCGGGTGGTGCGACGCGGTGCGCACGCCTCGGCGTGCTCCGCTCCGCCCGTTCCCGTACGACCTGTGTCAAGTCAATCGCGAGAGCGGGCCGGGGAGTTCACGCAAAGGGGTGGCGAATGGTGGCGTTTCCGCAATCGACCTCCCGACGGGCGTGATCGTAGGATTACTTTCAGTAGCACGAACCCCGGAGGGGCATTCTTCGTACGGGTATGCCGGTGGCATTGCCAGGAGGCGGCGACCCAAGGTGTGGCCGGAATCCGCGGTCGGGTAGATGTACCGCGGAACGGGCGCTGCAACAGGCGGCATCCTGTGGGGGGTTCGCGGACGAGAGCTATCGGAAATGGGGGCATCCCTGTGGGCGGCACTGGTGGCACCGCCGGCTCCAACGGCACGGACAGCACGGGCGGCGAGGGCGGCGAGGATGCCGGCAAGCGTCCCAACGCGCAGTTGGGTTCGTGGTTCATGCGCAGCGGCTGGTCCAAGGGCGAGCTGGCGCGGCAGGTCAACCGCCGGGCGCGCCAGATGGGCGCGCACCACATCAGCACCGACACCTCCCGGGTGCGCCGCTGGCTCGACGGCGAGCAGCCCCGGGAACCCATCCCGCGGATCCTCTCCGAGCTCTTCTCCGAACGCTTCGGCTGCGTGGTCGGCATCGAGGAACTGGGACTGCGCTCGGCCCACCAGTCGCCGTCCGTCTCCGGCGTCGACCTCCCCTGGGCCGGGCCCCAAACCGTCAACCTCATCAGCGAGTTCACCCGCAGCGACCTGATGCTGGCCCGTCGGGGCTTCCTGGGCACCTCCCTGGCCCTCGCCGCCGGGCCGTCCCTGATCGAGCCGATGCAGCGCTGGTTGGTGCCGGTGCCCGTGGGCCCGGGCGAGGTCGCGGCGCAGCCCGAGCGACCCCGCCGCCCGGCCCGCCTCTCCGGCCCGGAGCTGGACCTGCTGGAGGCGACCACCGCGATGTTCCGGCAGTGGGACGCCCAGTGCGGCGGCGGCCTGCGGCGCAAGGCGGTGGTCGGTCAGCTCCACGAGGTCACCGACCTCCTCCAGGAGCCCCAGCCGCCGGCGGTCGCCAAGCGCCTCTTCAAGGTCGCCGCCGAACTCGCCGAACTCGCCGGCTGGATGAGCTACGACGTCGGCCTTCAGCCGACCGCCCAGAAGTACTTCGTGCTGGCCCTGCACGCCTCCAAGGAGGCCGGCGACCGCCCCCTGGGCTCGTACATCCTCTCCAGCATGAGCCGGCAGATGATCCACCTCGGCCGGCCCGACGACGCGCTGGAGCTGATCCACCTCGCCCAGTACGGCAGCCGGGAGACCGCCACCGCGCGCACCCAGGCGATGTTGTATGCGATGGAGGCCCGCGCCTACGCCGGCATGGGCCAGCCCAGCAAGGTCAAGCGCGCGGTGCGGATGGCCGAGGACACCTTCTCCGACGTCGCCCCCGGCGAGCCGGAGCCGGACTGGATCCGCTTCTTCTCCGAGGCCGAACTCAACGCCGAGAACGCCCACTCCTACCGCGACCTCGCCTACGTGGCCGGTCGCAGCCCCACCTACGCCTCGCTTGCAGAACCGGTCATGCAGCGCGCCGTCGAACTCTTCGGCAAGGACCCCGAGCACCAGCGCTCGTACGCCTTCAACCTCATCGGGATGGCCACCGTCCACCTGCTCCAGAAGGAGCCCGAGGCGTGCGCCGTGATGGCACAGCAGGCGATACCGTTCGCCCGGCAGGTCCGGTCCGAACGGGTCAACACCCGGTTGCGCAAAACGGTGGACACCGCGGTGCGCGAGTTCGGGCACGTCCCCGAGGTGATCCAGCTCGGCGACGAGCTCTCCCGGCAGCTTCCGGAAACCGCCGTCGCAGGCTGATCGGGCCCCACCGCGGTACCTCGCAATTCACCGGCGCGTAACACGCCGGACGGCTTCGTCACCCCGGTGAAACACCGACAAGGTTTGGCCGAAACGGCGCTGCGACACCCTCATCGCGAAGCCGGCCCACCCACACCCGCACGGGCCGCATCGACGACGAGGAGACGCCGATGCCCCCAGGCATCCTTACGCTCGCAGACGGCCTCGCGGAAAAAGCCACGCTCAGCCCCGCCAACACCGGGTTCATGCTCATCTGCTCCGCGCTGGTGATGCTGATGACACCCGGCCTGGCCTTCTTCTACGGAGGCATGGTCCGGGTCAAGAGCGTCCTGAACATGCTGATGATGAGCTTCATCAGCCTGGGCATCGTCACGGTCCTGTGGGTGCTCTACGGCTTCGGGCTCGCCTTCGGCACCGACGCCGGCGGGGTCATCGGCTGGAACGGCGACTTCGCCGGCCTCGGGCACATCGGCCTGACCCAGTTGTGGGGCACCACCACCATCCCCATCTACGTCTTCGCCGTCTTCCAGCTGATGTTCGCGGTGATCACCCCCGCGCTGATCAGCGGCGCCCTCGCCGACCGGGTGAAGTTCACCGCCTGGGCGCTGTTCGTCGCGCTGTGGGTGACCGTGGTCTACTTCCCGGTCGCGCACTGGGTCTGGGCCGACGGCGGCTGGCTCTTCAAGCTCGGCGTGATCGACTTCGCCGGTGGCACCGCCGTCCACATCAACGCCGGCGCCGCGGCGCTCGGCGTGCTCCTCGTCGTCGGCAAGCGCATCGGCTTCAAGAAGGACCCCATGCGGCCGCACAGCCTGCCGCTGGTGATGCTCGGCGCCGGCCTGCTGTGGTTCGGCTGGTTCGGCTTCAACGCCGGCTCCTGGCTCAACAACGACGACGGCGTCGGCGCGGTGGCCTTCGTCAACACCCAGGTCGCCACCGCCGCCGCGATGCTCGGCTGGCTGGCCTACGAGAAGCTGCGGCACGGTTCGTTCACCACCCTCGGCGCCGCCTCCGGAGCCGTCGCCGGCCTGGTCGCCATCACCCCCGCCTGCGGCGCGGTCAGCCCGCTCGGCGCCCTCGCGGTCGGTGCGATCGCCGGCGTGCTCTGCGCCATGGCCGTCGGCCTCAAGTACAGGTTCGGCTACGACGACTCCCTCGACGTGATCGGCGTCCACCTCGTCGGCGGCGTCGTCGGCTCCCTGCTGATCGGCCTCTTCGCCACCGGCGGCGTGCAGAGCCACGCCAAGGGGCTCTTCTACGGGGGCGGCTTCGGTCAACTCGGCAAACAGGCCATCGGAGTGGTCTGCGTCCTGCTGTACTCGCTCGTCGTCTCCTACGTCCTTGCCAAGGCCATCGACGTGGTGATGGGCTTCCGGGTCGGCGAGGACGAGGAGATCACCGGCGTCGACCAGGCCGCGCACGCCGAGACGGCGTACGACTTCGCCGGCGCGGGCGGCGGCACGGCGGCCCGCAGGACCACGGCACTGGGCGAATCCCCGACCAAGAAGGTGGACGCGTGAAGCTCATCACGGCAGTAATCAAGCCGCACCGGCTCGACGAGGTGAAGGAGGCCCTGCAGGCGTTCGGCGTGCACGGCCTGACCGTCACCGAGGCCAGCGGCTACGGGCGGCAGCACGGGCACACCGAGGTGTACCGGGGCGCCGAGTACACCGTGGACCTGGTGCCCAAGATCCGGATCGAGGTCCTGGTCGAGGACGCGGACGCCGAGGAACTCGTGGAGGTCGTCGTCCAGGCCGCCCGCACGGGCAAGATCGGCGACGGGAAGGTGTGGAGCGTCCCCGTCGAGGAGGCGGTGCGGGTGCGGACCGGGGAGCGCGGACCCGACGCGCTCTGAGCCGCGGACCGCGCGCGGCGGGGGCGTACGGGAGCGCGGCGGGGGACAACACGACCGAGGAGAGCCCGAGTTGACCGAGAGCGCCGAACACACCGCAGAACCCGCCACCGCCGCCCCCGCGGGCGGCGGCTACCCCGCCGCCCGCCTGCGGCTCCTCCAGGACGACGGCCCCACCGGCCCCGACCGCCGCGCCGCCCTCGCCGGGCTCACCGACGCCTGGCTCGCCGCCCTGCTGGCCGGGGCGAGCGCGCCGGCCGCCCCCGGCGCCGCACTGGTGGCGGTCGGCGGCTACGGCCGCGGCGAACTCTCCCCCCGCAGCGACCTCGACCTCCTGCTGCTGCACGACGGCCGCGCCGCCGCCGCCGACCTGGCGGCCCTCGCCGACCGCCTCTGGTACCCGGTCTGGGACCTCGGCCTGGACCTCGACCACTCCGTCCGCACCCCCGCCGAAGCCCGCCGCGCCGCCCGCGACGACCTCAAGGTGCAACTCGGCCTGCTCGACGCCCGCCACATCGCCGGGGACCCCGACCTGACCGCCGCGGTCCGCACCACCGCCTACGCCGACTGGCGGGAGGGCGCCCCCAAACGGCTGCCCGAACTCCGCGAACTGTGCCGGGACCGCACCGCCCGCCAGGGCGAACTCCAGTACCTCCTGGAACCCGACCTCAAGGAGGCGCACGGCGGCCTGCGGGACGCCACCGCCCTGCGCGCCATCGCCGCCTCCTGGCTCGCCGACGCCCCCCGCGACGGCCTGGAGACCGCCCGCACCCGGCTCCTGGACACCCGGGACGCCCTCCACCTCACCACCGGGCGCGCCACCGACCGGCTCTCCCTCCAGGAGCAGGACCAGGTCGCCGGCGCCCTCGGCCTGCTCGACGCCGACGCCCTGCTCCGCCGGACCTACGAATCGGCCCGCACCATCGCCTACGCCGCCGACGTCACCTGGCGCGAGGTCGGCCGGGTGCTGCGCGCGCGATCCGTCAAACCCGCGCTGCGCGGGCTGCTCGCCGCCCGCACCGCCGGTCGCGGCGCACGCTCGCCGCTCGCCGACGGCGTCGTCGAACTCGACGGAGAGGCCGTACTGGCACGCACCGCCCGCCCCGAACGGGACCCCGTCCTGCTGCTGCGCGCCGCGGCCGCCGCCGCCCAGGGCGGAGTGCCGCTGGCCACCCACGCGATCCGCCGCTGCGCCGCCGCCACTCCGCTGCCGGTGCCGTGGCCGGCCGAGGCCCGCGAGCAACTGGTCACCCTCCTGGGCGCGGGCGCGCCCACCGTGCCGGTGTGGGAGGCGCTGGAGGCCGAGGGCGTCATCGCCCGCTGGCTGCCGGACTGGGAACGGGTCCGCTGCCGCCCCCAGCGCAACCCCGTGCACACCTGGACCGTGGACCGCCACCTGGTCGAGACCGCGGTCCGCGCCGCCGCGCTGACTCGCCGCGTCCACCGGCCCGACCTGCTGCTGGTCGCCGCCCTGCTGCACGACATCGGCAAGGGCTGGCCGGGCGACCACGCGGTGGCCGGCGAGACCATCGCCCGCGACGTGGCGGCCCGGCTCGGCTTCGGGCCCGGCGACACCGCGGTGATCGCCGCCCTCGTCCGCCACCACCTGCTGCTCGTCGAGACCGCCACCCGACGCGACCTGGACGACCCGGACACCGTCGACGCGGTCGCCGACGCCGTCGGCAGCCCCGGCACCCTGGAACTCCTGCACGCCCTGACCGAGGCCGATGCGCTCGCCACCGGGCCCGCCGCCTGGAGCACCTGGCGCGCCGGACTCGTCGCCACCCTCGTCCAACGCGTCGCCGACCGGCTCGCCGGGGAGCCCGCACCGGATCCCCGCGACACCGACCTGCCCACCGCCGAGCAGGAACGCCTGGCCTTCGAGGCCGCCCGCACCGGCGGCCCGGTACTGACCCTGCGCCCCCGCCCCGAGGGCGGCCCGTCCGGCCCGGTGGACGGCGCCGCCGTCCCCACCGGGGACGACGCCCGCGAACCGGTCGGCGTGGAACTCCTCATCGCCCTCCCGGACCGCCCCGGCGTGCTGCCCGCCGCGGCCGGCGTCCTGGCCCTGCACCGCCTCACGGTCCGCGCCGCCGACCTGCGCACCCTGGACCCCCTCGACCGGGGCCCGGTGCTGCTGCTGAGCTGGCGGGTCGCCGCCGAGTACGGGTCGCTGCCCGAGGCCGGTCGGCTCCGCGCCGACCTGGTCCGCGCGCTGGACGGCTCCCTGGACGTCCCCGGCCGGCTCGCCGAACGCGAACGCGCCTACGCCCGCCGCTCCCGCACCGCCCTCGCCCCGCCGCCCCGCGTCACCGTCGCCGCCGGCAGCTCCCGCACCGCCACCGTCATCGAGGTCCGCGCCCAGGACGCGCACGGCCTGCTGCACCGGATCGGACGGGCCCTGGACGCGGCGCAGGTCCGGGTGCGCAGCGCCCACATCAGCACGCTGGGCGCCAACGCCGTGGACGCCTTCTACGTCACCGGCCCGGACGGGGCGCCCCTGCCCGGGGCGGTGGCCAGGGAGGTGGCCGCGGCGGTGGAGTCCGCGCTCCAGTAGGGCGGGCGCCCCACCCGGCCGGCGGGCCGGCGGCGCCCCGCTGCACCGGGCGGGAGCGGGCCAGGACGGGTTCGCTTGCGTAGCCGGATACCCTAGAACCCGACTGACCTACGCCCCCGACCCCGAGGATCGACGACCGCCGTGTTCGATACGCTTTCCGACCGCTTGGCGAGTACTTTCAAAAACCTCCGGGGCAAGGGCCGCCTGAGCGAGGCGGACATCGACGCCACCGCGCGGGAGATCCGGATCGCGCTGCTGGAAGCCGACGTCGCCCTGCCGGTCGTCCGTGCCTTCATCAAGCAGGTCAAGGAGCGCGGCCTGGGCGCCGAGGTCAGCCAGGCGCTGAACCCGGCCCAGCAGATCATCAAGATCGTCAACGAGGAGCTCATCGGCATCCTCGGCGGCGAGACCCGACGCCTGCGCTTCGCCAAGCAGCCCCCGACCGTGATCATGCTCGCCGGCCTCCAGGGCGCCGGTAAGACCACCCTCGCCGGCAAGCTCGGCCGCTGGCTCAAGAGCCAGGGCCACACCCCGCTGCTGGTCGCCTGCGACCTCCAGCGCCCCAACGCCGTCAACCAGCTCCAGGTCGTCTCCGAGCGCGCCGGCGTCGGGTTCTACGGTCCCGAGCCGGGCAACGGCGTCGGCGACCCGATCCAGGTCGCGAAGGACTCGATCGAGTACGCCCGCACCAAGCAGTTCGACGTCGTCGTCGTCGACACCGCCGGCCGCCTCGGCATCGACGCCGAGATGATGCAGCAGGCCGCCGACATCCGGGACGCGGTCAGCCCGGACGAGGTCCTCTTCGTCGTCGACGCGATGATCGGTCAGGACGCGGTCAACACCGCCGAGGCGTTCCGCGACGGCGTCGGCTTCGACGGCGTGGTCCTCTCCAAGCTGGACGGCGACGCCCGCGGTGGTGCCGCGCTCTCCATCGCGCACGTCACCGGCAAGCAGATCATGTTCGCCTCCAACGGCGAGAAGCTGGACGACTTCGACGCGTTCCACCCGGACCGCATGGCGTCCCGCATCCTCGGCATGGGCGACATGCTCTCGCTGATCGAGAAGGCCGAGCAGACCTTCAGCCAGCAAGAGGCCGAGAAGATGGCGGCCAAGCTGGCGAAGGGCCCCAAGGAGTTCACCCTCGACGACTTCCTGGCCCAGATGGAGCAGGTCCGGAAGATGGGCTCGATCTCCAAGCTGCTCGGCATGCTGCCCGGCATGGCGCAGATGAAGGACCAGATCAACAACCTCGACGAGCGCGAGGTCGACCGCACCGCCGCGATCATCAAGTCGATGACCCCGGCCGAGCGCCAGGACCCGACGATCATCAACGGCTCGCGCCGGGCCCGCATCGCCCGGGGTTCCGGCGTCGACGTCAGCACCGTCAAGGGCCTCGTCGAGCGGTTCTTCGACGCCCGCAAGATGATGTCGCGGATGGCCCAGGGCGGCGGACTGCCGGGCATGCCGGGGATGCCCGGCATGGGTGGCGGCGCCTCCCGCAAGAAGAAGCAGATCAAGCAGGCCAAGGGCAAGCGCAAGAGCGGCAACCCGATGAAGCGCAAGGCCGACGAGGAGGCCGCGGTGGCGCGCCGCGAGGCGGCCGCGGCCGGCAACCCGCTGGGTCTCCCGCAGGGCGCCGACCAGGACCCGCAGAACTTCGAACTCCCCGAGGAGTTCAAGAAGTTCATGAACTGACGCGGCGCCGCACGGCCCGCGGGGCGAGCCCCCGACCCTCCCGGAGGGTCGGGGGCTCGCCCGTTGCGCACGGGGACCCGGCTAGCGGGTGCGCGCGATCAGGTAGCGGAAGACGTTCGCCATCCAGACCGTGCCGTCCGCCCGCTGGTACGGATGGAGCGCCTGGGCCAGTTCCTTCTTCACCTGCCGCGGGCCCGCCACCTCCAGCGCCGCGTCGAACAGCCCGGTCGACAGCATCCCGCGCACCGCGCTCGCCAGGTCCGCGTATCCGAAGGGGCAGGCCACCCGCCCCGATCCGTCCGGCCGCAGCCCGGCCCGGCCCGCCAACTCCTCCAGGTCGTCCCGCCCGGCCGGCCGCCAGCCCGCACCGAAGCCCGCCGCCGGGTCGGCCAACCGCTCCGCCACCCGCAGCACCCCGGCCGCGGCACACCGCTCCACCGGGCCCCAGCCCCCCAGCACCACCGCGCTGCCGCGCTCGGCCAGCGCCGCCGCCGCGGTCAGCGCCCCGGTGAGCTCCTCGGCGGCACCGCCGCAGCCCACCGGGTGGAACGCGGTGATCACGGTGAACGCCGTGTCCTTGGGGGCGGCATCGGCCAGCCCGCCGCTGACCAGGCGGGTGACCTCCGGCATGCCGTCCGGCGTGAGCCGTTCGCGGGCCAGCTCCAGCCGGCACTCGTCCGCGTCCACACCGCTGACCTGCGCCCCGCGCGCCGCCGCGAGCAGCAGCGCCAGTCCTGACCCGCAGCCCAGCCCCAGCAGCCGGGTGCCGGGACCGATGCCGAGCCGGTCGTACGCGGCCTCGTAGAGGGGCACCAGCATCCGCTCCTGGATCTCCGCCCAGTCGCGGGCGCGAGTCCCGGCCGGCGCAGCCGGCGCGGCCGGGCCGTCGGCGCGCCCGGTCCCGGTGTTCGGTAGCTGGTGCCGCACGAGCGTGGGTGACATCGAAAGCGCCCCTATTCGCCGAGAACCCGAAGCTGATCCGTACCGTCCGCCCCCGTGTTTCCGAGCGTTGTGCGCCCCCGCGATCCAGACAACTGCGCTTCCGACCGGCCGTCCAGGGGGTGCGCCGGGTTTGGCTCCCGCGCGCCCCTGCGTGCGCCGGCCCCCGTGCCCCCGGAGCGCCGTTCCAGGGTGCCTTGGGGAGTGCCCGCGCGCCACGGCAGACGCCCGGCCCCGGCGCGCCGGCCGCGGCCATCCCCCCTGCGAACGCCCCGCACCACTGCCCTACCGTGGGGGGACGGGGCCGCTGTCCGCGGCATTTCCTACCGTCGGTAACATCGGCGCGCGCCCATTCCCCGGCGTGCAGACGACTTACGCCATGTGGCGTACGCGGGGGTACGCGCCCTACGTACCGGCTTGCCGCGCTCGGGTGTCTTCTCCTCAGATCGGCACACCGCGTACGAGCCACGCCCCCTGCCCGGAAACTGACTGGTACGTGCAAAATATTTGGGATGCCCCGGAATCGGAACACTGGGCGACTCCGACTCGTTGTCACGACGTGAGCACGACACCGCCTGTTCTCGCCGCCGAGCTGGCGCTCGCGTGGGCCGACATTCAACGGCACCACCCCGAGCTGCCGGACCTGGCCGCGCCCGAGTCCCTGATCGGAGAGTCCTCGTCCGCCTGTGGCGCCGAACTCTCCTTCGAACGGCTGCTCCACGAGGCAGTCCACGGCATCGCCGCCGCCCGCGGCATCCGCGACACCTCCCGGGCAGGCCGCTACCACAACCGCCGGTTCCTCGCGATCGCCGAGGAGCTGGGCCTGGACCACTCCGACGAGCCGCATCCCAGTAGCGGCTTCTCGCTGGTCACGCTCAACCCCGAGGCGAGACGGCGCTACCGCCCCACCATCGAGCGGCTGACCAGAGCCCTCAAGGCGCACAGCGCCGCCACCGCCACCGACACCACCCGCAGCTTCCGCGGCCCGGCCGCCCGGCACGGCTCCTCCGGGGGCGGCGTGCGCGTCAAGGCCGTCTGCGACTGCGGGCGCAACGTCCGGGTCGTCCCGTCCGTACTGGCCCAGGCACCCATCGTCTGCGGTGGTTGCGGCAAGCCCTTCCGGATCCCCGAGGTGGCCGCGGTCGGCTGACCTTCGGGCGTGTGGCACAATTGCCTGCTGTACTCGACAGTCGCACAGGACCCCTCTCTCCTCCGGCTGACGCGTCCATCGGGGCCCCGAGTACCGCAACCCCACGTGGCATCTCGTTGTGCCCCACCACGTCAAGACCAGGAGACACCACTCCAGTGGCAGTCAAGATCAAGCTGAAGCGTCTGGGCAAGATCCGCTCGCCTCACTACCGCATCGTCGTCGCCGACTCCCGCACCCGCCGGGACGGCCGCGCGATCGAGGAGATCGGCCTGTACCACCCGGTGCAGAACCCGTCCCGCATCGAGGTCGACGCCGAGCGCGTCGCCTACTGGCTGGGCGTCGGCGCGCAGCCGACCGAGCCCGTGATGGCCATCCTCAAGGTCACCGGCGACTGGCAGAAGTTCAAGGGTCTGCCGGCCCCCGCGCCGATGAAGGTCGCCGAGCCGAAGGCCGACAAGCGCGCCCTCTTCGAGGCCGCCGCCAAGGCTTCCGGTGACGAGCCGAAGGGTGAGGCGATCACCCCGAAGGCGAAGAAGGCCGACAAGAAGGCGGACGAGGCCGCGGCTGAGTCCACCTCCGAGTCCACCGAGGCCTGAGCGTGCTTGAGGAGGCCCTTGAGCACCTCGTCAAGGGCATCGTCGACAACCCCGACGACGTGCAGGTGGCTTCGCGCACCCTGCGTCGCGGGCGCGTGCTGGAGGTCCGGGTCCACCCCGACGACCTCGGCAAGGTGATCGGCCGCAACGGCCGGACCGCCCGCGCACTGCGGACGGTCGTCGGCGCCATCGGCGGCCGGGGCATCCGCGTCGACCTCGTCGACGTCGACCAAGTTCGCTGAGCAAGTTGAACACCGGCTCGGGCCGGGGAGGGCCTTCGGGTCGTCCCCGGCCCGTGTCCGTATGTGAGGCTGGAACCACCGCGACCCCGTCGGATCCAGCACCGTCACCATCCAATGAGGAACCCCGACGTTCCTCGGCCACCTCCGCGGAAGCGGCGGCGGCTTAGCCGCAAAGGGAGCACAGTGCAGCTGGTAGTCGCCCGGATCGGCCGCGCCCACGGCATCAAGGGCGAGGTCACCGTAGAGGTGCGCACCGACGAGCCGGAGCTCCGGCTCGCCCCGGGCGCCGTCCTCGCCACCGACCCGTCTTCCGTCGGGCCGCTGACCATCGCCACCGGCCGGGTCCACAGCGGCCGGCTGCTGCTGCGCTTCGAGGGCGTCGCGGACCGCACCGCCGCCGAGGCGCTCCGCAACACCCTGCTGATCGCCGAGATCGACCCCGAGGAAGTCCCCGAGGACCCCGAGGAGTTCTACGACCACCAGCTGATCGACCTCGACGTCGTCACCCGCGACGGCACCGTCGTCGGCCGGATCGCCGAGGTCTCCCACCTGCCCTACCAGGACCTGCTGATCGTCACCCGCCCCGAGGGCGGCGAGGTCATGATCCCGTTCGTCAGCGAGATCGTGCCCGAGATCGACCTGGAAGAGCAGCGCGCGGTCATCGACCCGCCGCCCGGCCTCCTCGACGACGCCGAGGCGGAGATCGCCTCCAGCCGCGAGGACAGCTGATGCGGCTCGACGTCGTCACGATCTTCCCCGAGTACCTGGAACCGCTGAACGTCTCGCTGGTCGGCAAGGCCCGGGCCCGGGGACAGCTCGACGTCCGCATCCACGACCTGCGGGAGTGGACGCGCGACAAGCACCACACCGTCGACGACACCCCCTACGGCGGCGGTCCCGGCATGGTGATGAAGCCCGAGCCGTGGGGCGCGGCGCTCGACGACGTCCTGGCGTCCGGTGAGGGCGAACCGGTCCTCGTCGTGCCCACCCCCAGCGGCGTGCCCTTCACCCAGGAACTCGCCGTCGAGCTCTCCGGCAAGCCCTGGCTGGTCTTCACGCCGGCCCGCTACGAGGGCATCGACCGCCGCGTCATCGAGGAGTACGGCGACCGCCTGGACGTCCGCGAGGTCTCCATCGGCGACTACGTGCTCGCCGGCGGCGAGGCCCCGGTCCTGGTCATGGTCGAGGCGGTGGCCCGGCTGCTGCCCGGCGTCCTCGGTAACGCCGCCTCCCACCAGGACGACTCCTTCGCCCCCGGGGCGATGGCCGACCTCCTGGAGGGCCCCGTCTACACCAAGCCCCCCGAGTGGCGCGACCGCACCATCCCGGAGGTGCTGCTCAGCGGCCACCATGGCAAGATCGCCCGCTGGCGTCGGGACGAGGCGTTCCGCCGCACCGACCTCAACCGCCCCGATCTGATCGAGCGTGCCGACCCCGCCGCCTTCAACAAGAAGGACCGGGAAATCCTCGCCGCGCTGGGCTGGGCCCCGCGTGAGGACGGCCGATTTGGGCGGACGAGTCAGTCCGTGGAAGAATGAGCCGCTGCTGACTCCGTCCGGCGTGCGCCCCTGCCACAGGGGGAACGACGTCCGCCCGGCGATCCGACAGCAAGCCAACTTTTCCGATGATTCCGCTGATGACCTGTGGCATCAGCGAAGAAAGCAGTGGGTCATGAACCTCCTCGACTCCGTCGACTCCGCAGCGCTGCGCAGCGACGTCCCCGCGTTCCGCCCGGGTGACACCGTCAACGTCCACGTCCGCGTCATCGAGGGCAACCGCTCTCGTGTGCAGCAGTTCAAGGGCGTCGTCATCCGCCGTCAGGGCGCCGGCGTGCGCGAGACCTTCACGGTCCGCAAGGTCAGCTTCTCGGTCGGCGTCGAGCGCACCTTCCCCGTGCACACCCCGATCGTCGAGAAGATCGAGGTCGTCACCCGCGGTGACGTCCGTCGCGCCAAGCTGTACTACCTCCGCGAGCTGCGCGGCAAGGCCGCCAAGATCAAGGAGAAGCGCGAGCGCTGAGCCGCGCCGCACCGGGCCGCGGGAAACCGCCCCGGTGCACCGCGAGGCCACGCTCGCGACGGGCGTCCGGGCCAGGCCGGATAGGCTCTGGGCCCCATGGACACCGACGCACGACTCACGGAGCGCGACCCCGCTCCCGACCCCGTCGAGGGGTTGGGGCGGCGGTCGCGCTTCGCGCGTTTCCGGGCCGTGGTCGCGCAGTTGCGGTACCGGCCGGTCACTCTCTTCGCGCTGTGCCTGGCCTTCCTGTTCCTGCTCAGCAACTTCGTGGTGCAGCCGTTCCTGATCCCCAGCACCTCCATGGAGAACACCCTGCGGGTCGGCGACCGGGTCCTGGTGAACAAGCTGGCCTACCGCTTCGGTGCCACCCCGCAGCGCGGCGACGTCATCGTCTTCGACGGCATGGGATCTTTCGTTCACAGGGAGTCGGGGGAGAATCCCGTGACGGGACTGCTGCGCAAGGCCGGTGCGGCACTGGGCCTGGCCCGGTCCGACGACACCGACTACGTCAAGCGCGTCATCGGCGTCGGCGGGGACCACGTGACCTGCTGCGACAAACAGGGGCGGATCAAGGTGAACGGAGTGCCGGTGACCGAGGGCTACCTCCATCCCGGGGACGCGCCCTCCGCCGTCCCCTTCGACATCGTGGTGCCGAAGGGCCGCCTGTGGGTCATGGGCGATCACCGCTCCCGGTCCAGCGACTCCCGTGACCACCTGGGCGAGGCCGGTGGCGGCACCGTCCCGGTCGACCGGGTCATCGGCCGCGCCGACCTGATCAGTTGGCCGTTCGACCGCTGGAGCACCCTTGCCACCCCCGGCGACCTGGCCCGCATACCGGTGCCGGCAGGCCCCCATGGGTAACCGCGGGCGACCCCGCCACGGGCGCGCATCCCTCCCCGAAGACGGGACGCAGGACGGCGAGTTCCTCGGTGGGGTAGAGGCGGCCGGGGCGGACGACGACGAGCCGGGTGGCCGGGAGGCGACCGGCGGACGGGCCGAGCGGCGCCGCCAGGCCCAGCGCATCAAGCGCCGCAGACGCCGCTCCTACCTCAAGGAGATCCCGATCCTGATCGGGGTGGCGCTGGCCATCGCGCTGGTCCTGAAGACCTTCCTGGTCCAGGCGTTCGTGATCCCGTCCGGCTCCATGGAACAGACCATCAAGATCGGCGACCGGGTGCTGGTCGACAAGCTCACCCCGTGGTTCGGCGCCGAACCGCATCGCGGTGACGTCGTCGTCTTCAAGGACCCCGGCGGTTGGCTCAAGGGCGAGCAGAACCAGTCCACCGGGGGCTCCGGCCCCCTCAACGACGTCCTGACCTTCATCGGACTGCTGCCGTCCGCCAACGAGCAGGACCTGATCAAGCGCGTGGTCGCGGTCGGCGGGGACAGCGTGCACTGCTGCGACACCAAGGGCCGGATCACGGTCAACGGCACCCCGCTCACCGAGCCCTACGTACACCCCGGAAACCCGCCCTCCGAGCTGAAGTTCACGGTCAACGTCCCCACCGGACGGATCTTCGTCATGGGTGACCACCGCTCCAACTCGGCGGACTCGCGCTACCACCTCGACGAGCCATACCGCGGCACGGTGTCGGTGGACAACGTCGTGGGCCGGGCCGTGGTCATCGCCTGGCCGTTCAGCCACTGGCAGTTCCTGAAGGAGCCCGACACCTTCGCCGACGTGCACGACGCGCCGGGTGCGAAGGCGTCGGCGGCGGGCGCAGCGCATAGGGTGTCATCCGAGAGTTTGGCGGTACTCCCGACCCCTGCGGAACTCCCGCTCGTTATGGGAGTGGTGGGCCTGCACCGGTTGACGGGCGGGCGAGAGCGCGGAGTGAGGAGCAGATGTGGGGGACTTGGCGGTCGGCGCGCGGTCCGGAACCGAAGAGCCCGAAGAGCCCGCGAGGCGCGGTGAGTCCGCGCAGCAGGCGACGAGTTCCGTGCATCAGCCACAGGCGCAGTCAGGCGGGTCCGCACCGGCCGGACCGCACACCGATCCATCGAAGCAGTCGGACCACGTGGCCGACGAGGAGGCGACCGGCAGCGTGACCAAAGGCAAGAAGCCGCGTGCCTTCTGGAAGGAGCTGCCGATCCTCATCGGCATCGCCCTGCTCCTCGCCCTGCTGATCAAGACGTTCCTGGTGCAGGCGTTCTCCATCCCGTCCGACTCCATGCAGGACACCCTCCAGCGTGGCGACCGGGTGCTGGTCGACAAGCTGACGCCGTGGTTCGGGGCCAAGCCGCAGCGCGGCGAGGTCGTCGTCTTCCACGACCCGGGCGGCTGGCTCAACGAGACGCCCACGCCGCAGCCCAACCCGATCCAGAAGGTCCTCAGCTTCATCGGCCTGATGCCCTCGGCCGAGGAGAAGGACCTGATCAAGCGGGTCATCGCGGTCGGCGGCGACACCGTCGAATGCCAGGGCGTCGGCCCGGTCAAGGTCAACGGCAAGGCCCTCAAGGAAGATTCCTACGTCTTCCCCGGAGCCACCCCCTGCGGCGACCGCCCGTTCGGACCGATCCACGTCCCCAAGGGCCGGATCTGGGTGATGGGCGACCACCGCGACGACTCCCTCGACTCCCGGTACCACCAGAACCTCCCGGGCAACGGCACGGTCTCCGAGGACGAGGTCGTCGGCCGCGCCTTCACCATCGCCTGGCCCATCAACCGCTGGTCGACCCTCCCCGTACCGGACACCTTCGACCAGCCCGGGATCAACAAGGCCATGGGTGCCGCTCCGGCCGCGCTGGGGCTGGCCGGCGCGGTTCCGCTGGTGATCTGGCGGCGCCGGAGGCTGACCGCAGAGCGTAACCCCAGGTAAGGTGCCGTCCCGGATCTTCGACGCGGGCCCACCCCGCGGGGCGGGAGCGCTGGGATGAGCAGCAGTACGGAACGTACGACGGACGGCCGCGGCCGGACCACGGGCAGTGTGCTGTCCGGTCTGGCCGTGGCCGTCGGCTGTGTGCTGTTCCTGGGCGCATTCGTCTGGGGGGCGCTGCTCTACCGCCCCTACACGGTGCCGACCGACTCGATGGCGCCCACCATCGCCCCGGGCGCCCGCGTTCTGGCCGAAAAGGTCAGCGGCTCCGAGATACGCCGCGGCGACGTCGTCGTCTTCAAGGACACCACCTGGGGCGATCTGCCGATGGTCAAGCGGGTGGTCGGCGTCGGCGGCGACAAGGTCGCCTGCTGCACCAAGAAGGGCCTGCTGACCGTCAACGGAACCCCCGTCGAGGAGCCCTACCTCCAGGGCGCCGGCCCCGCCTCGCCCATCGGCTTCAAGGCCGTGGTGCCCACCGGCCAACTCTTCCTCCTCGGCGACCACCGCAACGACTCCCTCGACTCCCGGGTCCACCTCACCGACGGCGACCACGGGGCCGTCCCGCGCAGCGCCGTCGAGGCCCGGGTCGACGCCCGCGCCTGGCCGCTCGACAGCCTCGGCGTGCTCCAGCGCCCCGAGAGCTTCGCCGCGCTTCCCGGCGGCACCTCGCAGCCGGGGCCGGTCCAGCCCCTCGTCCTCGCGGTCGTCGCGGGCGCCGTGCTGATCCTCGGAGGTGCGGCGTACGGGCCGATCGCGCGGCGGAAGGGGCGTGGACGTGGGTGAGCGGGCGCGGGAGCGGGCATCGCGACAGCAGGCCGGGGAGGAATCGGAGCGGGCGGGACAGCCCGGGAGGGGGTGGCGGGGGTGACCGGTGACGGCGCTGGAGGGGCCGCTGGAGGGGCAGATTCAGGCCACCGGGCGGAGATCGCGGAGGGCGGGGCCGATGGCGCCGTCGCGGCGAACGGCGGCACCGCCGGCAGCGGTGATGCCGGTGCGGCTGAGGAAGTCGTCGAGGTGCGTCAGGTGTCCCGGGTCCTGCTGCTCGACCCCGATGACCGGATCCTGCTGCTGCACGGCTTCGAACCGGACCGTCCGGCCGAAACCTGGTGGTTCACCCCCGGTGGCGGCCTGGAAGGCACCGAGACCCGCGAGGAGGCGGCCCTCCGCGAGCTCGCCGAGGAGACCGGCATCCGCGGCGCCACCCTCGGGCCGCTCCTGTGGAAGCGCCGCTGCGCCTTTCCCTTCGACGGGCGACGCTGGGAACAGGACGAGTGGTACTACCTGGCCCGGACCGATCGGACCGCCACCGACACCGCCGGCCACACGGACCTGGAACGGCGCAGCGTGTCGGGGCTGAAGTGGTGGACCTCGGAGGAACTGTCGGCGTCGCATGAGACGGTGTACCCGACCAGACTCGCCGAGCTGCTGCGCACACTGCTCGACGAAGGGCCCCCGAGTGCGCCGGTGCTCCTGGAGACCGAGAGGGTCTGACGCACAATAGGGGGACGCACGGCTGAAGGGGATCTGCCATGAGCGCCGAGGACCTCGAAAAGTACGAGACCGAGATGGAGCTGAAGCTCTACCGGGAGTACCGAGACGTCGTCGGGCTGTTCAAATACGTGATCGAGACCGAGCGGCGCTTCTACCTCACCAACGACTACGAGATGCAGGTGCACTCCGTCCAGGGCGAAGTGTTCTTCGAGGTGTCGATGGCTGACGCCTGGGTGTGGGACATGTACCGGCCGGCCCGCTTCGTCAAGCAGGTGAGGGTGCTCACGTTCAAGGACGTGAACATCGAAGAGCTGAACAAGAGCGATCTGGACCTTCCGGGGAGCTGACGGGTCCTTGCGGGCGGGTCCGGAGCCCGGGCCGGGATCAGGGCCGGGGCTGGCGCCGGGTCGAGCTTGAGGTAGTCGGGCCGGGCTGGGCCTTCGGGCCTGCGTCGTGGTGTGGACTCGGGAGCCGTCGACTCGGCCCGGCCGCTGCGGTGCGTCGCCCTGGCGGGTGAGCGAGTTATCCACAGCCGGGCAGTTATCCACCAAGATCCAATGGATCTGCGCGGAGGCGTCACTGTCGGTGCCGGAGGTGGTACCGGATGAACGCCACAGAGAACGGCCGACGAGCCGAGGACACCGGACGCAGCGAGAAGCGCACACCGCGGGACGCGGGCCCCGCACCCCGAGGAGCCCGTGGAGCGGGCAAAGTCTCCACAACGCGGAAAACGCAGGAAACGCAGAAAACGCAGACGTCGCGGCCAGCGAAAACGAAACGACCTGCCGCACCGAAGACGTCCCGCAACGCACTGGGCAAGTACGGAGAGGACCTGGCCGTCCGGCGGCTCACCGAAGCCGGAATGCGGATCCTCGACCGCAACTGGCGCTGCCGCGACGGAGAGATCGACATCGTCGCCGTCGACGGCGACGCGCTGGTCGTCTGCGAGGTCAAGACCCGCCGCGCGGGCTGGTACGAACACCCCATGGCCGCCGTCCGAGCCCAGAAGACCGCGCGGCTGCGCCTCCTCGCCGAACGCTGGCTCGAACGGCACGGCGGCCCACCACCCGGCGGCGTCCGCATCGACGTCATCGGGATCCTGCTGCCCGCCCGCGGCGCTCCCGTGGTCGAGCACGCACGGGGGGTGGCGTGATGGGATTCGCCCGCACCTGCTCCGTGGCCCTCGTGGGCGTCGAAGGCGTCGTCGTCGAGGTCCAGGCCGACCTGGAACCCGGCGTGGCGGCCTTCACCCTGGTCGGACTCCCCGACAAGAGCCTGGCCGAGTCCCGGGACCGCGTCCGCGCCGCGCTCGTGAACTCGGGCGCCGAGTGGCCGCAGAAGAAGCTCACGGTCGGCCTCAGCCCGGCCTCCGTCCCCAAGAGCGGCAGCGGCTTCGACCTCGCCGTGGCCTGCGCGGTCCTGGGCGCCGCCGAACGCCTCGACCCCCGCGAACTCACCGACCTGATGATGATCGGCGAACTCGGCCTCGACGGCCGCGTCCGCCCCGTCCGCGGCGTACTGCCCGCGGTCCTCGCCGCCGCCGACGCCGGATACCGCCAGGTCGTCGTGCCGGAACCGACCGTCGCCGAAGCCTCCCTCGTCCCCGGCGTCTCCGTCCTCGGCATCCGCAGCCTGCGACAACTCATCGCCGTGCTCACCGACGAACCGGTCCCCGAAGAGGAGAACTCCTCCGGTGAGGGCCGCCCCGACCCGCTGCTGGCCGGCCTCGTCATGCCCGGTACGGGCGCGACGGCCGGACTGCCGGCCGAGGGCCACACCCCCGACCTCGCCGACGTCGTGGGCCAGCACAACGCCCGGCGCGCCCTGGAAGTGGCCGCCGCCGGACGTCACCACATCTTCTTCAAGGGCCCACCGGGAGCTGGCAAGACCATGCTGGCCGAACGCCTCCCCGGGCTGCTGCCACCGCTGACGCCCAAGGCGTCCCTGGAAGTGACCGCCGTCCACTCGGTCGCCGGCACCCTCCCACCCGGCCAGCCGCTGGTCCACCGCCCGCCCTACTGCGCCCCGCACCACTCCGCGACCACGGCATCCCTGGTCGGCGGCGGAACCGGACTGCCCCGCCCAGGAGCCGTCTCGCTGGCCCACCATGGCGTGCTCTTTCTCGACGAAGCCGCCGAATGCAGCCCCCGAGTCCTGGACGCCCTACGCCAACCACTCGAATCCGGCCACGTCGTCGTGGCCCGCGCCGGCGGCATGATGCGGATGCCCGCGCGCTTCCTGCTGGCCCTGGCCGCCAACCCCTGCCCGTGCGGCCGGCACGGCACGACCGCGGGCGGCTGCGAATGCCGCCCCTCATCCATCCGTCGCTATCGCGCCCGGCTCTCCGGACCGTTGATGGACCGGGTGGACCTGCGGATCGCCGTGGAACCGGTCGCCCGGCGTGAACTCCTCGCGCTCGGCCGCGCCGCCGAATCCACCGCCACCGTCGCCGAGCGCGTCCGAGCCGCCCGGCAACGCGCAGCGGCACGACTCGCCGACACTCCCTGGCAGACCAACAGCGAGGTTCCGGGCCACGAACTCCGTACCCGCTGGCCGGTACAACCCGGTGCACTCGCCCAGGTCGAACGCGACCTGGAATGCGGCCTCCTGACGGCCCGCGGCCTCGACCGCGTCCTGCGCGTCGCCTGGACCGCCGCAGACCTTGCCGGCCGTGACCGTCCGACGAAGGAGGACGTCAACTGGGCTCTGGAACTCCGCACGGGGGTACGTCGCGGTGCGGTGGCGGCGAGGACAGCAGCGGGGGCGGTCGCAGGCGCAGCAGAAGAAGCGGCTTCTGCAACCGGAGCGGGTGAGCCCGCGACAGTTGGGACGCACGGGCCGGCGAGAACTGTTCCATGGGCCGGCTTACGGGATGAAAGGGAGCCGGAAGCCGGGAGGGAGCAGCAAACGACGGCGGGGGAGGAGAGGCCGCTGACGCCAGGGGCGACTGCGGCAGTGCCGACGGTGCCAGTGCGGGGCGAGCGGCTCCACGCGACACCGGATCCCCGTCCGCGCGTCGCGCTCGTCCGTCCCGTACAGAGCCGAGGCGAACGATGAACCCGATCGACGAATGGGGCTTCGTGACGAACGAGGCGGGGCCCACCCGGCCGCACCGGTCGGAACAAGTACCGCAGCCGGGTTCAACTGCGGAGGCCAGGTCGAACGCGGCATCGGCTACCAGGGACGGAAAGGCTACGCCGGCGGATGTGCCTTCCCTCGGCAGCGGGGAGTGGTGCCCCACCCGCCGTGCCTTGGCGGGTCTCAACGGCGCCAGCACCCCTACCCCTCCGCCTGCCGCAGCTCGGAAACGCCCTGCTGCCCGCCGGGCGCTGGCCGAACAGCGCAGCTACGAACCGCACCGAGCCGCGCGCGCCGCACTCACCCGCATCATCGAACCCGGCGACGAGACCGCCGGTCGCTGGCTTCGCGAAATGGGCCCGGTAGCGCTCTGGCACGCGCTGTCCCAAGACGACGTGCCCCCGCCCATCGGCGCGAGTCCGGCCAAGGTCGCGGGACTCCGACTGCGTGCCGTGCGAGCCCGCCCCGCAGTCGACCTCGCCGCCGTCGCCACGCTCGGAGGCCGATTCCTCTGCCCGGGCGACGACGAATGGCCCGGTCAGCTGGACGACCTCGGCGACGCCCGCCCCATCGGCCTGTGGGTCCGAGGCCGGGCCAACCTGCGGATCTGGGCGCTGCGCTCAGTGGCCGTGGTCGGCGCACGCGCCTGTACCGACTACGGCGCCCACCTCGCCACCACGCTCGGGGCCGGACTCGCCGACCGCGGCTGGACCATCGTCTCCGGAGCCGCGTACGGCGTCGACGGCGCTGCCCATCGGGGTGCGCTCGCCGCGGACGGACCGACCGTCGCCGTGCTCGCCTCCGGCGTCGACCACCCCTATCCGCGCGGACACACCGAGTTGATCGATCGCATCGCCGAACAGGGGCTGGTGGTAGCCGAGTTACCGCCGGGCGACCATCCCACCCGCAGTCGGTTCGTCCAGCGCAACCGTGTCATTGCCGCCCTCACGCGCGGCACGGTCGTCGTGGAGGCCGAACTCCGCAGCGGGTCACTGGTCACCGCGCGGCGCGCGCTGGCCCTGGGCCGCTTCACGATGGGCATGCCGGGCCCCGTCACCAGCGGGCTGTCCGCCGGAGTGCACCAACTCCTGCGCGGTGAAGCGGAGGTGGTCACCGACGCCGACGAGGTGGTCGAACTCGTCGGCAACATCGGAGACCTGGCCCCAGAGCGGCGAGGTCCGACCCTCGCCCGCGACCTGTTGGACCCGGTCGCCCGCCGCGTGCTCGAAGCGCTGCCCGCCCGCGGTGCCGCGGATGCCGACCATCTGGCCCGGGAGTCTGGCACACCCCGCGACCTCACGCGCGACAAGCTCTTCGAGCTCCAATCGCTCGAATTCGTTCAAAGGTGCGGTGAGCGCTGGGAGTTGGTGCGACGGGCCAACTCGACCGAAGGTTCCCGGCGAGGCGGTACTTGACCTGGCGCGAACGGGTGAAAGGGTGAGGGGAATGACCGCAGAATCCAGATTTGGCGTGCTTCGGTGCGTGCGGCCGGTCCGTTGGGCGTCGTCGATACGACCCGCTACACGCACGGGCTCCCGCCGGCCGCATCGGCACGTCCGTCCGCGCCACCCTCCCGGGGTGCGCTTCCGGCGAGCGCGTCTCAGGCGCCCCTTCCGGGTGCCGCCGCATGGCGCGAAGTAACCCTGGGGTGCGGGCAGCGGAACGTATCTGCGTACACCCAACCTGCCTTCCTCGCACACCGCGACGTTACGGTCACGCTACGCTCACGACAGTTCAAGCCTCATACACCCATCCACCCCCGTCTCGGCAGAACGGCTCAAGGCGACGAATGCCCCAGCACACCTCCGGGTCTGACCGCGCGGCAGCACCACCCGCCGCGCGCGGCAGCGTGCGCCCCGCCCCGCCCACCTCGGTCGACGAGCTGTGGCGCTCCTACAAGGCGTCCGGCGACGGACGCCTGCGGGAACAGCTGATCCTGCACTACTCACCGCTGGTCAAATACGTGGCCGGCCGTGTCAGCGTCGGACTGCCGCCCAACGTCGAGCAGGCCGACTTCGTCTCCTCCGGAGTCTTCGGACTGATCGACGCCATCGAGAAGTTCGAACCAGAACGCTCCATCAAGTTCGAGACGTACGCGATCACCCGCATCCGCGGCGCAATGATCGACGAACTCCGTGCGCTGGACTGGATCCCCCGATCCGTACGGCAAAAGGCCCGCGCCGTGGAGCGCGCCTACGCCACCCTCGAAGCGCAACTGCGCCGCACGCCGACCGAGGCGGAGGTCGCCGGCGAGATGGGCATCCAGCTGGAGGAACTCCACGGCGTCTTCAGCCAGCTGTCCCTGGCGAACGTCGTCGCGTTGGAAGAACTCCTCCACGTTGGAGGTGAAGGCGGTGAGCGCCTCAGCCTCATGGACACGTTGGAGGACACCGCTGCCGAGAACCCCGTCGAGATCGCCGAGGACCGCGAACTGCGACGGCTACTGGCGCGCGCCATCAACACCCTGCCCGACCGTGAGAAGACCGTGGTCACCCTCTACTACTACGAGGGCCTCACGCTCGCCGAGATCGGCAACGTCCTGGGCGTCACCGAGAGCAGGGTCAGCCAGATCCACACCAAGTCCGTGCTCCAGCTCCGCGCGAAGTTGGCGGATGTGGGGCGCTGAGAGCCGGAGGTCGGTGCGGAGCCGAGCCACCCGGTGGGGTGGCCGGGAGGAGGAGTCAGGGGGACGGGGAAACCCGAATCTCGGATGGTTGGGTGGCGGCGAGGTGTGGTGGGGCGGGCGTGATGACTAGGGAGAACCAGGGGCCCTGATTGCCTGCCCTGCGCTGCCGTGCCCTGCTCGGTCGATGGTTGTCCCGTCCGTGCGGATGCCGGGGCTTGAGTGCCGCAGGCCGCAAGGACTCCGAGGAGTACGTCGGCGGCGATGCGTGTTGCGATGCGGCGTGCCACGGCGAGGACGCCATCCGTAGAGTGGTGGCGTGCCCAGGATTCGAGCGGCCTCGGTGGCCGAGCACCGGACGATGCAGCGCGGCGCCCTCTTGGACGCCGCCCGCACCCTGCTGTCCGAGGGCGGAACGGAAGCGCTGACCTTCCCTGCCCTCGCCGAACGGACGGGGCTCGCGCGCTCCTCCGTATACGAGTACTTCCGCTCCCGAGCAGCCGTCGTCGAAGAACTGTGCGCCGTCGACTTCCCCGTGTGGGCCGCCGAAGTCGAGACCGCGATGGAGGGCGCCGAGACGCCCGAGGCAAAAGTCGAAGCGTATGTGCGCCGACAACTGGCACTGGTGGGAGACCGCCGTCACCGGGCCGTCGTCGCCATCTCCGCAGGAGAACTGGACGCGGGCGCCCGGGAGAAGATCCGCGCGGCGCACGGCGGACTGATCGCCATGATCGTCGAAGCACTGGCCACCCTCGGCCACGCCCAGCCCCGACTCGCCGCGATGCTGCTCCAGGGCGTGGTGGACGCCGCAGTTCGCCGCATCGAACTCGGTGCTGCCGAAGACCCGGAAGAGATCGTCGAGGCGGCGGTCGCGATGGCCCTCAACGGGGTCCGCGGCTGAGCCCCCGGCCGGCCGCTGCGGTTCGGCTAGCTCTGGGGTGGGGGCTGGCGGGTGGTTGTGGTTGGTGGGTCTACGGTGTGGTTGCTGATGGGGGCTTTGGGCGGGGTTGCTTGATCGCCCCGTTCCTTTCCCTGGGGCCCCCACCCCTCCCCCCACCCCTCCCCCCACCCCTCCCCCCACCCCACCCTCCCCATTCGTAACGCTCGTTCGCTCCGCAGTCCGCAGTCCGCAGTCCGCAGTCCGCAGTCCGCAGTCCGCAGTCCGCAGTCCGCAGTCCGCAGTCCGCAGTCCGCGACGAACCGGAGTCGGTTCGTTGCGCCGTGCGACAGGTACGTGTTTTCCCGCGCCGCGTTGGTGCGTACTTGTTCAAGCCGTCCGCGTAGGCGTCTCCTCTCTCAGTTGGGCCTGCCCTTCTTCGTGGGTGTTGCCGTGCCTTGTGCGGCCTGCCCGCCTCCTCCAGTGCGAAGTGCCTGTGGCAGCGCCATGTCTCCTGGCCGCATGTCTCCGGCTCGGTCTACGACGGAGGCGGCCCAATGCCCACAGCGTGGTGGCGGTGAGTGTGATCGCGCCGAGTAGGGCGGCGCTTGTGGTGCCTGGTGGTGAGTTCTGCGCGGCATGGGCCGTGGGGGTTGGGCGCTCAGAATGTGGATGGGTGAGTCCGGAGTCCGGGACTGATGGTTCGGGGACTTCGAAGACCGGCAGGAGCCGTGAGGGGCCTTTGCGGAGGGCGGTTGGCGGTAGCAGGGAGAGAGGGTTCAGGTAGGTCGTGCCGCGTCGTAGGCCCCAGTGGAGGCAGGGTTGACGGCAGTGGTGATGGCCGTTCTCCAGCAGGCCGACGGGTTGGCCGGCGGTGACGTGCTGGCCTTTGTGGGCGGTGGCGCGGATCGGCTCGTAGGTGGTGTGTAGCGGGGGGCGGCCCGAGTCGGACACTTCGATGGTGAGGACGCCGCGGCCGGCGACGGTGCCGGCGAAGGCGATCCGGCCGGGCGTGGCGGCTTTGACGGTGGTGCCTTCGGTCGCTGCCAGGTCCACGCCGCGGTGCCCGGCTGCCCAGGGGGTGGGGGGAGGTTCCCAGCCGCGCAGCAACTCGGGTGGTGTTCCCGCAGGGCCGGTGACGGGCCAAGAGCGGTCTGATGTCGGAGTTGCCGGGGTGGTGGCCGGTCCTGCATCGAGGTGCGTGGAAGCCGCCTCGGCCACGTTTGGTGTGCTGGCTGCTGCCGCAGTCGGCACGGCGTGCAGGACGCACATGGCGAGGGCGGGGAGGGGATTGCGTCCGCTTCGGCGGGCCCGAGTCGAAGGCCGCCGCGACCGCGTCAAAGGTGTCGGAGTGTGGCGCGGGCTGCCGCGTTGCCGGCTGAGGGGGCGGTCGCTTTGTGCGGCACGGTGTGCACGTCGTTGCCGATCCTTGCCCCGTTCCCACGTGGGGGTGGAGTCGTGGGGGTGCGGCAGCGGCTGTCGTGGGGGCGGAGGCGGGGTGGGGAGGGAGTGGTCGGAATGCCGGTCGGTGCGGTCGGTGTGTCGTTGCATGTGTTGACGATGGCGGATGCCGGACCAGCTTGGGGATCTTGGTGAAAAGCTGTGGATGACGGCCCGCTTGTGGACAACGGCGTCACTCTGTCGGGGCGCGAAATGGTGCGTGTCGCCCGGTGCATCGCCCGTCCCGTACACTTCTGATGGCGATCCGGGTCACCGGGTCGACTTCGCACGCCCCGCCACCAGTGCACCAGTCCCCTTCGGGCAGCACATCGGCCGCGCTCTCGGTCCTCGGAAGGTTCCGTTCGGTTCCTCCCCTGGCAGGCGCGTCGGGGCGTCAGGCACTGCGGCCGACCGGTCGCGGTGGAACCGAGAACAACAAGGAGTACGGCCATGGCCGTCGTCACGATGCGGGAGCTGCTGGAGAGCGGCGTCCACTTCGGGCACCAGACCCGCCGCTGGAACCCGAAGATGAAGCGCTTCATCTTCACCGAGCGCAACGGCATCTACATCATCGACCTGCTCCAGTCGCTGTCGTACATCGACCGCGCCTACGAGTTCGTCAAGGAGACCGTCGCCCACGGCGGCTCCGTCATGTTCGTCGGTACGAAGAAGCAGGCCCAGGAGGCCATTGCTGAGCAGGCGACGCGCGTGGGCATGCCCTACGTGAACCAGCGCTGGCTCGGCGGCATGCTGACCAACTTCTCGACCGTCTACAAGCGTCTGCAGCGCCTCAAGGAGCTTGAGCAGATCGACTTCGAGGACGTGGCCGCCTCCGGCCTCACCAAGAAGGAGCTCCTGGTCCTCTCGCGTGAGAAGGCCAAGCTGGAGAAGACCCTCGGTGGTATCCGCGAGATGCAGAAGGTGCCCAGCGCCGTCTGGATCGTGGACACCAAGAAGGAGCACATCGCCGTCGGCGAGGCGCGCAAGCTCAACATCCCGGTCGTCGCGATCCTCGACACCAACTGCGACCCGGACGAGGTCGACTACAAGATCCCGGGCAACGACGACGCGATCCGCTCCGTCACCCTGCTCACCCGCGTGATCGCCGACGCCGTCGCCGAGGGCCTGATCGCCCGTTCCGGCGCCGCCACCGGCGACCAGAAGCCGGGCGAGAAGGCCGGCGAGCCGCTGGCCGAGTGGGAGCGCGACCTGCTCGAGGGCGACAAGAAGTCCGACGACGAGGCCGCCAAGGCTGAGGCTCCGGCCGCCGAGGCCGAGAAGCCGGCCGCTGAGGCTGAGGCTCCGGTCGCTGAGGCTGAGGCTCCGGCCGCTGAGGCCGAGAAGCCGGCCGAGCAGGGCTGACCTCCAAAGAACGGTTGATGACGGCGGGGGAAGGTGCCACAAGCGCCGCCCCCGCCGTCCACCCGTAGATCTTTCGACTTCCGCGATTCCGAGAAGAGATTCACAGACCATGGCGAACTACACCGCCGCTGACGTCAAGAAGCTCCGCGAGCTCACCGGCGCCGGCATGATGGACTGCAAGAAGGCCCTGGAAGAGGCCGAGGGCCACGTCGACAAGGCCGTCGAGGTCCTGCGCGTCAAGGGTCAGAAGGGCGTCGCCAAGCGCGAGGGCCGCTCCGCCGAGAACGGCGCCGTGGTCTCCCTGATCACTGACGACAACACCTCCGGCCTGATCCTCGAGCTGAAGTGCGAGACGGACTTCGTCGCCAAGGGCGAGAAGTTCCAGGCCGTCGCCAACGCCCTGGCCGCGCACGTCGCCAAGACCAACCCGGCCGACCTCGAGGCCCTGCTCGGCTCCGAGATCGAGGCCGGCAAGACCGTCCAGGCGTTCGTCGACGAGGCCAACGCGAACCTCGGCGAGAAGATCGTCCTGGACCGCTTCGCGCAGTTCTCCGACGGTTACGTCACGGCGTACATGCACCGCACCATGCCTGACCTGCCGCCGCAGATCGGTGTCCTCGTCGAGCTCGACAAGGAGAACGCCGAGGTCGCCAAGGGCATCGCGCAGCACATCGCCGCCTTCGCCCCGAAGTACCTGGCCAAGGAAGACGTTCCGGCCGAGGTCGTCGAGGCCGAGCGTCGCGTCGCCGAGGAGACCACCCGCGCCGAGGGCAAGCCCGAGGCCGCGCTGCCGAAGATCGTCGAGGGGCGCCTCAACGGCTTCTTCAAGGACGCGACGCTGCTCGGTCAGCCCTACGCGCTCGACAACAAGAAGTCCGTCGAGAAGATCCTCCAGGAGGCCGGTGTCACCCTGAAGCGCTTCTCGCGCATCAAGGTCGGCATCTGAGCCTGCCGCGAGGCAGCGAATGACTTGCGGCCCCGCTAGGGTCGTACGCAGTCGGCCGCTCATCGGTCGGCCGCAGATGTGACGAGGAGGCCATTGCCGGACAGGGATCTGACCCAGACCCACGGCAATGGCCTTCTTCGTATGTGCACGAGGAGAGCTCAATGAATCACGGTGCCGACGGCGCGGACACACACAAAGCCGGGAACGGCGGCAGGCGCCGCTTCCTTCTGAAGCTGTCGGGCGAGGCCTTCGCCGGTGGCGGCGGACTGGGTGTCGACCCCGATGTCGTGCACGCCATCGCCCGCGAGATCGCCGCGGTGGTGCGTGACGGCTACGAGATCGCCATCGTGATCGGCGGCGGCAACTTCTTCCGCGGCGCCGAACTGCAGCAGCGCGGCATGGACCGGGCGCGCTCCGACTACATGGGCATGCTCGGCACGGTCATGAACTGCCTGGCCCTCCAGGACTTCCTGGAGAAGGAGGGCATCGACTCCCGCGTCCAGACGGCGATCACCATGGGCCAGGTCGCGGAGCCGTACATCCCGCTGCGCGCGGTGCGCCACCTGGAGAAGGGCCGGGTCGTCATCTTCGGCGCCGGCATGGGCATGCCGTACTTCTCCACCGACACCACCGCCGCCCAGCGCGCCCTGGAGATCGACGCCGAGGCCATGCTGATGGGGAAGAACGGCGTGGACGGGGTCTACGACTCCGACCCCAAGAAGAACCCGGACGCGGTCAAGTTCGACGCCCTCGAATACGGCGAGGTCATCACCCGCGACCTGAAGGTCGCCGACGCCACCGCCATCACGCTGTGCCGGGACAACAAGCTCCCGATCCTCGTGTTCGAACTGCTCGCCGAGGGGAACATCGCGCGTGCGGTGAAGGGTGAGAAGATCGGCACGCTCGTCAGCGATCAGAACACCCGGGCCTGACGGCCTCAACTGCCGTGATTCCGTAGGGGCGTCGGCCCGTACGGGCGGCAACCCCCGGTCGTGGGAAGACCTCGGTACGGGGATGGACAACCGCCTGCCGGTCGGACACCGTGCAGGAGAAGACGCGCGGCAGGGGCGAGGCTCTGCTTCTTACCGATAAGACCAGGAGCAAGTGGTGATCGAAGAGATCCTCCTCGAAGCCGAGGAGAAGATGGAGAAGGCCGTCGTGGTCGCCAAGGAGGACTTCGCCGCGATCCGCACCGGGCGTGCGCACCCGGCGATGTTCAACAAGATCGTGGCGGACTACTACGGTGCCATGACGCCCATCAACCAGCTGGCGTCGTTCTCGGTTCCGGAACCGCGGATGGCCGTGGTGACCCCGTTCGACAAGAGCGCGCTGCGCAACATCGAGCAGGCGATCCGTGACTCGGACCTCGGCGTCAACCCGAGCAACGACGGCAACATCATCCGTGTGACGTTCCCGGAGCTCACCGAGGAGCGCCGCCGCGAGTTCATCAAGGTCGCCAAGAACAAGGCCGAGGACTCGAAGATCTCGATCCGCAGCGTGCGTCGCAAGGCCAAGGAGTCGCTCGACAAGCTGGTCAAGGACAAGGAGTCCGGCGAGGACGAGGTGCGCCGCGCCGAGAAGGAGCTCGACGACGTCACCGCGAAGTACGTCGCGCAGGTGGACGAGCTCCTCAAGCACAAGGAATCCGAGCTCCTAGAGGTCTGATGAACGAGTCATCCTGGGGGACCCCGCCCGGCTCCGGCCAGTGGGGACCGCCCGATCACGGACCGGCCGCCTCGCTGCGCGGGGCGGCGCCTCCCGTCCCGGCGGGTCCCGTGCACGACGGAGGCGGCGCGACGCAGACTCGGCCCATGCCCCTCGTGCCCGAGCCGGGCGGACACCAGGACGACCATCGGGACATCCGGGGTATCTCGGACGACCGGGGGGCTGCTCGCCTGAGCGGCCCCCTGTTCCGCGACGACAGGCCGCAGGAGCCCATGCCCACCTCGCTCCCCGGGTCCGACAGTGACCCAGTGAAACCGCAGAAGAAGAGCGCGGGGCGCAACCTGCGCGCCGCCATAGGGGTCGGCGTCGGGCTCGGCGTGGTCATCCTCGCCTCGCTCTTCGTCTACAAGCCGGTGTTCATCGGTGTCATAGCGCTCGCTGTCGTCGTGGGCCTGTGGGAACTGACCTCGCGGCTGGCCGAGCGCAAGGACATCCGGGTGCCGATGGTCCCGCTCGCGCTGGGCGGCACCGCGATGGTCGTCGCCGGGTACGTGCGCGGTGCCGAAGGCGCCTGGGTGGCGATGGCGCTCACCGCGCTCGCCGTCCTCGTCTGGCGGATGACCGAGGCACCCCAGAACTACCTCCGGGACGTCACGGCCGCCATCTTCGCGGCCTTCTACGTCCCCTTCCTGGCGACCTTCGTGGCGCTGATGCTGGCGGCCGAGGACGACGGGCCGCAGCGGGTGCTGACCTTCCTGCTGCTGACGGTCGTCAGCGACACCGGCGCCTACGCGGTCGGCTGGCGCTTCGGCAGGAAGAAGCTCGCGCCGCGGATCAGTCCCGGCAAGACCCGCGAGGGACTCGTCGGGGCGGTGCTCTTCGCGATGGTGGCGGGCGCGCTGTGCATGCAGTTCCTGATCAAGGGCGGCATCTGGTGGCAGGGACTGCTGCTCGGCCTCGCGGTCGCGGTCAGCGCCACCCTCGGTGACCTCGGCGAATCCATGATCAAGCGGGATCTGGGCATCAAGGACATGGGCACCCTGCTGCCCGGTCACGGCGGCATCATGGACCGGTTGGACTCGCTGCTGCCGACCGCTCCCGTCGTCTGGCTGCTGTTCGTGATCTTCGTGGGATCGGGCTGAGCGTCGCCGGTTACCCTTGGAGGGCGCGTCGCTCGTTCGCGGCGCGCCCTTTCCGTCCCCGCGACCGCGGGGACGATCCGTGAGGTCTCCCGGTTCCGGCCCGTCCGGACCCCGGTCACGCGTCGGCAGAAGCCGCCCGACCTCGTCGCACAGAGGAGTTTCCGCCCATGGCACGCCCGGCCCCGGGAGAACTGACGTTCGTCGCCCCCCGCGGCGCCAAGAAGCCACCTCGGCACCTCGCCGACCTCAGCCCGGCCGAGCGCCGGGAGGCGGTGGCGGCGATCGGCGAGAAGCCGTTCCGCGCCAAGCAGCTGTCGCAGCACTACTTCGCCCGCTACGCGCACGACCCCGCCCAGTGGACCGACATCCCCGCGGCGGCTCGCGAGAAGCTCGCCGCCGAACTGCTGCCGGACCTGATGTCCGTGGTGCGGCACATCTCGTGCGACGACGACACCACCCGCAAGACGCTGTGGCGCCTGCACGACGGCACCCTCGTCGAGTCCGTCCTGATGCGCTACCCGGACCGGGTCACCATGTGCATCTCCTCGCAGGCCGGCTGCGGCATGAACTGCCCGTTCTGCGCCACCGGCCAGGCCGGCCTGGACCGCAACCTCTCCACCGCCGAGATCGTGCACCAGATCGTCGACGGGATGCGGGCGCTGCGCGACGGCGAGGTGCCCGGCGGACCGGCACGGCTGTCCAACATCGTCTTCATGGGCATGGGCGAGCCGCTCGCCAACTACAAGCGGGTGGTCGGCGCCATCCGGCGGCTGACCGACCCCGAGCCGGACGGGCTGGGCCTCTCCCAGCGCGGCATCACCGTCTCCACCGTCGGGCTGGTCCCGGCGATGCTGCGGTTCGCCGACGAGGGCTTCAAGTGCCGGCTCGCGCTGTCGCTGCACGCGCCCGACGACGAGCTGCGGGACACCCTCGTGCCCGTCAACACCCGCTGGAAGGTACGCGAGGTGCTGGACGCGGCGTGGGAGTACGCCGAGAAGTCCGGCCGCCGGGTCTCGATCGAGTATGCCCTGATCCGCGACATCAACGACCAGGCGTGGCGCGGTGACCTGCTGGGACGGCTGCTCAAGGGCAAGCGCGTCCACGTCAACCTCATCCCGCTCAACCCGACGCCCGGCTCCAAGTGGACCGCCTCGCGGCCCGAGGACGAGCTGGCGTTCGTGCGGGCCATCGAGGCGCACGGCGTGCCCGTGACCGTGCGGGACACCCGGGGCCAGGAGATCGACGGCGCCTGCGGACAGCTTGCGGCCTCGGAGCGCTGAGCCACCCGCTGGTACGGTGTCGTCGAACAAATGCACATTCCGACAGGGGAGCGCCACAGCGCTGAGAGTGCGGACACGTCGTAGCCCTACGACGCCGCAGACCCTTGAACCTCGCCCGGGTCATTCCGGGTAGGAAGTTCGGTCGTCACTCATGCTGTTGCGCCCTGCCCACCGCCCGCTGCCGAACGTCTTCCGATGAAGAACGCAGCGGGCACCGGGCGGGGCCGCGTCTCTTCCTGGCCAGCCAGGAGGAAATCAGTGAGCACCACCAGAAGGATCACCGCGGCAGCGCTCGCCGCCGCGGCGGGCATGACGGCACTCGCCGGATGCGGCAGCGCCGGCGACAGCAGCGCCGACGCCAAGACCGTCACGCTCGTCAGCCACGACTCGTTCAACGCCTCCAAGTCCGTCCTGGCCGCCTTTGAGAAGGAGAGCGGCTACAAGGTCAAGGTGCTCAGGGGCGGGGACGCCGGCGAAGCCGTCAACAAGGCGATCCTCTCCAAGGACAACCCGCAGGGCGACGTCTTCTTCGGCATCGACAACACCCTGCTCTCGCGCGGGCTGAACGCCGGGCTCTTCACGCCCTACAAGGCCAAGGGCCTGGACAGCGTCCCGGCTGATCTGCAGCTCGACAAGGACGGCCACCGGGTCACGCCCCTCGACTACGGCGACATCTGCGTCAACTACGACCGCGCCTACTTCACCCAGCACAAGCTGGCGCCGCCGCAGACCTTCGACGACCTGCTCAAGCCGCAGTACAAGGGCCTGCTCGTCACGGAGAACTCCGCCACCTCCTCCCCGGGACTCGCCTTCCAGCTCGGCACGATCGCCGCCCACGGCGAGGCCGGCTGGACGGACTACTGGAAGAAGCTCAAGGCCAACGGCGTCGAGGTCGTCGACAGCTGGGAACAGGCGTACAACGAGCGCTTCTCGGGCTCCGCGGCCGGCAAGGGCAAGGGGGACAAGCCGCTGGTGGTCTCCTACGCCTCCAGCCCGCCCGCCGAAGTGATGGGCAAGAACCCCGCCCCGAAGGAGGCCCCGACCGGCGTCGCGACCGGCACCTGCTTCCAGCAGATCGAATTCGGTGGCCTGCTCAAGGGCGCCAAGAACGAGAAGGGCGGCAAGGCGCTGCTCGACTTCCTCCTGTCGAAGACGTTCCAGGAGGACATGCCGCTGCAGATGTTCGTCAACCCGGCACGCAAGGACGCCAAGGAGCCGGAGCTGTTCACCCGCTACGGCGTCACGATCGACAAGCCGGCGACCCTCGCACCCGAGACGATCGCCAAGAACCGTGACCAGTGGGTCAAGCAGTGGTCCTCGCTCGTTCTGAAGTAGCCCGCACCCGGCAACGGGGGACCGCGCGGACCACGGCGGTGCGGCTCGGCCTGATGGTCGTGCCGTTCGTCTTCTTCGTGGTGTTCTTCGCCTACCCGGTCGCCGTGATCGTCGGCCGGGGGCTGAAGGACGGCGGGCAGTGGCAACTCGGCCGCTTCGGCGCCGTGCTCGGTGATCCGGACGTCCTCCACGTGCTGTGGTTCACGGTGTGGCAGGCCGCTGCCTCGACCGCCTTGACGCTGCTGATCGCGCTGCCCGGCGCCTACGTCTTCGCCCGCTTCGACTTCCCCGGCAAACAACTGCTGCGGGCGGTGGTGGCGGTGCCGTTCGTGCTGCCCACCGTCGTCGTCGGCTCCGCCTTCCTGGCGCTGGTCGGCCGGGGCGGGCTGCTGGACGACCTGTGGGGCGTCCGGCTGGACACCTCGGTGTGGGCGATCCTGCTGGCCCACGTCTTCTTCAACTACGCCGTCGTCGTCCGCACCGTCGGCGGGCTCTGGTCCCAGCTCGACCCGCGTCAGGAGGAGGCGGCCCGGGTCCTGGGCGCCGGACGGTTCGCGGCGTGGCGGAAGGTGACGCTGCCCGCGCTCGGGCCGGCGGTGGCCGCCGCGGCGCTGATGGTGTTCCTCTTCACCTTCACCTCCTTCGGAGTGGTGCAGATCCTCGGCGGACCCACCTTCTCCACGTTGGAGGTGGAGATCTACCGGCAGACCGCCGACTTCCTGGACCTGCCGACCGCCGCCGTGCTCACCCTGATCCAGTTCGCGGCCGTACTGGGACTGTTGGCGCTGCATGCCTGGACCGTGCGGCGCCGCGAATCCACCCTGCGGCTCGTCGACGCCTCCCGGACCGCCCGTCGTCCGCACGGCGCAGGCCAGTGGGCGCTGCTGTGGGGCACCCTCACCGTCATCGCGGTGCTGCTCGTCCTGCCGCTCGCCGTACTCGTCGAGCAATCCTTCGCCGGCCCGGACGGCTACGGGTTGGTCTTCTACAAGACGCTGCACGATGCGGCGTCCGCCGACAGCACCTTCGCCGTCGCCCCCCTCGACGCCCTCTGGAACTCCCTCGCCTACGGTGCGGCAGCCACCGCGATCGCCCTCCTGGTCGGAGGACTGGCCGCGGCCGCACTCACCCGCTCCCGGCCGGCAGCCGGCCCGTCCGGGCGGACGCCGATGATCACCCGGCTCCTGCGCGGCTTCGACGGACTGCTGATGTTGCCCCTCGGAGTCTCTGCCGTGACCGTCGGCTTCGGATTCCTGATCACCCTCGACAAGCCGCCGCTGGACCTGCGGGCCTCGTGGTGGCTGGTCCCGCTCGCCCAGGCCCTGGTGGGTGTGCCGTTCGTGGTCCGCACGATGCTGCCCGTCCTGCGGGCGGTGGACGGGCGGCTGCGGGAAGCGGCGGCGGTCCTCGGTGCCTCGCCTTGGCAGGTCTGGCGCGAGGTGGACCTGCCGATGGTGCGGCGGGCGCTGCTCGTCGCGGCGGGCTTCGCCTTCGCGGTGTCGCTCGGTGAGTTCGGCGCGACCGTCTTCATCGCCCGGCCGGACCAGCCGACGCTGCCGGTGGCCGTCACCCGACTGCTGGGCCGCGCGGGCGAGTTCAACTACGGCCAGGCGATGGCCCTGTCGACCATATTGATGGTGGTGTGCGCGGGCGCCCTGCTGGCCCTGGAGCGCATCCGCACCGACCACTCCGGGGAGTTCTAGATGACGGCACAGGCCCGGACCGCGGCATCGGAAATGCTGCGCCTGGACAGCGTCACGGTCAGTTTCGGCACGCCCGGCGCGCATCCCGCGCTCGACGGGGTGGACCTGTTCGTCGCCGCACACGAAATCGTCTGCGTCCTCGGCCCCAGCGGCAGCGGCAAGTCCACCCTGCTGCGGGTCGTCGCCGGGCTGCAGCACGCCGACGCGGGGGCCGTGCTGCTCGAAGGGCGCGACCAGGTGGGGGTGCCCACGCACCGGCGTGGCGTCGGGTTGATGTTCCAGGACCACCAGTTGTTCCCGCAGCGCGATGTCGCGGGGAACGTGGCCTTCGGAGTGCGGATGCGGGGCTCCTCCCGCGCCGAGCAGCAACGCACGGTCACCGAACTGCTGGATCTCGTCGGGCTCCCGGGCGCCGAGCGCCGGGCCGTGGCGTCGCTGTCCGGCGGCGAGCAACAGCGCGTCGCTCTCGCTCGGGCCCTCGCCCCGAGCCCGCGGCTGTTGATGCTGGACGAACCCCTCGGGCAACTGGACCGGGGGCTGCGCGAGCGCCTCGTCGTCGAACTGCGCCGACTTTTTCGCGAGTTGGGCACGACGGTGCTCGCCGTCACCCACGACCAAGGGGAGGCCTTCGCCCTCGCCGACCGCGTCGTGGTGATGCGGGACGGCCGGATCGCTCAGAGCGGCACCCCCTTGGAGGTCTGGCAGCGCCCCGCTTCCGCCTTCGTCGCCCGTTTCCTCGGTTTCGACAACGTGGTGGAGGCGACCGTGCAGGGCGAATCCGCCGTTACCCCTTGGGGCAAGGTGCCCGTACCGGACGGCACTTCGGATGGTGCCTGCCGCCTGCTCGTGCGCCCGGCCGGCGTCCGGCTGACGTCCCCGGCGGACGGCCTGCCGTGCACGGTCGTGGCCCGGACCTTCCGTGGCACGCACGTTGCGCTGTTGCTCCAACCGCCGAGCGGACCGCAGGTGGAGGCGGCGTGCCCACTCCACGAAGCGCCGGAGTCCGGAGACCGGGTCGGCATCTCCTTCGCCGTCGAGGACGTGGTGGTGTTGGACGACACGGAGGAGTGAGCGTGTCGCCTGCCGGTGCTGGGCCATGATCCGCTCCTGAAGGGGGTGGGGGCCGTTAGGTGCGTGAGGGAGGGGCGGGGCGCCGGCCCTGCGGGATGACCAGGCCCAACTCGTAGGCGAGGATCACCGCCTGGGCACGATCACGGAGCCCCATCTTCGTGAAGAGCCGGTTGATGTGCGTCTTGACGGTGTGATCGGTGATCGTCAGGCGTGCGGAGATCTCCGCGTTGGACAGCCCCTGGGCGATGTGGAGGAGCACCTCCACCTCACGGCCGGTCAGCTCCTCGACCGTGCGCACCGGAGCCGGTGCCGATCTCTGCTTGACGAACTGCGCGATCAACCGCTTGGTCAACTCAGGCGCCAACAGTGCATTGCCCTCCGCCACCACCCGCACGGCGTGGAGGAGTTCCGGGAACGTGGTGTCCTTCAAGAGGAAGCCGCTGGCGCCGGCTGCGAGCGCGTCGTACACGTACTCGTCGAGCCCGAACGTCGTCAGCATCAACGCCTTGGTCGCGCCACCCGACGCCCGAGTGATCTCCCGGGCGGCCTCGATGCCGTTCTTGTGCGGCATCCGGATGTCCAGCAGTGCGAGGTCGGGGCGCTGCTCCGCCGCCACCCGTACCGCCTGCACGCCGTCCTCGGCCTCACCCACCACCTCGATGTCGTCCTGCGTGCCCAGGAGGTTGACGAAACCGGTTCGGACGATGGCCTGGTCGTCGGCCACAATTGCTCTGATCACCACGGGATTTCCGCCTCTACGAGAAAGCCGCCGTCCGGACCCGGGCTCGCGGTGAGCCTGCCCCCGAGCAACGTGGCCCGCTCCTCCATGCCGGCCAGGCCATGTCCGGAGTGCACCACGCCCGGTGACCCCGGGCCGTCGTCCGCGATCCGCACCGCCAGCCGGTCGGTCCGATACTCGATCTCCACCACCGCATGGGCACCCGGAGCGTGCCGCCGCACGTTGGTCAGCCCTTCCTGGACGATGCGATAGGCCGACAGCTCGCAGGACGTGGGCAACTCGACCCGGTCTCCGCTGATCCGCAGTTCGACCTCGCCGCCCACGGAGCGGTGCTGCGCTATCAGCTCGCCCAATGCGTCGAGGGTTGGTTGCGGTGTCGTTCCCGTGCGGTCCTCGGGGCCCGTTCGCAGCACACCCAGCAGCCGACGCAACTCCGCCATCGATGCGCGGGCGGACCTGGCGATCTGCTGGAAGCCCTCACGGGCCTGCGGCGACAGGTGCGGTGTGGTGTAGGTGGCGCTCTCCGCCTGCACGGCGATCACCGAGACGGAGTGCGAAACGACGTCGTGCAGTTCCCGGGCGATTGCTGCCCGCTCCGCCGCGGCGGCCTGCCGGCGCTCCATCGCGAGGAGCCGGAGCTGCGCGGCCGCCCGCTCACGCCGTGTCTCCTCGCGCGCGCGAACCGCGTCCCCCACCGCTACCGCGGCCACGATCGCCACGGTCAGGACGAACCACTCGGCGAGCAGATCGAAGGTGTAGGACCTCGGGTGCCAGGACGCGATGTGCCAGACGTTCACCGCGAGGGAGAGGACCGAGCCGATACCGGCGAGCAGAGCCGGATGCGCGACGCGGTGTCGTCCGAGGGTGTAACACGCCACGAGTCCGCTGACGGTTGCTGCGATGTAGAGGTCCGCTCCAGCGGCGAAACTCAACAGGGCTGCTCCTGCGGAGAGGGCCGCGATGGCCGGGCGCACGTGACGCCACGCCAGAGTCGCCGCGGAGAGCAGCACGCCCAGCGCGATCACCAGAGAGTGGCGCGGCACGACCACGAGCTCCACGGCCGCGAAAACCGTGAGGGCCCCGCCGGATACCCAGGGATAGGACGGCGACGCGACCCACGCGCGGAGCCGCTGCCGGAGAGAAGTGCTCATGCCGATATTTTTTCGGCTTCGCGGCAGCCGCCGCGTCGCCGCACGGGTTGATCCATGGCTGACATGTCATGCCACGGGTTGACGCCGAAGTTCGGTTCCTCGTTTGACGCTCCGCGATCCGCCTGTCCATAGCCTCGTGATCACGGCGAGGACGGGAGCGTCATGAAGAATCAACCGGCTGGCAAATCAACGAACTTAGGGCAATGCGACAGGCTGGGATGGGGTCTGCGCGCGCCGCGAAGCACGGGCGGCGGACCGCGCAGAAGCACGTGCCGCGAAGCGTGGGGATGGAGCGCGTGCGCGATCGCCGCGCTGGGCCTAGCGCTCTTCACCACCCTTCCCCCGCACCGGACATGGAGCCTGTCCGCAGCAGTCGGATACGGGTGTGCGGCGATGACCGCGGCTCGGCTTGCCAAGAGAAGACGTCCGTCGCGCAGTGCCGTGTTCCCCCACGAACTGTCCCTGATCCTGGCTGTGATGGGGTCGGTGGTCGTGCCACTGCTCCTTCTGGTGTGGGACAGCAGCGCGCAGCTGGAAGTCGCAGTCGTCGAACGCTCCGGTGACTTGTTGCTGCACTCGGGCAGCCCCTACATACCTGCACCCACCACGGTCGGGGACTACAACCCGTACCTGCCCGGCATGGCGGTCTTCGGTCTCCCGCATGCGCTGTTCGGCGGCGGGCCGCTCACCGACGCGCGATGGTGGATGGCGGGCGCATTCTTCGTGACCATGGCCGCTGCGACAAGGACGCTCGTTCGCCGTGTGCGGGGCGTGGCCGGAGGCCGGCCCGGAACTCCTACCGCGCCCCGTTGCGCTACCGCTCCCGTGCTGTTGTGGCTCGCGGCCTGCCCGCTGGTGGCCCTGCCTCTGGCAGTCGGGGGAATCGACCTTCCGGTGATCGGCCTGATGTGCTGGGGACTGGCAGCGGCCGCAAACGGTACACCGGGGCGTGCGGGGATACTGATAGGTGCTGCGGCGGCGCTCAAGTGGACGGCCTGGCCCGCTGCGCCCGTCGTGTTGGCGCTGGTGGCAGCCAGACACGGCCGGCGCTCGCCCCTTGCCGCTGCTGCTGCAACCGCTCTGACGGTATTGACGGCCGTTGTTCCGTTCCTGCTCACAGCCCCCAGGGCATTCGTCGAGAACGTTCTGGAGTTTCCCTTGGGGCTCGGCAGCGCGACGTCCCCTGCCGCCAGCCCGCTGCCCGGGTGGCTCCTGGCCACCTACGTTCCTGGCGGGGCGATCATCGCGATGGTGCTGCTGGCCGTCGCCGCCATCGGCGTCGCCGGCTCCCTGGCGATACGGCCGCCGCGGACGGTGCGGGCTGCGGCCGACCGCCTGGCGATCGGCCTCGCGCTCGCCATGGCACTGATGCCGGCGACACGGTTCGGCTACCTCGTCTATCCCCTGGTGCTCTGGGCGTGGCCACGAATGATGCAGGTCGCAACGGCGACCGGACCGCGCAGCGCGATCCGTCGCCGGTCACTGGACCACGCGTCATTGAGCGAGGCGGTGTTGGGCGATCTATCGGAGGAAATCGGGCCGGGCGTTGTTCCCGGCCCTGACCAGCGCCAGGCGGACGGCCTTCGGCAGGGCTGCGGTACGGGGCACGTGAGCGTTCCGCAGCGAGTGACAGAACAAGCGGACCGTAAGAGACGCGCCCCCGAAGTGGGAGAGGAGACGACGCTGTGAGCCGCGGGCAGGCCAGCGCCAAGGGCGAGGAGGGTCGTGGCTACGGCGCCGCGGTATCGGCAGCGGTCGCTATACCGCCGCGTTGCGCGAGCTCTCCTCCGGCAGGGCTTCTGCCGTCGGCCCCGTCGGCCCCGTCGCGCTTCCCGCGGTTGGCGTGGAGCCGTGCCCGACGGCTACTGCCTGCTCCGAACCCGGATCCTGTTCCTCATCCGGTGAGGTCGACTCCGGTTCGCCGAACCAGGCGACCGCGACGGCCCCGGCCACGGCGACCACGAAGCCAAGGATCGCCATCCATGCGAAGCCAGGACGAGAGGAGTCGCCGAGCCACAGCACTCCGAGAATGCCGGGCACCACGGTTTCGCCCACCACGAGCGCCGCCGTGGCACCGTTCACCGAACCGATCTGCAGGGCGACCGTGTGCAGGTACATTCCGCCGATGCCTGCCACCAGGATCGCGTACAGCGCGGGATCACCGAGGAGGGACGGCAGGTGGAACGGGTCCACACCGTTCAGGACGCGCACGCCCACTCCTAGGGCGCCGAAGCCCAAGCCGGACAAGAGGCCCGCGAGGATCGCGGCCCGCCCGCCGAGCAGACGCACGAGCAGGGTGCCACCACCGATGATCACAACCGAGGCGACCAGCAGCCACCAATGGGTGTCGATCGGTGTGTGGCCGCTCCCCTCCGGGCCGGCCGCGGTGGCCAGCAGCACCAGTGCCGAGCAGACCACACCGATGGAGGCCCATTCGGGACGGGTGAGGCGAATGTTGAGGAGCTTGACGCTCAACACGGCCGTGATCACGAGGTTCGCGCTGATCACGGTCTGCGAGAGGAACAGCGGCAGCATCCGGGCTGCGAGCGCACCCAGCCCGAAGCCAATGAAGTCCAGGACCGTGCCGACCATGAACTCCCAGGTCACGGCGGCTTTGGCGGTCGACGAGAGGCTGGGGCCGCCGTGCTGTGTGACGGTGTCGCCGGATGCCTTCGCCGCCTCCCGCCGAGCGGACTTCCGCGATCCCACCGCCTGAAGGACCGAACCTGTGCCGTAGCAGGCGGACGCCGCTATGGCCGTCACAAGGCCGATGATCACCGAAGGCTCCGTTCACACGCCGCATTACCTGTTCATTACCTGGATTGGCAGACGTGCATTTCGGTACGTGAGTTGCCTCCAAGGGCAAAAGATCTCTTGCCGTGGGGAAATGGGGGGGGAGGGGAGTGCCCCCGGGCGGGGGTGCAAGGGGCTCTTGGCCGGCGCGAGGAGCCGGCAAGGGAGGCTTCCGTACGCGGGTCGGCTTACGGGAACGAGCCGTGGACGTCGCCGTTCGGTTGTGTCGGCCTTCCCCGTGCAGGCCGCAGCTTGTCCTCAAGTGGCTTGCCAGCCGGTGCTACCGGGAGAGCATCAGGGGGGCTCCCAGGACGGCCGAGATGGTCTTCCTGAGGGCTTTGCAGCCGGTTGGCGACCACGACGATGTGCATCGCCAGCCGCTCTGACCGGCTGCTACCGGTAGGGCTGCGGTGCCTGGGTGTGGCCGCCACCAGGGTCGAGGCCAAGTAGGTCGGGTCGAACCACGGCCAGGAGGGCTGTCCGCCGATGTTGCGACGCAGGGTGTGTGCCCACGGCTCGGTCGCGCGCACGGTTTACGGGTGCGGGGAGACTCGGTCGGCCCCGCCGTACGTAGCCCTCGTTACGGGCGCAGGGACTTCACCAGCGGGCCGAGCGAGCCGTCCTCGGCGGCTGAGTCGAGAGCCGTGCGCAGTGCGTCGTCGTACGTCGGGCGTGCCCTGCTCTGCATTTCACGGCCCTCGTCGGTGATCACGCTGTAGACACCGCGTCGGTCGCCCGGGCACAGGTCGCGACGGGTCAGGCCGGACGACTCCAGCCGGGAAGCCAGTCGGCTGACGGAGCTCTGGTTGAGACCGATGAGGTCCGCGAGCTCCTGCATCCGCAGCTCACCGTCGTCCGACGCCGCGAGACGGGCCAGCGCACGGTACTCGGAGAGACCGAGCTTGTGGTGCTGTTGCAGCGCTTTCGCGAGTTCTTGCTCGACGCGCGTGTGCAGTGCTCCGAACCGGTCCCAGTGCTCCGCGTCCATGGATTCTGTCCTCTTCCGTCGCTCGTCCGCCTTCTCTGGCGTCGCGCTCCGACCTCTTTCGGGGTGTTCCCCAGCGAACTCTTGACATCAGCGTACATGCGCCTGAAACTTATGTATGTGCATGCAAGGGATGTGTGTACATGGAGCTATGAGGGGGAGCGGCATGGCATCGACAAGCGTCGTGGAAGCGGGAGGTGTCCCGGGTATCCAGCGGATCGCGACCACGCCGGACTGGTACGAGCCGTACAAGATTTCGCAGGCAATCAAGGCAGGTGGTCTGATCCACGTGTCCGGGCAGGCGGGTATCGATGAGCAGGGGCGGACCGTCGCAGACGACTTCCTGACCCAGGGGCGCCAGGCGTTCGCGAACGTCCAGCGAGTGCTCGCCGAGGCCGGTGCGTCGCTCGCAGACGTGGTAAAGGTCGGCATCTTCGTGACGGACATGGCCGCCGACCTCGGTCATGTGATCACCCTGCGCGAGGAGTTCCTGTCCGAGCCCTATCCCGCGGACACCTTGCTCGAAGTGTCGTCGCTGGCACAGCCGGAGTGGCGAATAGAGGTCGAGGTGACGGCTCTCGCCCGCTGACGGCGTCGTAGCCGACGGGGCGCGGCGGGACGGGGGCGGGCATGGCCGGAAGACTTCGCGCTGGGCAACTGGAATGTCGTGCGGGAAGTCGTAACGTCCCGCTCCTGTCCGGTGTGCGTCGAGTCAGCCTGCGCGTTGCGTGTGCCTTGGCCGGCGACCGGGTGTCTGACGGTCCCCATGTCCGAGACGTTCCGACCGGCTGCCGTCGGCCCGGAAGCTGGTGGACCGACATGCATCAACCGCATCCCGCCGTGTTCCGGAGCGCTGTGGGCCCGCCAGGCAGTCGCCATCCTGCAACTGGACGGCGTGCCGTGTCTCCCTGCCCACGCCTACGCGTCGAAGAGTCAGAGCGGTGTGCGGTGTGCGGTGTTCACATCCAAGCAAGAGCCTCTACGCCATACCGAACCGAATTCAGCGCATGGGCCTTCAGCTCAAGCTCCTCCATGCCTCACGGCAAATCTCGTTCGCCCTCGATACGACGCCCCGGCGACAACCGGCTTGAGCCCCACGCGCTCCGGAAGGAACAACCCCTCGCGGATCCGCGCATCAGCAAGCAACGCCCCAGCCATCACCGTTCAGCCACCGCTGCTCAAGCCACCGCCGCCGCCGTACAGCGCGACTCTTCGGAAGACGCGGCCCCACCACTCAACTCGCTTGGCGCACAGCGAATTCGCAGTAACAAGAGAGCAAGGGGCCAACGAGCCCAACGAGCCCAACGAGCCCAACGAGCCCAACGAGCCCAACGAGAAGAATGAGAGGAACGAGAACAACAAGACCCAACGAGCCCGACGCCACCCACGGCAAAGCTCCTCCTTGCACGTGTCCCAGGCCGCCCCCCAGGCGAGAGCCACATCCCGCGATTTCTCAGTGGACCAGGGGAAGAGTGGCCATCTCCGCGACCGTCCAGGTCAGGGGGCCGAGGACGAGCAGTACGGCAACGGCGCGGAGGGCGGTCGCGCGGTGGAGGGTGGAGGCGGATGCGCCGAGTCGGCGTAGGGCGGCGGTGGTGCGGGCGCGGGCTGCTCGGGATTCCAGGCTGGCCGAGAGCGCGCTGATGGAGACGCAGGCAAAGATGATCGCCGCGCCGATTGCCGTGAACGGACCGAGGGGCCGGGAGGGAGCAGCCTGGTACACGGTGGCGGCGGCGTAGATGCCGGAGGCCACCGCGCACAGGACGCCGAGCGGGCGGCCCAGGCGGTGTGACTCCTCCTGGAGGACGCGCCCGGACAGCAGTCGCAGCGCGCCGGGGCGGCCCGCGCACAGCAGTTGGCCCGACAGGTACACCAGGCCGGGGCCGGCCAGGACGAGACCGAAGGCTGCCAGGGCCCAGCCGGCCAGGACGCCCGGTGGGCTGCCGATCAGGTGGCCGGGGAGGGGCAACAGACCACCGGGGGTGCCGCCGACGGGGGTCGTGTAGGACTCGAGGGCCAGGCCGGCCGCGGTCAGCGCGACGCCCCACGGGAGGCCGGAGGGGGCCTTGGTGATCGAGGCGGGCTCGGTGTCGACGGCGCCCGCTTCGGCGCGGGGACGGAGCGAGTAGGCGGTGGCCGCGGCGACCGTCAGCGGGACGAGGGACAGCAGCATCAGGGCGCCGATCAGCGGCAGCGGGTGGCCGGCGCCGAGCAGACCGGCGTCGACGGCGCGCGGGGCGGCGGTGCGGGCGGCGGTGCCGAAGTCGCCGCGGAGGGTGAGGAAGGCGATGAGGGCGAGGAGGACGCCCAGGGCACAGGTCAGGGCGGTGGAGGCCGCGGCGAGCAGGGTGAGTCGGAACGGTCCCAGGCCGGCGGCGGTCATGCCGCGTTGGAGGCGGGCGGCCGGGTCGGTGCGGGCCACGGACACCGCGAGTTGGGCGGTGGCCGCGAGCGGGGCGGCGCACCACAGGAGGCGGCCCAGGGAGGCGCCGGCCGCGGTGGGGTGGGCGGCGGCGTGGGCGAGGGCGGTCAGCACCAGGAAGCCGGTGCCGGCCGCGGCGGTGGCGACGAGGAGACGGCGCAACAGGACGAGGGGGTGAGCGCGGAAGGTCAGACGGAGAGCGAGCACGCTGCCCTGCTTTCCTCGTCGGAGGCGCCGGCGTCCTCGGGGGCGGCGCCGGAGAGGCGGCCGTCGAGGAGGCTGACGGCCCGGTCGGCCTGCGCGGCGACCTGGGGGTCGTAGGTCGCCAGGACCACGGTGATGCGGTGGGAGCGGGCTGCGGTGGTCAGGGTGCGCAGCACTTGGACGCCGTCGGCGCTGTGGAGCGGGGCGGTCGGTTCGTCGGCGAAGAGCACCTGTGGGGTGGTGACCAGGGCGCGGGCGATGGCGACGCGCTGGCGCTGGGACTGGTCGAGCCGGGCGGGGCGGCGGCGGGCGCACATGCCCACGTCGAGGCGTTCCAGCCATTCGATGGCGGTGTGCTTGGCCGCGCGGTGGCCGGTGCCGCGCAGCAGGAGTGGGAGGGCGGTGTTCTCCCAGACGGTGAGTTCCGGGACGAGGTGGGGTTCGGTGTCGATCCAGCCGAACCGTTCGAGACGCAGCCGTTCGCGGCTGGGGGAGGAGAGGGTGTGGACGGGGGCGCGGTCGAAGAGGACCTCGCCCTCGGTCGGTACGAGTTGGCCGGACAGGCACTTCAGGAGTGTGGTCTTGCCACTGCCGCGGGGGCCGGTGACGGCGAGGATCTCGCCCTCCCGCACACCGAGGGAGACCCCGGTGAGGGCGACGGTGGCGCCGTGCGCGTGGTGTAGGCCGCGTGCCCAGAGAACGTCGTTGTCAGGCGGGGCCACCATCTGCACACCTCTCGCTCGTACGCTGCTCGTTCCCCCGGTCGGGGGAACGACCACGGAGGGTATCGGTCACCAGCACGGTAAGGAATCGGGTCCCCGGTCAAATGTGGCTCGGCAGCCACAACGGCCCAGATTCACCCGTATGGAAGGGAACGAGTGAATCCGGGCCGTGAGGTGTGCAGTTGTCTTCCGGCGCGTCGGGGAGTGGCCAGTGCACCAGGGGAGTGACTAGCGCGGGTTGCCCCGTGCGCCGGGAGGTGACGCGATGATCAGAGCTTGGTCCACGCCTCGGTGAGGACGGAGCGCAGGATCTGCTCGATCTCGTCGAAGACCGTCTGGTCGGCGATCAGCGGCGGGGCCAGCTGGATGACCGGGTCGCCACGGTCGTCGGCGCGGCAGTAGAGGCCGTTGTCGTACAGCGCCTTGGAGAGGAAGCCGTAGAGGACGCGCTCGGTCTCCTCGTCGTTGAAGGACTCCTTGGTGGCCTTGTCCTTCACGAGCTCGATGCCGTAGAAGAAGCCGTTGCCGCGGACGTCGCCGACGATCGGCAGGTCGTGCAGCTTCTGCAGCGTGCTGAGGAAGTTGCCCTCGTTGTCGAGTACGTGCTGGTTCAGGCCCTCGCGCTCGAAGATGTCGAAGTTCGACAGCGCCACGGCGGAGGAGACCGGGTGACCACCGAAGGTGTAGCCGTGCAGGAAGGTGTTGTCACCCTTGTAGAACGGCTCGGCGAGGCGGTCGGAGATGATGCAGGCACCGATCGGGGAGTAGCCCGAGGTCATGCCCTTGGCGCAGGTGATCATGTCCGGGACGTAGCCGAACTTGTCACAGGCGAACATCGTGCCGAGGCGACCGAAGGCGCAGATGACCTCGTCGGAGACGAGCAGCACGTCGTACTGGTCGCAGATCTCGCGGACCCGCTGGAAGTAGCCGGGGGGCGGCGGGAAGCAGCCACCGGCGTTCTGCACCGGCTCCAGGAAGACCGCGGCGACGGTCTCCGGGCCCTCGAAGAGGATCTGCTGCTCGATCTGGTCGGCGGCCCAGCGGCCGAAGGCCTCGGGGTCGTCGCCGTGGATCGGGGCGCGGTAGATGTTGGTGTTCGGCACCTTGTGCGCGCCGGGAACCAGCGGCTCGAAGGGGGCCTTCAGGCCCGGCAGACCGGTGATCGACAGGGCGCCCTGCGGGGTGCCGTGGTAGGCGACCGCGCGGGATATGACCTTGTGCTTCATCGGCTTGCCGGTGAGCTTGAAGTACTGCTTGGCGAGCTTCCAGGCGGTCTCGACGGCCTCGCCACCACCGGTGGTGAAGAAGACCTTGTTGAGGTCGCCCGGGGCGTAGTTCGCCAGGCGCTCGGCCAGCTCCACGGCCTTGGGGTGCGCGTAGGACCAGACCGGGAAGAAGGCCAGTTCCTGGGCCTGCTTGTAGGCGGTCTCGGCGAGCTCGACGCGGCCGTGGCCGGCGTTGACCACGAAGAGGCCGGCGAGGCCGTCGATGTAGCGCTTGCCCTTGTCGTCGTAGATGTTGGTGCCTTCGCCGCGCACGATCGTGGGCACGGGGGCGTTTTCGTACGACGACATGCGGGTGAAGTGCATCCACAGGTGGTCGTACGCCGTCTTGGAGAGGTCGGCGCTCATTGCTATCTCGTTCCCCAGGTGTAGGTCTGCTTCCGGAGCTTGAGGTACACGAAGCTCTCGGTGGATCGGACGCCGGGAAGCGTGCGGATCCGCTTGTTGATCATTTGCAGAAGGTGGTCGTCGTCCTCGCAGACGATCTCGATGAGGAGATCGAACGAACCTGCCGTCATGACGACGTACTCGACTTCTTCCATGGTCGTCAGGGCGTCGGCCACGGGATCGAGGTCACCCTCGACGTTGATGCCGACCATTGCCTGTCGACGGAAACCGACCGTGAGGGGGTCGGTGACCGCGACGATCTGCATCACGCCTTGGTCGAGCAGCTTCTGTACGCGCTGGCGTACCGCCGCCTCGGACAGGCCCACGGCCTTGCCGATCGCGGCGTAGGGACGGCGCCCATCTTCCTGGAGCTGCTCGATGATCGCCAGGGAGACGGAGTCGATCGACGGAGTGCCGTTTCTGTCACGAGTGGCCACGTCCCTCACTGTGCACGAGGTTCGGCAGTATGGCAACCCCGATTCAATGAAATCAGTTGTTGATCGAGGAGAATTTCACTGATTCCGTCGTTTGAGCCATGTGGGTGTGTTGAAAACGTGGCTTCCGCGGCTAGTGTGGGATCCCAACCACCGGACATCTGACACTGAAGGGGGCGCACAGTGACCACCGCACTGCGTCGTCTGCGCAACTACATCGACGGGGAGTTCCGGGACGCCGCCGACGGCCGGACCACGGAGGTGGTCAACCCGGCCACGGGCGAGCCGTACGCCACTGCCCCTCTCTCCGGCTCCGAGGACGTGGACGCGGCCATGGCGGCGGCCGAAGCCGCCTTCCCCGCCTGGCGCGACCTGATCCCGGCCGAGCGCCAGAAGGTCCTCCTCAAGATCGCCGACCGCTTCGAGGAGCGCGCCGAGGAGCTGATCGCCGCCGAGTCCGAGAACTGCGGCAAGCCGATCGCCCTGGTCCGTTCCGAGGAGATCCCGCCGATGGTGGACCAGATCCGCTTCTTCGCGGGTGCCGCCCGGATGCTGGAGGGCCGCTCGGCCGGCGAGTACATGGACGGCTTCACCTCGATCATCCGCCGCGAGCCGGTGGGCGTCTGCGCCCAGGTCGCGCCGTGGAACTACCCGATGATGATGGCCGTGTGGAAGTTCGCCCCGGCGCTCGCCGCGGGCAACACCGTGGTCATCAAGCCCTCCGACACCACCCCCGCCTCGACGGTGCTGATCGCCGACATCATCGGCAGCGTCCTCGACGAACTCGGCCACCCCCGCGGCGTGTTCAACGTGGTCTGCGGCGACCGGGAGACCGGCCGTCTGATGGTCGAGCACAGGGTCCCGGCGATGGCCTCGATCACCGGCTCGGTACGCGCCGGCATGCAGGTCGCCGAGTCCGCGTCGAAGGACCTCAAGCGGGTCCACCTGGAGCTCGGCGGCAAGGCGCCGGTCGTGGTCTTCGAGGACACCGACATCGCCAAGGCCGTCGAGGACATCGCCACCGCCGGCTACTTCAACGCCGGTCAGGACTGTACGGCCGCCACCCGCGTGCTCGTCCAGGAGTCCATCCACGACGAGTTCGTCGCGGCGCTGGCCAAGGCCGCCTCGGAGACCAAGACCGGCGCGGTCGACGACGAGGACGTGCTCTACGGCCCGCTGAACAACGCCAACCAGCTCAAGCAGGTCAAGGGCTTCATCGAGCGGCTGCCCGCGCACGCCAAGATCGAGGCGGGCGGCGAGCAGGTCGGCGAGAAGGGCTACTTCTTCGCCCCGACCGTCGTCTCGGGCCTGAAGCAGGACGACGAGATCGTCCAGCAGGAGGTCTTCGGCCCGGTCATCACCGTGCAGTCCTTCACCGACGAGAAGCAGGCGGTGGAGTGGGCCAACGGCGTCGAGTACGCCCTGGCCTCCTCGGTGTGGACCAAGGACCACGCCCGCGCCATGCGGATGTCCAAGGTCCTGGACTTCGGCTGCGTGTGGATCAACACCCACATCCCGCTGGTCGCCGAGATGCCGCACGGCGGCTTCAAGAAGTCCGGCTACGGCAAGGACCTGTCCGCCTACGGCTTCGACGACTACACCCGGATCAAGCACGTGATGACCTCGCTGGACGGCTGAACCGGCCGGCCCTGAAGGGGGATCCCCACCGTCGAGCGACACGGAACGCTCGACACACCGTCGCGGGCGGAGGCCCGGCAATTGACGCTCTGTCTCTTGCCGCCTCCGCCCGCGGCACGTGAGAGTGCTCGCCATGGCTGATCTTTCGCGGCGTTCGCTGCTCAGGGGCATGGGCGGAATCGGTGTGACCGGGGCGCTGGCCGCCATGACGGGATGCGGGGTGCCGCCGGCGTACGTCGAGGCGGCGGACCGCGAGGCCCCGGACCGCTCCGCCCGGGAGCACGAGCTGGTCTTCGCCAACTGGCCGCTCTACATCGACGTCGACGACCACGACAAGCAGCGCCGCCCCACGCTGGACGCGTTCCAGAAGCGCACCGGGATCTCCGTGACGTACACCGAGGAGATCAACGACAACGACGAGTTCTTCGGCAAGATCAGCCCGGCGTTGATGAACCACCAGGCCACCGGGCGCGACCTGATCGTCATCAGCGACTGGATGTGCGCCCGGTTCGTCCGGCTCGGCTGGGTCGAGACCATGGACCGCAAGGCCCAGCCGAACGTCGCCGAGCACCTCGACCCGCTGCTGCGCACCCCGCACTTCGACCCCGGCCGCCTGCACTCGGTGCCCTGGCAGTCCGGCATCACCGGCATCGCCTACAACCGCAGGAAGCTCGGCCGGCAGATCAAGCACACCTCCGACCTGTGGAAGCCGGACCTGCGCGGCCGGGTGACGTTGCTGTCCGGGCTCGACGAGGCGTTCGCCATGCTGCTCCAGGGCAACGGCGCCGACATCACCCGCTGGACCGCCGACGACTTCCACCGGATGATCGACCAGGTCGGCGGCCTGGTGCGCAAGGGGCAGATCCGCCGGTTCACCGGCAACGACTACATCAAGGACCTGGACTCCGGCGACGTGCTCGCCGCGCAGGCGTACTCCGGCGACGTGATCCAGTTGCAGGCGGACAACCCCGACATCGAGTTCGTGGTCCCCGAAGAGGGCGCGGAGCTGTGGGCGGAGAGCATGATGATCCCCAACCTCGCGGCCCACAAGCGCAACGCCGAGCGGCTGATCGACTACTACTACCAGCCGGAGGTCGCGGCCGAGCTGGCCGCGTGGGTCAACTACGTCTGCCCGGTGCCGGCCGCGCGTGAGGTGCTCGCCTCCTCCAAGGACAAGGAGCGGGCGCAGCTGGCCGAGGACCCGTTGATCTTCCCCGACGCGGAGATGCGCAAGCGGTTGGCCATCGCGCGGGACATCACCGCGAAGGAGCGGACCGAGTTCGCCAAGGCATGGAACGGGATCGTGGGGCTGTAGGGCGTGCGCGTCGGCCGGTGCCGGTGCGGGGGTCGAGGTGGCCAACTCGCTTGCCAGAATGGGCGGTTGTGTCGATCTCTGTGGTGAAGTCGAAGGTTCCCGGGGCGTCCGGGACGGGTGCGCCGGCCGGGGGCGGGCTGTCGCCGGCGGTCACGCTGGGGCTGTTCGCCGCCTGGGCGCTGCACGACGCCGAGGAGATGGCCTTCGGGCCGCGCTGGGTGCGGGCGAACGTGCCGGCGCTGCGGAACCGGTTCCCGCAGGTGCCCGAGCGGGTCTGGCGGGCGGTGGAGGGCGTCACCCAGCGGGAGTTCGCCGCGGCGGTGGCGGTGATGGCGACGATCGTGGGCGCCGCGGCGGTCCGGGGGCACCGCACCGGCGGCCGATCCGCGTTCTTCCAGGCGGCGCTGGACGGCTTCGGGCTGCACGGCCTGCTGCACCTGGCCCAGGCGGCCGCCGCCCGCGGCTACACCCCGGGGTCGGCGACCTCGCCCGTGCTCGTCGTTCCGTTCACGCTCTGGGCCCGCGGGCGGCTGCGGCGGGCAGGGCGGCTGCGGCCCACGACCCCGGGCGGGGTGCTCCGCGGCGTCGCCGCGGCGGCCGGCGCCACGGTCGTCTCGCACGCGGTGGCGCGACGGCTGGTCAAGGGCTGACGGCCCCCGCACCCGCCGCCGGCCACCGGTGGGGCGAGCGCTAGGTGTTCTGTCCGACGGGTCAGGGTCGGACACGCCCTAGCCGCGCCACCCCGCCGCGTACGCGTCGATCTCGGCGGACAGCCGGGCCTTGGCCGCGTCGTCCATGAAGGCGGCGGTGACCGCGTTCTTGGCGAGGGCGGCCAGGCCGGTGGTGTCCAGGCCCAACAGGCGGGCGGCGACGCCGTATTCGGTGTTGAGGTCCGTGCCGAACATCGGCGGGTCGTCGCTGTTGATGGTGACCAGGACGCCGGCGTCGACCATCTCCTTCACCGGGTGCTCCGCCAGCGTGCGGACGGCCCGGGTGGCGATGTTGGAGGTCGGGCAGACCTCCAGCGGGATGCGGTGCTCGGCGAGGTGCGCCAGCAGCTTCGGATCCTGGGTGGCACTGGTGCCGTGGCCGATCCGCTCGGCGCGCAGGTCCGTCAGGGCGTCCCAGATGGTGCCGGGGCCGGTGGTCTCCCCGGCGTGCGGGACGGAGTGCAGTCCGGCGGCGATGGCCCGGTCGAAGTACGGCTTGAACTGGGGCCGGGGCACGCCGATCTCGGGGCCGCCCAGGCCGAACGAGACCAGGCCCTCGGGCTGCAGCTCGCAGGCGATCCGGGCGGTCTCCTCGGCGGCGGCCAGACCCGCCTCGCCGGGGATGTCGAAGCACCAGCGCAGCACCACGCCCAGCTCGGACTCGGCGGCCTTGCGGGCGTCCTCGATGGCTTCGACGAAGGCGGCGTCCGGGATGCCGCGGCTGGTCGAGCTGAAGGGCGTGATCGTCAGTTCGGCGTAGCGGATCTGCTGCCGGGCCATGTCGCGCGCGACCTCGTACGTCAGCAGGCGGACGTCCTCGGCGTCGCGGATCAGGTCCACGACGGAGAGGTAGACCTCGATGAAGTGCGCGAAGTCGCGGAAGGTGAAGTAGTCGGCGAGCGCCTCGGGGTCGCTGGGCACGGCGGAGTCCGGGTGCCGGGCGGCCAGTTCGGCGACGATCCGCGGGGAGGCCGAGCCGACGTGGTGGACGTGCAGCTCCGCCTTGGGCAGGCCCGCGATGAAGGCGTCGAGGTCGGACAACGGATCCTCCTGGGAGAGTGCGCCGGGTGAAGGGCGCGCGGCGGACGGTCGGTGCGATCCGGTCATCGTATGGGGGCGGCCGGACGGTCGACGCGGCCGGTCGGGGCCGGTGCGGCCCCACGGGACGGCGCCGCTCCCCGGGTGCCTAGACGGCGCCGCCCGCGGCCAGCTCCTGCCGGGCCGCCATGAGGGCGAAGCCGAGGAGGTTCAGCCCGCGCCAGCGGGCCGGGTCGGCGGCGCGGTCGTCGTCGGCGGCCAGCCCGATGCCCCATATCCGGTCCACCGGGCTGGCCTCCACCAGGACCCGGGAGCCGGTGCCCAGCAGGAACTCCCGCAGCCGCGGGTGCTGGCCGAACTTGTGCCGGCTGCCCTCGACGACCAGGGCGAAGCGGTGCCGCCGCCAGACCTCCTCGGCGAAGCCGCGCACCGTCCGCCCGGCCTCCTTGGCCTGCTGGGGGTGGGCCGCGGCGAGCGCCCGCCGCTCGGCTTCGGCGTCCCCGAAGAGCCGGGCCTTGCCGGCCATCATCCAGTGCTCGGCGGTGGCGTACCGGACGCCGTCGACGGTGAAGGGGGCGGGCCACCACTGGCTGAAACAGCTCGCCCCGACGCCGCCGTCGCGGGGCGGGCGATGGCCCCAGAAGTGGACGTACTTCACCCGCTCGCCGGCGGCGGTCAGCGCCACCACCTCCTCGACCGAGCGCGGGCCGTCCGCGGTACCGGGGGTGGGCGGGCTCGGGGTGGCTGCCGGGTTGTCGTGCATCATGCCGGGATTCTGTCAGCGAGCACTGACAACGTGTCGGGGTTTTCCGCCACTGAATTCGCAGAATTCGTCGCGTAACCAAAAGGCAACAACGGAATCACTTGTTGGTCGCCTTCAGCTCTGTCAGGATCGGCCATCGATTCCGGAAATAGCTACGCCTGGTAGTGCCGCTGAGCGGCCCCGGCGCCCGGCGGAGGAGAGCACCATGGACCAGCGATTCGAAGTGACCGAGCGATTCGCCGCGGGGGCGCAATTCATCGCCGGGAGCCTGCGGAGCGGCACCTCCGGCCGTACCCAGGACGTCGTCGACCCGGCCACCGGCGAGACCGTCCTGCGGTACGAACTCGCAGGTACCGACGACGTGGACGCCGCGGTGGCGGCGGCCGCGCGGGCCCTGCCGGGATGGGCGGGCGCCACGCCCGGCGAGCGGTCCGACACCCTGCACCGCTTCGCCGCGGCACTCACCGAGGACGCCGCGGACCTCGCCGCCGCGGAATCGCTCAACTGCGGAAAGCCAATCAAGCTCAGCAAAGAGTTCGACGTTCCGGGCAGCATCGACAACGCCGCGTTCTTCGCCGGTGCCGCCCGCCACCTGGAGGGCAAGGCGGCCGGGGAATACAGCGGCGACCACACCTCCGCCGTCCGCCGCGAACCGGTCGGCGTGGTCGGCTCCATCGCGCCCTGGAACTATCCGCTCCAGATGGCCGCCTGGAAGGTCCTGCCGGCCATCGCCGCGGGCAACACCATCGTGCTGAAGCCCGCCGAGATCACCCCGCTGACCTCCCTGATGTTCGCGCAGGCCGCGCAGCGCGCCGGGCTCCCCGACGGCGTCTTCAACGTGGTTTCCGGCGCCGGCCGGGACGCCGGCGAGCACCTGGTCGGCCACCCCGACGTCGCCATGACCTCCTTCACCGGCTCCACCGCCGTCGGCAAGCGGGTCGCCGAGATCGCCACCGGCACCGTCAAGCGGCTCCACCTGGAACTCGGCGGCAAGGCCCCGTTCGTGGTCTTCGACGACGCCGACCTGGAGGCCGCCGTCCACGGTGCGGTCGCCGGCGCGCTGATCAACACCGGCCAGGACTGCACTGCCGCCACCCGCGCCTACGTCCAGCGGCCGCTCTACGACGCGTTCGTCGGCGGCGTGGCGGACCTGATGGCGACCGTGCGGCTGGGCGACCCCTTCGACCCGTCCACCGACCTCGGACCGCTGATCTCGCACGTCCAACGGGACCGGGTGGCCGGGTTCGTCGAGCGGGCCCGCGGCTACGCCACCGTCGTCACCGGCGGCGAGGCGCCCCAGGGCGAGCTGGCCAAGGGCGCGTACTACCGGCCGACGCTGATCACCGGGGCCGCGCAGGACAGCGAGGTCGTGCAGTCCGAGATCTTCGGCCCGGTGCTGGTCGTGCTGCCCTTCGACAGCGACGACGAGGGCCTCGCGCTCGCCAACGACACCCCCTACGGGCTGGCCGCGTCCGCCTGGAGCCGGGACGTCTACCGCACCGGCCGGGCCACCCGCGAGATCAACGCCGGCTGCGTCTGGATCAACGACCACATCCCGATCATCAGCGAGATGCCGCACGGCGGCGCCAAGGCGTCCGGTTTCGGCAAGGACATGTCGGCGTACTCCTTCGAGGAGTACACGCAGGTCAAGCACGTCATGTACGACATCACCGGGGTGGCCAGGAAGGACTGGCACCGGACGATCTTCGGGGACCGTGCCTGACCCGGCCCGACCGGACGCCCCGGCCGCGGGTGCCGCACCACCCGCGGCCGGGGCCGCGCACCACCGCCACACCGGCCGCCCGCCGGGCACAACCCCCTTGAAAGGCCACCGCGCATGGAGCACCACGAGCAGTTGGCACCCCCGGCCCCCGCGGCCCCCCTGTCGGCGGACGAACTCCGCGCCATGCGCCGCAGCCTGACCACCGGCCGGCTCGCCATGACCCGCCGCTCGCTGCTGCGCGCCGGCGGCGCCCTGGCGGCCGTGGCGGGCGGCGGCGCGGCCCTGTCGGCCTGCGGCATCGCCCCCGCCGGCCGCACCGACGCCGCCCTGACCGTGGACCACTCCCCGGCGGAGAAGCGCCTGAACTTCTCCAACTGGACCGAGTACATGGACGTCAGCGACGACGGCAAGCGCCACCCCACGCTGGACGCCTTCCAGCGGCGCACCGGCATCGCCGTGACGTACACCGAGGACATCAACGACAACGACGAGTTCTTCGGCAAGATCCAGGCCCAGCTCGCCAACGGGCAGGACACCGGCCGCGACCTGATCGTGCTCACCGACTGGATGTGCGCCCGGATGATCTCCCTGGGCTGGATCCAGCCGCTCGACGCGGAGCGCCTGCCGCACGCCCGGGCCAACCTCGCGGCACAGTTCCGCGACCCCGCCTGGGACCCGGGCCGCAAGCACTCCTACGTCTGGCAGGGCATCCCCGCGATCATCGCGTACAACGTCAAGGCCACCGGCGGCCGGAGCGTCGACTCGATCAGCCAGCTGCTGGAGGACCCGCAGCTCAAGGGCCGGGTCGGCTTCCTGTCCGAGATGCGCGACACCGTCGGACTGACCCTCCTGGACATGGGCAGACGGCCCGAGGACGTCACCGCCGACGACTACGACGCCGCGCTGGCCCGGCTCCAGAAGGGCGTCGACGCCAAGCAGATCCGCCGCTTCACCGGCAACGACTACACCAACGACCTGGACAAGGGCGACCTCGCCGCGTGCGTCGCCTGGGCCGGCGACGTCGTCCAACTGCAGAGCGACAACCCCGACATCCGCTACGCCGTGCCCAAGGCCGGCTACATGACCTCCACCGACAACCTGATGGTGCCCAGCAAAGCCCGCCACATGGGGAACGCCGAACGGCTCATCGACTACTACTACGAGCCGAAGGTCGCGGCCCGGCTCGCCGCGTACATCAACTACGCCTGCCCCGTCGACGGGGTGCGCGAGGAACTCGCCAAGATCGACCGGACGTTGGCGGAGAACCCGCTGATCCTGCCGGACGAGGAGATGGCCGCCCGGTCGCACTCCTTCCGCGCCCTGACCCCCCGGGAGAGCAGGGTGTTCAACCAGAAGTTCGCCGACCTCACCGGCGCCTGAGCCGGTCCGCACGGCGCCCGGTCCGCACACCAGGCCCGCCCGAGCCGCTTCGCCCTTCGACCCACGGGACGACCCACATGACCCACACCGCGACCCCCAGCAGCGGCGGCGACGTCCGCCTGCACCGGATCAGCAAAACCTACGGCTCCTTCACCGCCGTCCAGCCGCTCGACCTCACCATTCCCGCCGGGTCCTTCTTCGCGCTGCTGGGCGCCTCCGGCTGCGGCAAGACCACCACCCTGCGCATGATCGCCGGCCTGGAGGAGCCCACCACCGGGACGGTCGAACTCTCCGGCCAGGACGTCACCGCCCTGCCGCCCTACAAGCGGCAGGTCAACACGGTCTTCCAGAACTACGCGCTCTTCCCGCACCTGGACATCTACGAGAACGTCGCCTTCGGACTGCGCCGCCGCGGTGTCAAGTCCGTCAAGAAGCAGGTCGAGGAGATGCTCGACCTGGTCCAGCTCGGCCCGATGGCGCGCCGCAGGCCGCAGCAGCTCTCCGGCGGCCAGCAGCAGCGGGTCGCGGTCGCCCGGGCGCTGATCAACCACCCCGAGGTGCTGCTGCTGGACGAGCCGCTCGGCGCCCTCGACCTCAAGCTGCGCCGCCAGATGCAGCTGGAGCTCAAGCGCATCCAGACCGAGGTCGGCATCACCTTCGTGCACGTCACCCACGACCAGGAGGAGGCCATGACGATGGCCGACACCGTGGCCGTGATGAACGGCGGCCGGGTCGAACAGCTCGGCGCCCCCGCCGAGTTGTACGAGAACCCCGCCACCACCTTCGTCGCCAACTTCCTGGGCACCTCCAACCTCATACCGGCCGAGGTCACCGAGGCCGACGGCACCGTACTCGTCCTGACCGCCGGCGGCGCCACGCTCCGGCTGCCCACCCGGCGCTGCAACACCCCGGCCCGCAAGGGCGAGAAGGTGCTGGCCGGCTTCCGCCCGGAGAAGATCGCCCTGGCGCACGCCGACGACGCCGCGGCGGTCCCCGAGGGCCACAACCGGATGGCCGGCCGCGTGCAGATCGCCAGCTTCATCGGCGTCTCCACCCAGTACGTCGTCGACGTCCCCGGCGTCGGCGAACTCTCCGTCTACGAGCAGAACATCGGCCGGGACGGCCGCCTGGTCCCCGGCGCCGACGTCGTCCTGCACTGGGAGCCGGAGCACACCTTCGGGCTCGACGCGGCACAGTCCCTGCTCGCCGGGACCACGGACGACGAGGGCGCGGAGCTCGACGGGGAGGCCGCATGACCGCCACCGCCGCCCCCGCACCACCGGACGAGCAGACCGACGACGAGGCGCTGCCGCTCCGCAAGACCCCGGCCCGCAAGCGCCTGGTGCCGTACTGGCTGCTGCTGCCCGGCATCCTCTGGCTGATCGTCTTCTTCGCCGCCCCGCTCGTCTACCAGGCGTCGACCTCGATCCAGACCGGCTCCCTCGAAGAGGGCTTCAAGGTCACCTGGCACTTCGCCACCTACTGGGACGCGCTGGCCGAGTACTGGCCGCAGTTCGTGCGCTCGGTCGGCTACGCGGCCGTCGCCACCGTGCTCTGCCTGCTGCTCGGCTACCCCCTGGCGTACCTCATCGCCTTCAAGGCCGGCCGGTGGCGCAACCTCGTGATGATCCTCGTCATCGCCCCGTTCTTCACCAGCTTCCTGATCCGCACCCTGGCCTGGAAGACGATCCTGGCCGACGGCGGCCCGGTGGTCGGCGCGCTCAACGCGCTGCACCTCCTGGACGTCACCAGCGCCCTGGGCCTCACCGAGGGGCACCGGGTGCTGGCCACCCCGCTGGCCGTGGTCTGCGGTCTGACCTACAACTTCCTGCCGTTCATGGTCCTGCCGCTCTACACCTCGCTGGAGCGGATCGACCCGCGGCTGCACGAGGCCGCCGGCGACCTCTACGCCCGCCCGGCCACCACCTTCCGCCGGGTCACCTTCCCGCTCTCCATGCCCGGCGTCGTCGCCGGCACCCTGCTGACCTTCATCCCGGCCGCCGGCGACTACATCAACTCCGAACTGCTGGGCTCCACCGACCAGAAGATGATCGGCAACGTCATCCAGTCGCAGTTCCTGCGGGTCCTGGACTACCCGACCGCCGCCGCGCTCTCGTTCCTCCTCATGGCGGCCATCCTCGCCATGGTCACGCTCTACATCCGCAAGTCCGGGACGGAGGATCTGGTCTGATGGCGGCAACCGACACCCCCGCGCAGGACCCGACCGCGACCACGGCCCCGGCCGCCGCACCGGCCCCCCGGCGCAGCTCCGGCAAGGGCCTGCGGTGGCTGCGCCGCAACCTCGTCACCCTGGCGGGACTGGCCACGCTGGCCTACCTGATCCTGCCGAACATCGTGGTGATGGTCTTCTCCTTCAACAAGCCCAACGGGCGCTTCAACTACCAGTGGACGCGGTTCTCCACCGACGCCTGGACCGATCCGTGCGGCGTCGCCGACATGTGCGGCTCGCTCGGGCTGAGCCTGGAGATAGCCGTCTGGGCCACCGTGGGCGCGACCGTCCTCGGCACCATGATCGCGTTCGCGCTGGCCCGCTACCGCTTCCGCGCCCGCGCGGCCGTCAACACCCTGATCTTCCTGCCGATGGCGATGCCCGAGGTGGTCATGGCCGCCTCGCTGGCGACCCTGTTCCTCAACATGGGCATCCAGTTCGGCTTCTGGACGATCCTGATCGCCCACATCATGTTCTGCCTGAGCTTCGTCGTCACCGCCGTCAAGGCCCGCGTGATGAGCATGGACCCGCGACTGGAACAGGCCGCCCAGGACCTCTACGCCACCCCGGTGCAGACCTTCCTGCGGGTGACACTGCCGATCGCCGCGCCCGGCATCGCCGCCGGCGCCCTGCTCTCCTTCGCGCTCTCCTTCGACGACTTCATCATCACCAACTTCAACGCCGGCTCCACCGTGACCTTCCCCATGTTCGTCTGGGGATCGGCGCAGCGGGGCACACCCGTTCAAATCAATGTCATCGGTACGGCGATGTTCCTGGTCGCCGTCCTCTGCGTGCTCGCCGGCCAGCTGGCCGGAAACCGACGTAAGCACAGTAAGCACAGTAAGCGCAGCAAACGCAGCTAGAGGAGCTGAGAACCATGGCACGAGCTGCCATGCAGACCTCGGGGGCCTCCCCCGTCCACGCACTGGCCGACGCCGCCCGCACGCCGTTCTGGTTGGAGGACCCGGCGCGGCCGGCCGCCGAACCCGCCCTCGTCGGCGACGAACACTGCGACCTGCTGGTCGTCGGCGGGGGGTACTCCGGACTGTGGACCGCGCTGCTGGCCAAGGAGCGCGACCCGCAACGCGACGTCGTCCTCATCGAGGGCCAGGAGATCGGCTGGGCCGCCTCCGGCCGCAACGGCGGCTTCTGCGCCGCCTCCCTCACACACGGCCTGGGCAACGGGCTGTCCCGCTGGCCCGGCGAACTGGGCAAGCTGGAGGAGCTGGGCGCCCGCAACCTCGACGCCATCGAGGACGCGGTCGCCCGCTACGGCATCGACTGCGACTTCGAGCGCACCGGCGAGATCGACGTCGCCACCGCCCCGCACCAGGTCGCCGAGCTCCGCGAGATGGCCGACGAGGCCGCGGAACTGGGCCTTGCCGGACAGGAGTTCCTCGACCGCGACGCGGTCCGCGCCGAGGTCGACTCGCCGACCTTCCTCGCCGGCTTGTGGGACCGCACCGGCGTCGCCATGGTGCACCCGGCCAAGCTGGCCTGGGGCCTGAAGCGGGCCTGCCTGTCGCTGGGCGTGCGCGTCTACGAGCACACCCCCGGCACCGAGCTGTCCTCGCGCGGCCCGGGCATCGCGGTCCGCACCCCGTACGGCCGGGTCTTCGCCCAGCACACGGCGCTCGCCACCAACGCCTTCCCGTCACTGGTCAAGCGGGTCCGCCCGTTCATCGCGCCGGTCTACGACTACGCCCTGATGACCGAGCCGCTCAGCGCGGAACAGCTCGCCGCCATCGGCTGGAAGAACCGACCGGGCCTGAGCGACAGCGCCAACCACTTCCACTACTTCCGCATCACCGCGGACAACCGGATCCTGTGGGGCGGCTACGACATCATCTACCGCTACGGCGGCGGCGTCCGGGCCGAGTACGACCACCACCCCGACACCTACCGCAAGCTGGCCCAGCACTTCTTCACCTGCTTCCCGCAGTTGGAGGGCCTGCGCTTCACCCACACCTGGGGCGGCGCCATCGACACCTGCTCCCGCTTCTCGGCGTTCTTCGGCACCGCCCACGGCGGCCGGGCCGCGTACGCGCTCGGCTACACCGGGCTCGGCGTCGGCGCCACCCGCTTCGGCGCCGAGGTGATGCTGGACCTGCTGGCGGGGGAGCGCACCGAGCGGACCGAGCTGGAGATGGTGCGGAGCAAGCCGCTGCCGTTCCCGCCCGAGCCGGTGCGCTCGCTCGGCATCGGCATCACGCAGTGGTCGATGACCCGCGCCGACGAGAACAGCGGCCGGCGCAACCTGTGGCTGAAGGCCATGGACAAGGTCGGGCTCGGCTTCGACAGCTGACCGATCGACCTCCCGACGCACGTCCGGGGCGGGCGGCCCACCGGCCGCCCGCCCCCGCGCGCTCCCGGGCGCCCCGCCACCGGGGCGCAGATTCCTCCGCGGACCCGTGTAAGGATCACCGGGCACGCCCCTCTCCCCTGGAGACACGGCCCACCCGGGCCGGGAACGGGAGGGGACGAGATGACCGCAATGGGGGCCAACGCCGCGGTGGACTGGCTGGTGTCGGCCGCACCGGACCCCGACGCCTGCCGCCGGGCCTGGGAGCGCAACCCGCTCGGGGTGACGCTGCTGGAGGCCGGCCGGTGCTGGGACGTCCTGATCGTCGGGGGCGCCCTCGGCCGTCCGGCGCTGGAGGTGCTGGCCCGGGGTAGGGACCGCCCCGGACCCGTCCTGTCGGACTTCCGGGATGCGCGCACCGGCTTCTTCGTGCCGCCGGGCACCACCGCCCGCTGGCTGGGCACCGGCGTGCGCGGCGCCGGCCCCGGCACCTGGATCGTGGTGCCGTACCCCGGGCGGGCGACCGGCGGCGTCCGCTGGGCGGTGCCGCCGGACGGCTCCGGGACGCTCACCGACCCGGCGGCGCTGGAACGGGCGCTGCACGCGGCGGTGGCGGACCGCGATCGGGGAGCGTGATCCCGCAGGCCCGGACCGCGGCGATCCCGCACGGCGTTAGCGATGAGTTAGTGGATCATCAGTCTGCCCCGGCATGGTGGTGTGTGCGGGGCGACCGCCGCGCCGCGCAACGGACCTTGAGGAAACCACCATGTCGAACCGCACCGCGCTCCGTAGGGGCCGCACCGTCGCCGTCGCCGGCCTGATCACCGCCGCCGCGTTCGGCCTCACCGCCTGCAACGGGACCGGCGGCTCCACCGCCGCCCCGGCCGCGTCCGCCGCCGCGGACAACGGCGCCGGAAACAGCACCGGCTCCGGGAACAGCACCGGCTCCGGTGACACGACGGGCGGTTCGGGCAGCGCCGGCACCCCGTCCGCGAAGACCGGCGACAGTGCCGCCGCAGCGGCCGGCGACGGCACGGGGCGGGGCGGCGACCAGGTGGCCCGCTGCACCACCGACGGGATGCAGGCCGGCTGGGGCTCGGAGGGCGGCGGCGTGCCGGACATGAAGACCGACCAGCAGCAGACCGTCGCGGTGTGGCTGAAGAACATCAGCGGCTCCCCCTGCCGCATCTCCGGCTTCCCCGGCGTCCAGATCAAGGGCACCGAGGGCACCACCTGGGACCTGCGCCGCTCGGGGCAGGCGCCGCAGCCGAAGGTGCTGAAGCCGAACGCGCACACCTCGTTCACCATCACGCTGCTGCCCGGCACCCGCGCGGACGACCACAAGGTCGCGCCCGGCCTGGTGCTGATCACCCCGCCGAACGAGAAGAAGCACTTCCAGCTCCAGTGGCCGTACGGCGGCGCCATCCTGGACCAGTCCGGCGCCACCCACCCCGGCACCTTCGTCAACCCCGTCAACGTGCCCTAACCGGGCCGGCCGGACCCCTGATCGGCGGTGCGGCAGGTGCGGGCCCGTTGGCCCCACCGGCCGCACACCGCGCACCACAGCGGCAACAGCACCCCCGCCAGGCACCAGCCACCGAGCACGTCCAGCGGCCAGTGGTACCCCTGCCGCACCAGCCCCAGCCCGACCCCCGCAGTGAGCAGTCCGGTCCCCGCCGCGCCCAGCCACGCGCCGGCGGACGCGGCCGCCCTCCGGCCGCCGGAGGGCCGCCTCGACCCGTGCGTCCGCCGCGCCGCGTGCGCCCGCACCAGCAGCAGCGCCACCAACCCGTAGGCGACGGCCGCCGTCGTCCCGTGTCCCGACGGGTAGAACCCCTCGTGCGACCCCGCCATCTCCGGCGGCCCCGGCCGATCCAGCCACACCTTGAACGGCACGACGAGCCCCGGCACGGCGGCCAGGGTGACCAACGCGGCGACCGGCGGCAGCCATGCCCGCCGGCGGTCGCCGGGCGCGCCCCCCGCTCCCCGGTGCAGCCGCCACCCGGCCCACGCCGCCGCCACCAGCAACACCGGCAGCGCCACCGACGTGTTGCCGAGGTCGGCGAAGAACTGCGCGGGCGCCCGGGGCACGGCGCTCGTGGCCACCTCGCGACCGAGCCGCTCATCGAACCCGCGCACCGCGCCGTGGGCCGCCACCTGCCAGGTGACCAGCAAGAAGAGCAGCGCACTGCACAGCGCGACCAGCCCGTACCGCCGGACCGCCACGCCCTCTGCACCCCCAGCGCCAGAGGGCTCCCCGGCACCACCCGCATCACCGGTACCACCGGGACCGCCAGAACCACCGGAGCCGGCCGGCCCACCAACGCGCCGCTGCCACGGCCGCCACCAACAACGCCACCGCATCAGGCGGAACACCCCCCACACCGCATCACGCGCCCCACTCCAACACACCGCACGCCCACGCCACGCACCCGCACCGCGGTACACACAGAACGACGAGCCCGGAACGCGGGCCCCGGAGTGCCCGCCGCCGGAAGCAGAAATCCGCACACGAAAATGCGGCCGCTCCGGAACAGGGGGGTGGTTCCGGAGCGGCCGCGCAGACCGGTGTCCCGCGCGCCCCGGGGGGTCTGGGGCGAGCGGACATCCGATCGGTGAGGATTCCCGGAATCCCCGTGCCAGGGGTCCGGTGGTGTGCGCGAGGGCACGGCCAGGTCGAAGCCAGGAAAGCGCCGACCGGGCACCACCCGCAGTCCCCTGTGGGTGGGTGTTTCTCTCATCTGCAGAAACCGTACGGCACCCGGAGCGCGCCCCGTAAGCCGCATCACGCGCCCGCCATTGCCCCCGCACATCTTCTTCACGCACCCCGCGGCCGGCTCCGTTCCGCCCCGCCGTGACCGTATCCCGCCCCTGCGCCGGCGGCGCCGACGCACGGGGCGCGGCCCGGGACGCGGTCCGCACCGCGCCCCGGGCCGCGCCCGGAAGGTCCTGCTCGGATGCGTCCCCAGGACGCGGACGCTCAGAGCGTGCCGAAGGCCGTCTCCAGGATGTCCAGGCCCTCGTTCAGCAGGTCCTCGCCGATCACCAGCGGCGGCAGGAAGCGCAGCACGTTGCCGAACGTACCGGTCGTCAGGACCAGCAGGCCCTCCTGGTGGCACGCCTTGGCGAGCGCCGAGGTGGCCTCCGGGTTGGGGTCCTTGGAACCCGACTTGACCAGCTCGATCGCGATCATCGCGCCGCGGCCGCGGACCTCGCCGATGACGTCGAACTTCTCCTGCATCGCGGTCAGGCGGCCCTTCATGACCTCCTCGATGCGCTTGGCCTTGGCGTTCAGGTCCAGCTCGCGCATGGTCTCGATCGAGCCGAGCGCGGCGGCGCAGGCCACCGGGTTGCCGCCGTAGGTGCCGCCCAGGCCGCCCGCGTGCGCGGCGTCCATCATCTCGGCGCGGCCGGTGACGGCCGCCAGCGGCAGACCGCCCGCGATGCCCTTGGCGGTCGTGATGAGGTCCGGCACGATGCCCTCGTCCTCACACGCGAACCACTGGCCGGTGCGGCAGAAACCGGACTGGATCTCGTCGGCGACGAAGACGATGCCGTTTTCCTTCGCGAAGTTCGCGATGGCGGGGAGGAAGCCCTTGGCCGGCTCGATGAAGCCGCCCTCGCCGAGCACCGGCTCGATGATGATCGCCGCGACGTTCTCGGCGCCGATCTGCTTGGTGATCTGCGTGATCGCCTGGTCGGCGGCCTCCTGCGCGCAGTTCTCCGGACCGGTCAGCCAGCGGTAGGGGTAGGCCAGCGGCACGCGGTAGACCTCGGGCGCGAACGGACCGAAGCCGTGCTTGTACGGCATGTTCTTCGCGGTCAGCGCCATCGTCAGGTTGGTCCGGCCGTGGTAGCCGTGGTCGAACACGACGACCGCCTGGCGCTTGGTGTACGCCCGGGCGATCTTGACGGCGTTCTCGACCGCCTCCGCACCGGAGTTGAACAGCGCCGACTTCTTGGCGTGGTCGCCCGGCGTCAGCTCGGCCAACTGCTCACAGACCTCGACGTACGTCTCGTACGGCGTGACCATGGCACAGGTGTGGGTGAAGTCGGCGAGCTGCGCGACGGCCCGGCGCACCACGGCCTCCGCGCTGTTGCCGACCGAGGTCACCGCGATGCCGGAGCCGAAGTCGATCAGGGAGTTGCCGTCCACGTCCTCCAGGACACCGCCGCCCGCGCGCTTGACGAAGACGGGCAGCACCGCGCCGACACCGGCGGCCACGGTCTCCTGCTTGCGGGCCCACAGCTCCTGCGACTTGGGGCCGGGGATCGCGGTGACGACGCGACGCTCCTGGGGGAGGGCGGGGCCTCCGGACAGTTCGGTCATGGCAGTCTCCTGGGGGTGGAACACGGACGTACAGAGGTCTTGTTCTCGCAGGTTAGGGGCGGTGGGCCGGGTCTGGCATGTTCCGTTCGGGAGAAGTGCGCGTGTTGCGTTGTCCGCACCGGACATAGCCACGGGGCGCGGCCAGTAAATTGAGCGGCGGCGCACCCGGCATGGGCACGCCCACGCGGGCAGGACAACGACAGGCCGGCGACCAACGCGGCAGGCCACGTCTCAAGGGGGACAAGGGGCACCGGATGGACACCGAGGGCACGCAGGACGCACGCAACATCCGCTCCGACCAGCTCCCCAGGCCGGCACACCCCCCGGAGCCGCCGCCGCGCCCGGCAGCGCCCCCGGTGTACGCCGCCGCGGCCGCGAGCGGCGGTGTGATGCCGCCCCGGGGCGGCGCTCGGACCGGCGATGGATCGCCATCCCCGCTCATGACGTGGCTGAGCACCCCGCGGGTGCCCGCCGGACCGGGCGTCTGGGCCTTCGGGCACCGGCCCAAGCCGAAGGTCGAGCCGCACGAGACCGCCGTGCCGCAACTGATCGCCGGCGCGGTCATCTCGACCCTGTGCGCCTGGCTGATCTGGTCCCTGCTGATGAACGACTACCTCGGCCCGTACTGGAAATGGCCGCGGGAGGTGATGCTGCCCGATTCGTGGAAGACGGGGAACGCCAACGTCGTCTCGTCTTTCGTGTACATGGCGATCGTCCTCGGCGTGGTGATCGTCGTCTTCGCCAGGATCGGACGGTGGCCGGAGCTGTTCCGGCGACTGATCACCCCGGTGGTGGACCGGGTATGGCGCAGGCTTCCCGGATGGCTCGCGCCGAAGGACCCGAGCGCGCTGCCCGGCGGACACCTGATGGCCCGGACCGGCGCCACTCTGGTCGTCGTCTGGCTGCTCTGGCAGTGGTGCACCGACAAGACCACCGACTCCTCCCTCCTGATGCTCCAACTGGAGAACCTGACGCCGGTATCGGGCCAGCAGGCATCGTTCTTCTACTACGCCACGAGCTACGAACTCCTCGACCTGGGGGCGCTGCTGCTCCTCTTCAGCAGGTTCGCCTGCCTGGGAGAACTGCGCCGTCGCTACTTCTCCTCGGGCAAGCGCGGCCCGCAGCACACCGGGAAGGCGACTGCTTCCGGCGCCCGGGCCCTGGAGGTCGATCAGGCCGAGTGGACGGAGCTGCGCGACGCCGGCGCCGCCACGGCGGCAGATCGCCTGGCGCAGGAAGCGCGTTCGGGAGTCATGAACGACGTCGACCACGCGCGGATCACCCGCGCTTGGCGGTCCGTCCAAGCGCAGCCGAGCCGTCTGCCCGCCTTCGTCGACGGTGTGCACAAGCACGGGGCGGCGGCGTTCGCGCACCCGTCCGGCGCCCGCGACCTGCACACCCGGACCGCACGGCACGACCTCGTCACCTCGCAGGTGCGCATCGGCACGGCATCCGAGGACGTGCGCAACCCCTACGACCGCCGCGGCGCGGGGATCGCACTCGCGCCGGACGTGCTCGGCACGTCGCTGCTGGCGGTCGGTCCCGCCGGGTCCGGGAAGACCACCCGACTGGTGCGCCCGATGGTGGAGGCGATGTGCCTTCAGGCGCTGTCGGGGCGCGCCACCGTGGTCTGCGTCGGACCGGCCGGATCCGGGTCGGTGCCCGACGACGCCTTCGACACCGTCGTCAGGGCCGGGCACCGGGAAGCCTCGCACGGCCTCGACCTGTACGGCGGGACCAGCGACCCCGATGAGGCCGCCACGGTGCTGGCCGAGGCGCTGGTGGGAGACCTGGTGGCCACGACGTCCAGCGACGGGCACCGGGCCGCGGCGGTGCTGGGACAACTGCTAGGGCCGTTCCGCGCGGCGCACGGGCGGTTCCCGCGGATTCCGGAGCTGCGGGAACTGCTGGACGGCTCACCGCAGGCGTTGCGGACACTGCGGACCGCCCTGGAGGGGAACGGCGACGGCAGCGCCCTACGGGAGCTGGACGCGCGGGAACGGCAGGCGGAGCGCCCGGGCGATCCCGGGGTGCTGCTCGCCGACCGGATCGCCCTGCTGGACCGGCCGGCCTTTGCCGGGCTGTTCGACCCCTCGGACGCCTCGCGGCAGGTCTCGCTGCGTGCCCTGGACCGTCCGCTGCGGATCCGGATCGACCTCCCCGAGCGGGGACACGCCGATGCCTCGCGGATCCTGGCCCGACTGGTCCTCGCGCAATTCACCGAATGCGCGGTGACCCGAACGGACCGTTCCCTTTTCGCCTGTCTCGTACTTGACGACGCCTCACACGTGATCACGCAGGAGGCACTGCGGGGGCTCCAGCGACTGCGGACCGCGAACGCGGGTGTCGCACTGACGGTGCGGGCCCTGGACGACGTGCCGGAATCGCTGCGCGGTGCGCTGCTGGGTGCGGTCGGCTGTCGCATGGCCTTCGCCGGTGTGACCACCTGGGACGGTGCGCGCTTCGCGGAGATGTGGGGCAAGGCGTGGGTGGAGACTCGGGACGTCACAGACCGTCAGATCGTCTCCGAAGAACCGTTCACCAAGGTCATGCACTCCATCCGGCGCCTGGTGACCGGGAAGAACGTCACCGCCAAGGCGGTCACGGTGCGGACGGTGGAACGCGAACGCTGGTCGGCGTCGGACCTCGCCAATTCGGTGCCACCGGGCCACGCCGTCCTCTCCGTGACCACGGTCGAGGGTGAGCACGCGCCTCCGGTGTTGATCGACCTCCGGCCCTGACCCGCCGTTCGGGGGCCCTCCGCGCGTGCTCCCTGTCCCGTCGCAGCACCGTCGCGGTCGTGATCCGTCCGGGCGGTGGCGACGGGTCCGGGCAGGGGGCGCGCGCTTCGCGGGGGCGGGGGCGGAGGGTGTGCGGGAGCGTCCCGTGTCGAATGCGCCGCCGTGGAGTGTTCCGGAAACCGTCCGTTGAGGCAGAATCGGCAGCAGCCGTTCATACGGGACGGCGTACATGCCAGCCGTTCATACGGACGGTGCAGACGATCGGCGGGAGTCGGCAGGGGACCGGTGGGTGACTCGGCCGCCGGTCGCGGTCGTGCCGTCCGCCGGAGCCATCGAAGGTCTCATGCCGCACACCCTCGCCTCCCTGGTCAACCACACCGCGCTCAAGCTGACCGTGCTCGCGGGCGAGGACCGGCTGGACGCCCCGGTGCGCTGGGCGCACGCCAGCGAGCTGATCGACCCGGTGCCCTACATGGAGGGCGGCGAACTGCTGCTGATCACCGCCCTCAAGCTCGACGCGGAGGACCCGGAGACCGCCGACCGGTACGTGCGGCGGGTCGCCGAGGCCGGCGTCGTCGGGCTGGGCTTCGCGGTCGGGGTGAACTACGAGGGGGTGCCCGAGGCGCTGGTCGAGGCGGCGAGCCGGCACCACCTGCCGCTGCTCGGGGTGCCGCGCCGGACGCCGTTCATCGCGATCAGCAAGGCGGTGTCGGCGTCCGTGGCGGCCGACCAGTACCGCGCGGTGACCGCCGGTTTCGAGGCCCAGCGCGAGCTGACCCGGGCGGCGCTCGGCGCCGAGGGGCCGGCCGAACTGCTGGCCCGGCTCGCGTCGCACCTGGACGGCTGGGCGGCGCTCTACGACGCCTCGGGCGCGGTGGTGGCGGCCGCCCCGGAGTGGGCGGCGCGGCGGGCGGCCCGGCTCGCGGAGGACGTGGCGCGGCTGCGGGAGCGGCCGGCGCCGGCCAGTTCGGTGGTCAGCGACACCGACGGCGACGACCGGGTGGAGCTCCAGACGCTGGGCACCGGGCGGCGGGCCCGCGGGGTGCTCGCCGTGGGGACCGGTGCGCCGCTCGGCACCGCCGAGCGGTACGCGGTGCACTCCGCGGTCGCCCTGCTGACGTTGACCACCGAGCGCTCCCGGGCGCTCCAGGACGCCGAGCAGCGGCTGGGCGCCGCGGTGCTGAAGATGCTGCTGGCGGGCGAACCGGACCACGCCCGGGCCGTGGCGGGCCGGCTCTACGGAGGGCTGCTGGACGCCCCGTTCCGCATGGTGGTGGCCGAGCCGGTGCCCTCCGACGACCAGCCGTCCCCCGCCAAGCTCGCGTCCGCCCCCGAACCGGGGGGATCCCCGTCGTCGGGCGCCGGCGCCGTGCCCGTCCTGGACGCGCTGGCCGACGCCATGGAGTCGGCCGCCGCCCGGAGTGGCGAAGCGGTCCTCGCGGTACCGGACGCCGGCCGGCTGATCGTGCTGGTCACGGACGGCGGGGCGGCCGCGGACGCCTGCACCGCGTTCGCCGCCGCGGCCGAGGCGCGGCTCGGTGCGGCGCCCCGTCCGCGCGGCCGCAACGGCCGGAGCGGCGCCGCCCGGGAGACCGAGGGGCTGGCAGTGGGCCTCTCCGCGCCCACCGGCCCGATGGCCGCCGCCAACGCCTACCGCCAGGCCGAACAGGCGCTGTCCGTGGCCCGCCGCCGCGGCCGCGCCCTGGTGGAGCACGAGGACGTGGCGGCCGGCTCGGTGCTGCCGCTGCTCGCGGACGACGCGGTGCGGGCGTTCGCCGACGGGCTGCTGCGGGCGCTGCGCGAACACGACGCGACCGGCCGCGGCGACCTGGTGGCGTCCCTGCGGGCCTGGCTGGCCCGGCACGGCCAGTGGGACGCGGCCGCCGCCGACCTGGGCGTCCACCGCCACACCCTGCGCTACCGGATGCGGCGGGTGGAGGAGATCTTGGGCCGCTCGCTGGACGATCCGGACGTCCGGATGGAGCTGTGGCTGGCGTTGAAGGCCACGTCGTCCCAGGTGGGGGAGTAGGCGACACGCCCGGGCGGGGCTGCGGGCCGGGTGGCTCCGGCCCGTGCGGGACGCGCGCCGCCCCGGCGGGGAGCGCCCCGTCGACCGCGGTCACCGGCCCCGCTCGACCACCCGCGCACGGCGTCCGGGCCCCTCGTGGCCCTCCCGCGGATCGGTTCCGGGCTCCCGTGGACTCCACCGCGGAGAGGCGCACCCGTGGATTACGCCGCTTCGGACAAGCGTCAGGAGGCCGCCGCGCCCCTACGGTGGGCAGCAGAGTCCTACGCCAAGCCGCTCCCAGAGCCGCGCGTGCACCACCCACCATCATGAAGGGCCGGGATCCACTGTGCCGAACACTGCTGCAGCCCCCACCGCCTTCTGGCTCGCCGGCCGTGAAGCCACCGGCGAGACCACCTTCGACGTCACCTCCCCCTGGGACGGACGTCTCGTCGGCACGGTGAGCGTTCCCACCGAGGCCCAGGTCGAGGAGGCCGTCGCCGCCTCCGTCGCGGTCCAGGACGAGCTGGCCGTGACCCCCGCCCACGTGCGGGCCGCCGCCCTGGACCACGTGGTGCGCGGGCTGGTGGAGCGCACCGAGGAGATCGCCCAGCTGATCTCCGCCGAGAACGGCAAGCCCATCAAGTGGGCCCGCGGCGAGGTCGGCCGCGCCGTCTCCGTGTTCCGCTTCGCGGCCGAGGAGGCCCGCCGCTTCAACGGCGGCGAGGCGCAGCGCCTGGACACCGACGCGGGCGGCGCCGGCCGCCTCGCGCTGACCCGCCGCTTCCCGCGCGGCACGGTCCTGGGCATCGCGCCGTTCAACTTCCCGCTGAACCTCTGCGCCCACAAGATCGCCCCGGCCATCGCCGCCGGCGTCCCGATCATCCTCAAGCCGGCCCCGGCCACCCCGCTCTCCGGCCTCATCATCGGTGAGCTGCTCGCCGGCACCGACCTGCCGGCCGGTTCCTGGTCGATCCTCCCGGTCCCCAACGACCGCATGGAGGCCCTGGTCCAGGACGAGCGGCTGCCGGTCATCTCCTTCACCGGCTCCGACACGGTCGGCTACGCCATCCTCGACTCCGTGCCGCGCAAGCACTGCACCCTGGAGCTCGGCGGCAACGGCGCGGCCGTCGTCCTGCCCGACTGGTCCTCCGAGGAGGACCTGGACTGGGCGGCGCAGCGCATCGCCACCTTCTCCAACTACCAGGGCGGCCAGTCCTGCATCTCGGTGCAGCGGGTCATCGCCGACGCCTCGGTCTACGACCGGCTGGTCGCCAAGGTCGTGGAGCGGGTCGAGGCCCAGGTCACCGGCGACCCGACCGACCCGGAGACCGAGGTCGGCCCGCTGGTCAGCGAGGCCGCGGCGCAGCGCGTGGAGTCCTGGGTGAACGACGCCGTCGAGCGCGGCGCCAAGCTCCTCACCGGCGGCAAGCGCGACGGCGCCTCCTACGCGCCGACCGTGCTGGAGGACGTGCCGGCCGGCGCGACCCTCGCCACCGAAGAGGTCTTCGGTCCGGTGCTCACCCTCAAGAAGGTCGACGGCGTCGACGCGGCGTTCGCAGCCGTCAACGACTCCAAGTTCGGCCTCCAGGCCGGCGTGTTCACCCACGACGCCCGGACCGCCTTCCGCGCGCACCGCGCGCTGGAGGTCGGCGGCGTGGTGATCGGCGACGTGCCGTCCTACCGCGCCGACCAGATGCCCTACGGCGGCGTCAAGCAGTCCGGCGTCGGCCGCGAGGGCGTCCGCTACGCGATGGACGACTACACCTACGAGCGGGTCCTGGTCCTCACCGGACTGGACCTGTAGGCCGCAGGGAATTCCCGTGGCCGGGCGGGCCGCGTTCGTCGGCCCGCCCCGCACCCTCCGATCCGGCCTGGCTTGGTGGACAGCGACGGCCATCCCTTGGGCCGTACCGCCCGCCAGGTCCGGGCCGGCGCACCCCCCGGCGCCGGCCCCCGTGCGCGGCGCGCTCCGGCACCCTGTTTCCGGAGCGCGCCGCGTCCCCCCCCCGCCGTCCGGCACTGGCCCCGCCAGGCCGGACCTCCGACGCTACGGCCCCGCTCCGCCCCGGTTCCTCCTGACCGAGGCGGATGCGGGGCCTTGCCGTTGGGGGGAAGACCGCCGGCGCACGTACAACCAGCGCGGTACGCCGCCCCCCCCCGCAGGGCCGGTACGGGGGTTCGGTCCGCCCCGTCGGCCGGGCGGCCGGAGCCGGGCGCGCACGCCTTCGCGGACGTCCGTTCCGCCTCGCGCCGGGACGCGTCGGCGGGCGCCGCTCCGCTGGTGCAACCGGTGCGGATCGGGTACTTGTCACAAGTAGCACTGCCCGGCGGCCGACCGGTCCGTCGGCGGCACTCCCGATCCGCGGTGAGGTGAGTTCCCGATGACCGCTCCGTCCATCCGCAACGTTTCCGAGCGCGAAGCCCGCCAGGTCGCCGAGGCGGCCCGTGAGCAGGACTGGCACAAGCCCAGCTTCGCCAAGGAGCTGTTCCTGGGGCGCTTCCGGCTCGATCTCATCCATCCGCACCCGACCCCGTCCGTGGACGACGTCCGGCGCGGCGAGAAGTTCCTCGCCACGCTGCGGGCGTTCTGCGAGACCCAGGTCGACGGCGCCCGCATCGAACGGGACGGCCGGATCCCGGACGAGACCGTGCGGGGCCTGAAGGAACTGGGCGCCCTGGGCATGAAGATCGACCCCAAGTACGGGGGCCTCGGCCTCACCCAGGTCTACTACAACCGCGCGCTCGCCCTGGCCGGCTCGGCCAGCCCGGCGATCGGTGCCCTGCTCTCCGCACATCAGTCGATCGGCGTACCGCAGCCGTTGAAGCTCTTCGGCACCCAGGAACAGAAGGAGACGTTCCTGCCGCGGCTGGCCCGCACGGACATCTCGGCGTTCCTGCTCACCGAGCCCGACGTCGGCTCCGACCCGGCCCGGCTGGCCACCGCCGCGGTCCCCGACGGCGACGACTACGTCCTCGACGGCGTGAAGCTGTGGACCACCAACGGCGTGGTCGCCGACCTGCTGGTGGTGATGGCCCGGGTGCCCGCCTCGGAAGGCCACAAGGGCGGCATCACCGCCTTCGTCGTCGAGGCCGACTCGCCCGGCATCACCGTCGAGAACCGCAACGCCTTCATGGGCCTGCGCGGTCTGGAGAACGGCGTCACCCGCTTCCACCAGGTGCGGGTGCCGGCCGCCAACCGCATCGGCCCCGAGGGCGCCGGTCTGAAGATCGCCCTGACCACGCTCAACACCGGCCGGCTCTCGCTGCCCGCGATGTGCGCCGGCACCGGCAAGTGGTGCCTGAAGATCGCCCGCGAGTGGTCCGGCGCCCGCGAGCAGTGGGGCCGCCCGATCGCCAAGCACGAGGCGGTCGGCGCCAAGATCTCCTTCATCGCGGCGACCACCTTCGCCCTGGAGGCGGTCGTCGACCTCGCCTCCCAGATGGCCGACGAGAACCGCAACGACATCCGCATCGAGGCCGCCCTCGCCAAGCTCTACGGCTCCGAGATGGGCTGGCAGATGGCCGACGAACTGGTCCAGATCCGCGGCGGCCGCGGCTTCGAGACCGCCGACTCCCTCGCGGCCCGGGGCGAACGCGCGGTCCCCACCGAGCAGATGCTGCGCGACATGCGGATCAACCGGATCTTCGAGGGCTCCACGGAGATCATGCACCTGCTGATCGCCCGCGAGGCGGTGGACGCCCACCTGTCCGTCGCCGGCGACCTGATCGACCCCGACAAGACCCTCGCCGACAAGGGCAAGGCCGCCGCCAAGGCCGGCGGATTCTACGCCCGCTGGCTGCCCAAGCTCGTCGCCGGACCCGGCCAACTCCCCAACACCTACGCGGAGTTCGGTGAACTCGCGGGCCACCTGCGGTACGTCGAGCGGACCTCGCGCAAGCTCGCCAGGTCCACGTTCTACGCGATGTCCCGCTGGCAGGGGAAGATGGAGACCAAGCAGGGCTTCCTCGGCCGGATCGTCGACATCGGCGCGGAGCTGTTCGCCATGAGCGCGGCCTGCGTGCGGGCCGAGCACCTGCGGCTCACCGGCAACCACGGCCAGGAGGCGCACCAACTCGCCGACGCCTTCTGCCGCCAGGCCCGGATCCGCGTCGAGGAACTGTTCCACCGGCTGTGGACCAACACCGACGAACTCGACCGCAAGGTCGTCTCCGGCGTCCTCGGCGGCCGCTACACCTGGCTGGAGGAGGGCGTCGTCGACCCCAGCGGGGACGGCCCCTGGATCGCCGACGCCACCCCCGGCCGCACCACCAAGGACAACGTCCGCCGCCCCTTCCAGTAGGGCGGGGCCAGCTCGTACGGGCGGCCCGCGGGTCGCCCGTACGAGGTGCCGGCGCCCTCGGTGGCCGGGGCACCGCGCCGACCGGCCACAATGGACCACATGACGGACACCCTCGCCCACCCGCACCTGCGCTTCGAGCCGGCCACCGGCGACCCGGCAAGCCCCCGGGAGATCGTGATCCTCGGCTCGACCGGTTCGATCGGCACCCAGGCCATCGACATCGTGCGGCGCAACCCCGGCCGGTTCCGGGTCACCGCGCTCGCCGCGTCCGGCGGCCGGATCGAGCTGCTCGCCGAGCAGGCGCACCAGCTGCGGGTCGCCGCGGTGGCGGTGGCGCGCGAGGAGACCGCACCCGCGCTGCGCGAGGCGCTGACCGCCCGCTACGGCGCGGGGGAGCCGCTGCCGGAGATCCTCGCCGGCCCCGAGGCGGCCACCGAGCTCGCCGCCTCGCCCTGCCACACCGTCCTCAACGGCATCACCGGCTCCATCGGTCTGGCCCCCACCCTCGCCGCCCTGAAGGCCGGTCGGGTGCTGGCGCTGGCCAACAAGGAATCGCTGATCGTCGGCGGCCCCCTGGTCAAGGCCGTCGCCCGCCCCGGCCAGATCATCCCCGTCGACTCCGAGCACTCCGCGCTCTTCCAGGCGCTGACCGGCGGCACCCGCGCCGAGGTCCGCAAGCTGGTGGTCACCGCCTCCGGCGGCCCGTTCCGCGGCCGCACCCGACGGGAGCTCGCCGGCGTCACCCCCGAACAGGCGCTGGCCCACCCCACCTGGTCCATGGGCCCGGTCGTCACGATCAACTCCGCGACCCTGGTCAACAAGGGCCTGGAGGTCATCGAGGCGCACCTGCTCTTCGACGTCCCCTTCGACCGCATCGAGGTCGTCGTCCACCCGCAGTCCTACGTCCACTCGATGGTGGAATTCACCGACGGCTCCACGCTGGCCCAGGCCAGCCCGCCCGACATGCGGATGCCGATCGCGCTGGGCCTGGGCTGGCCCGAGCGGGTCCCCGACGCGGCGCCCGGCGTCGACTGGAAGAACGCGCAGACCTGGGAGTTCTTCCCGCTCGACCAGGACGCCTTCCCCTCCGTGCCACTGGCCTGCCGGGTCGGCGAACTGGGCGGTACCGCCCCCGCCGTCTTCAACGCCGCCAACGAGGAGTGCGTCGAGGCGTTCCTCACCGGCGGGCTGCCGTTCACAGGGATTGTGGATACGGTCGCGGCAGTGGTCGACGAAGGGCTGGCATCCGGAGTGGTGATGAAGCAGAGCCAGGACGGCGCCCGCCCCGGCAGCGCGCCCGGTGACGGAACCTCCCTGACCGTCTCGGACGTCCTGCAGGCCGAGACCTGGGCGCGCGCCCGCGCCCGCGAACTGGCCGCCGCGGCGGCACGCACCCCCTCGGAGGTTCGCGCATGACGACCTGGATGACCATCCTCGGCATAGTCGTCTTCGTCGTCGGCCTGCTGTTCTCCATCGCCTGGCACGAACTCGGCCACCTCAGCACGGCCAAGATGTTCGGCATCCGCGTGCCGCAGTACATGGTGGGCTTCGGGCCGACGATCTTCTCCCGCAAGAAGGGCGACACCGAGTACGGCATCAAGGCGGTCCCGCTCGGCGGCTACATCCGGATGATCGGCATGTTCCCGCCCGGCGACGACGGCAAGCTCCAGGCCCGCTCCACGTCCCCGTTCCGCGGCATGATCGAGGACGCCCGCTCGGCGGCCTTCGAGGAACTCCAGCCCGGCGACGAGCACCGGCTGTTCTACACGCGCAAGCCCTGGAAGCGCGTGATCGTGATGTTCGCCGGCCCGTTCATGAACCTGGTCCTGGCCGTGGTGATCTTCATGAGCGTGCTGATGGGCTTCGGGATCAACACCCAGACCACGCAGGTCGGCTCGGTCTCGGACTGCGTCATCGCGGCCTCCGCCCAGTCCGACAAGTGCCCGAAGACCGCCAAGGACTCCCCGGCCAAGGCCGCGGGCCTGCGTGCCGGCGACAAGATCGTCTCTTTCAACGGCCACGCCGTCCCCGACTGGGGCACCCTCCAGGACCAGATCCGCCGGACCACCGGCCCGGCGACCCTCGTCGTCGAGCGGCACGGCGCCCGGCAGACGCTGCACGCCGACCTCATCGAGAACAAGGTCGCCAAGACCGACGGCCACGGCGGCTACGTCCCCGGCCAGTACGTGAGCGCCGGCTTCCTCGGCTTCACCCCGGCCAGCGGCATCGTCCAGCAGTCCTTCGGCCAGTCCGTCGACCGCATGGGCACCATGGTCCAGCAGGGCGCCCAGTCGCTGATAAGCCTCCCCGGCAAGATCCCGGACCTGTGGAACGCGGCCTTCAACGGCGCCGAGCGCAAGCAGGACTCCCCGATGGGCGTGGTCGGCGCGGCCCGCGTCGGCGGCGAGGTCTTCTCCCTGCACATCCCGCCGGAGCAGCGGGTGGCCACCATGCTCTTCCTGGTCGCCGGCTTCAACCTCTCGCTGTTCCTGTTCAACATGCTGCCGCTGCTGCCGCTGGACGGCGGCCACATCGCCGGCGCCCTGTGGGAGTCGCTGCGGCGCGCCTTCGCCAAGGTCGTCCGGCGTCCCGACCCGGGCCCCTTCGACGTGGCCAAGCTGATGCCGATCGCCTACGTCGTCGCGGGGATCTTCGTCTGCTTCACCCTGCTGGTGCTGGTCGCCGACGTGGTGAATCCGGTGAAGCTGACGTAGGGCCGCGCACCCCGGCCGGGCCCGCCGCGACCGTATGGGCGTGCCCGGCCACCCCCTTTCGTGGGGCATAAGGGTTCGATGTGCCTCCGGCAACCCCGGTGCCGTAGGCTCGATGACCGGAAGCCCGCCGAACCCGGGCCTTGATCCATACTTTGGGGTTGCTCGCCAGATGACTGCCATCGCACTGGGAATGCCGGACGTGCCGACCAAGCTTGCCGACCGCCGGGTCAGCCGCAAGATCCAGGTCGGTACGGTCGCCGTGGGCGGAGACGCACCGGTTTCGGTGCAGTCGATGACGACCACCCGGACCTCCGACATCGGCGCGACGCTCCAGCAGATCGCCGAGCTGACCGCCTCCGGCTGCCAGATCGTCCGGGTGGCCTGCCCCACCCAGGACGACGCCGACGCGCTCTCGGTGATCGCGAGGAAGTCGCAGATCCCGGTGATCGCCGACATCCACTTCCAGCCGAAGTACGTCTTCGCCGCCATCGACGCCGGCTGCGCCGCGGTCCGCGTCAACCCCGGCAACATCAAGCAGTTCGACGACAAGGTCAAGGAGATCGCCAAGGCGGCCTCCGACGCCGGCACCCCCATCCGGATCGGCGTCAACGCCGGCTCGCTGGACCGGCGCCTGCTCCAGAAGTACGGCAAGGCCACCCCCGAGGCCCTGGTCGAGTCGGCCCTGTGGGAGGCGTCCCTCTTCGAGGAGCACGGCTTCCGCGACATCAAGATCTCGGTCAAGCACAACGACCCGGTCGTGATGGTCAACGCCTACCGCCAGCTCGCCGCCCAGAGCGACTACCCCCTCCACCTCGGCGTCACCGAGGCCGGCCCGGCCTTCCAGGGCACCATCAAGTCCGCGGTCGCCTTCGGCGCGCTGCTCAGCGAGGGCATCGGCGACACCATCCGGGTCTCGCTCTCCGCCCCGCCGGTGGAGGAGGTCAAGGTCGGCATCCAGATCCTGGAGTCGCTGAACCTCCGCCCCCGCCGCCTGGAGATCGTCTCCTGCCCGTCCTGCGGCCGCGCCCAGGTCGACGTCTACAAGCTCGCCGACGAGGTCACCGCGGGCCTGGAGGGTATGGAGGTGCCGCTCCGCGTCGCCGTCATGGGCTGCGTCGTCAACGGCCCCGGCGAGGCCCGCGAGGCCGACCTCGGCGTCGCCTCCGGCAACGGCAAGGGCCAGATCTTCGTCAAGGGCGAGGTCATCAAGACCGTCCCCGAGTCGAAGATCGTCGAGACCCTCATCGAAGAGGCCCTGAAGATCGCCGCGCAGATGGAGGCCGACGGCGTCGCCTCCGGCGAGCCGGTCGTCACCGCCGCCGGCTGACCGCCGCACTCCGCTCCTCCGAGCCCCGCCGCCCGCCCCGGGCCGCGGGGCTCGCGCCCGTCGCCCCGAGGAGCCCGGGTGCTTCCCGGCCGGTGGAGGTACAGTGCCAGGACCCGCTCCGCCTGGCCTCCCAGGCCCCGTAACGGTGAGGCTTTCCGACACGTGCTGACGACCACCGCCATCAAGGTCCTCGAACCGGGAGAGCTCGACGCGGCGCTCACGGTCCTGGACCGCGACCCGGTCGCCAACGCCTTCGTCGCCGCCCGGGTCCAGGTCGCCGGGCTCGACCCCTGGCGGCTCGGCGGCGAGATGTGGGGCTGGTACGTCGGCGGCCGGCTGGAATCCCTCTGCTACGCCGGCGCGAACCTCGTCCCCGTCTGCGCCACCCCCGAAGCCGTCCGCGGCTTCGCCGAACGCGCCCGCCGCCAGGGCCGCCGCTGCTCCTCCATCGTCGGCCCCGCCGGCCCCACCGCCGCGCTCTGGTCGCTGCTCGAACCCCACTGGGGCCCGGCCCGCGAGATCCGCGCGCACCAGCCGCTGATGACCACCCGCGCCCCGTCCACCGACGTCGCCCCCGACCCGTACGTGCGGCGGATCCGCAAGGACGAAGTCGACCTGATCATGCCCGCGTGCGTGGCCATGTTCACCGAGGAGGTCGGCATCTCGCCGCTCGCCGGCGACGGCGGACTGCTCTACCAGGCGCGCGTCGCCGAACTCGTCGGCGCCGGCCGCTCGTTCGCCCGCATCGAGGGCGGCAAGGTGGTCTTCAAGGCCGAGATCGGCGCCGCCACCCCGCTCGCCTGCCAGATCCAGGGAGTCTGGGTCGACCCCGCGCACCGCGGCAAGGGCCTCTCCGAGGCCGGCATGGCCGCCGTCCTGCGCTACGCCCTCAACGACGTCGCCCCCGTCGTCAGCCTCTACGTCAACGACTTCAACACCGCCGCCCGCGCCGCCTACCGCAGGGTGGGCTTCACGGAAGTCGGCGCGTTCATGAGCGTACTTTTCTGAGCCGTCGCCTTGTACCCTCCGAGCATGGATGACGTCGCGGTCGGCCCCTTGGACCTCGCTGCCCGCGTGGACGACGCACTCGCCGTCCAAGCCCTCGCCTTCGGGCTCAGCGACGACGAGATCGCCGTCCGCCGCCACATCGTGCTGCGCCACCTGGGCTGCGTCGGCGCCCGCGCCCTCGGCGCCACCACCCCCGCCGGCCGGCTCGTCGGCTTCGTCTACGGCATGCCCAACGACCGCGCCCACTGGTGGTCCACCGTCGTCGAGCCGTACCTGCGCTGCCAGGGACTGGACCACTGGCTCGACGACTCCTTCGTCATCACCGAGCTGCACGTCCACCCCGCCTACCAGAACCACGGCATCGGCCGCGCCCTGATCACCCGGATCACCGACGGGGTCACCGAACCGCGCAGCATCCTCTCCGCCATCGACACCGAGAGCCCGGCCCGGGGCCTCTACCGCTCCCTCGGCTACCAGGACATCGCCCGCCGGGTCCTCTTCCCCAGCGCCCCCACCCCCTACGCCGTCATGGGCGCCCCCCTCCCGCTGAAGCGCCCCTGACCGCCGACCGCACAAGGAGCCCGCGCAGCGGATACGCATTTCCGTGCTGGACGCCCCGGCGGCTAACCTCCAGGGAGTCACCTTTCTTACGCAGGAGAAACTCCCATGGCCAACGCCGCGCAGGTCCAGCGCATGTCCCGGTTGATGTTCAAGACACTGCGCGACGACCCGGCCGACGCCGAGGTGCTCAGCCACAAGCTCCTGGTGCGCGCCGGTTTCGTGCGGCGCACCGCCGCCGGTGTCTGGTCCTGGCTGCCGCTCGGCAAGAAGGTCCTCGCCAACGTCGAGCGGATCGTGCGCGAGGAGATGGACGCCATCGGCGGCCAGGAGGTCCTGCTCCCCGCCCTCCTGCCGAAGGAGCCCTTCGAGGCGACCGGCCGCTGGGAGGAGTACGGCGCCGAGCTGTTCCGCCTCAAGGACCGCAGGGGCGGCGACTACCTCCTCGGCCCCACCCACGAGGAGATCTTCACCCAGCTGGTCAAGGACCAGTGCACGTCCTACAAGGACCTGCCGGTGATCCTCTACCAGATCCAGACGAAGTACCGAGACGAGGCCCGCCCGCGCGCCGGCATCCTGCGCGGCCGCGAGTTCCAGATGAAGGACTCGTACTCCTTCGACACCACCGACGAGGGCCTGGCCGCGTCCTACGCCCTGCACCGCGCCGCCTACCAGCGGATCTTCGAGCGCCTGGGCCTCGACTACCGCATCTGCGCCGCCACCGCCGGCGCCATGGGCGGCTCCAAGTCCGAGGAGTTCCTCGCCCCGGCCGCGGCCGGCGAGGACACCTTCGCCGACTGCCCCCAGTGCGACTACGCGGCCAACACCGAGGCGATCACCTACGCCCTGAAGCCGGTGGACGCCGCCGACGTGCCCGCGCTGGAAGAGGTCCCCACGCCGGACACCCCGACCATCGAGACGCTCGCCGCGCACCTCGACGTGCCGGCCTCCGCCACCCTCAAGAACCTCCTGGTCAAGGTGGGCGGCGAGATCGTGGCCGTGGGCGTGCCCGGCGACCGCGAGGTCGACCTGGACAAGGTCGAGGCGCACTTCGCCCCGGCCGCCGTCGAACTGGTCACCGCCGAGGACTTCGTCGGCCGCGACGACCTCGTGCGCGGCTACGTCGGTCCGCAGGGCCTGGAGAAGGTCACCTACCTCGCCGACCCCCGCGTCGCCCCCGGCACCGCCTGGATCACCGGCGCCAACAAGGAAGGCGTGCACGCCAAGAACGTCGTCGCCGGCCGCGACTTCGAGGTCGACGCCTACGTCGACGTCGTCGTGGTGCAGGAGGGCGACCCCTGCCCCAACTGCGGCACCGGCCTCAAGCTGGACCGCGCCATCGAGATCGGCCACATCTTCCAGCTGGGCCGCAAGTACGCCGACGCCCTCCACCTCGACGTGCTCGGCCAGAACGGCAAGCCGGTCCGCGTCACCATGGGCTCGTACGGCATCGGCGTCTCGCGCGCCGTCGCCGCGCTCGCCGAGCAGCACGCCGACGACAAGGGCCTGTGCTGGCCGGACGAGGTCGCCCCGGCCGACGTCCACGTCGTCGCGGCCGGCAAGGCCAAGCAGACCGAGCTCGCCCTGGAGGTCAGCGACCAGCTCGCCGCCGCCGGCCTGCGGGTCCTGGTCGACGACCGGCCCGGCGTCTCGCCCGGCGTGAAGTTCACCGACGCGGAGCTGATCGGCGTGCCGACCATCGTCGTCGCCGGCCGCCGCGCCGGCGAGGGCGTCGTCGAGGTCAAGGACCGCCGCACCGGCGAGCGCGAGGAGCTGACGGTCGAGGAGGCCGTCGCCCGCCTCGGCGCCTGACCGCACACGGCGACGGGCCGGCCGGGGCACCCGCCCCGGCCGGCCCGTCGCCGTACCGCCCGAGCCGCTACACGTAGGTCGCGAACTCCAACAGCGACTCGCCGCGCCGCCGGTCACCCGCCGCCGACTCCCGCAGCCCCGCGCGCACCGCCCGGTACAGCGTCCAGCCGCGCAACCGCTCGCGGTCCACCTCCAGGGAGTCGGCCAGTTTCGCCACCCGCCGCCGGGCCGCCGCGGCCGCGCCCGAGCCGGCCAGCAGGTCCTCGAACCGGTCCAGCACCAGCCGCGCCAGGTCGTACGCCCGCTCGCCGACCAGCGGCGACGGGCCCACCGTCAGCCACGGCACCCGCTCCCCGGCCAGCACCTTGCCCTGCCGGAACGCGCCGTGCAGCACGAACTCCTCAGTGGCGCCGGCCGGCAGCGACCCGCCCAGCTCCAGCGCCTCGTCGACCAGCGCCCCGGCGCCCGCCGGCTCCCCGGCCGCCCGCAGCCCCGCCGCGTCCGCCGCGGTCCGCTCCGCCACCGTCGCGAACGGATGCCCCGCCGGCGGCGCCACCCACAGCCGGCGCACCGTGCCGGCCGCCTCCAGCAGGGCCTTGGCCTCCGGCAGCGACCGCAGCGACACCGACCCCTGCAACCGCTCCAGCAGCAGCGCACCGCCTGCCTCGTCGGCCCGCAGCAGCCGCACCGCACCCCAGCCGTCCCAGATCCGCAGCGCCGCGGCCTCCTGCTCGGCGGCCCGGCCCGGCACCGGGAACTTCAGCGTCGCCGGCGTCCCGTCCTGCTGCCGCACGAACGCCACGAGACTGCTGCGGCCGCCCGGAGCGTGCACCCGCTCCAACGTCAACTCCCAAGCTTCCAGACGTTGTTGGACCAGCTCCGGCAGCGCCGCCAGCCAGGCCCGTACGGGACCCTCCGGATCGCCGCCGAGCGCGTTCACCAATCGTTGCGGCGGTTGGACGGGTCCCGTTGCCATGCTGCAGTTGTCCTTTTCGTGGGGGAGTGGCCGCCGTGACGGCCGGTCGTTCAGAGCGCGTCGGAATCGGCGCCCGCGCCACCCGACGGGGCGGGTGCCGCGGCCCGCTCCACGAGCCCAGGGAAGGCTACGCCGCTGCCCCGCCAGCGCACCGCCCGCACTGCCGCCTCGCGCAGCGCGGCCGCCGCCTCCGTGCGGTGCGCACCGCCGGTGGCCCGGACCAGGTCCGCGTAGACGGCCGCCACCCGGTCCTCCAACTCCGCCGCCAGCCGCGCCGCGGCGGCCGCGTCCGGCACCGGGAACGGCAGCGCGTAGGCGGCGGCCGCGGCCTGCGGCCTGCCGCCGAGGTCCCGCACGGCGCGGCCCAGCGCGTCCCGCCGCGCCCGGTGCGCGTCGTACGCGCCCCGGGCCTCCGCGCGCCGCCTGGCACCGATCCGCCCGCCGACCACGCCGTACCCGTACACCGCGGCGTGCTCGGCCGCCAGCGCGGCCTGCGTCGCGGTCAACGCGTCGTGGTCGCGAGCCTCCTCGCGCGGTGCGCCCGTCGTCGTCATACCGCGTTCCTTCTCCTTCTGCTGGGGCGCCCCGGCGAGGGCCGCGCGCCGTAGGTCGTCACCGTGCCCGCCGCGGGGCACGGGCGCGGGGCGGTCCCCGTCACCCGGCCTCCGTCAGGAGGTACGCATGGGCCGCGCCGGCCGCCGCCACCGAGGCGAGCAGCCGGGCCAGTTCGGCCGGCGCGGACACCAGCGCCTTCGTCCGGGCGTCCGCGAGGGTGCGCTCCGCGTCGGCGAGCGCCGTGCGGGCCGCCCGCTCGTCGCCCGGCACGTCGGGTGCGCCGGCCCCCCGCGCCGCGCCGGCCGGTGGCGCGGAGGCGGGGGCGGAGGCCGCGGTGGACGGTGCGTCGGAGGTGAACGCCTGGGCGTGGCGGGCGACTTCGGCCCGCAGCGGGCGCAGCTGCGCTGCCAGCGCCGGGTGCGCGGTGAGCGTCGCGTCGTACCGTGCGAGCAGCGCCGTGCTGTCCCGGGCGGTGTTCTTCCGCAACCGTTCCGCGGCCGCCGAGCGCTCGGCCGCCTCGGGGGCCGGTCGGGCGTCGTCGGCGCACCCGGTGAGCAGCGCCGCACCCCCCAGGGCGGCGCCGGCCAACAGGGTCGTTCTGCGCGTGAGCGCCAGTTTCGGCACGTTGCACTTCCCGGGGTCTTCCGTAGTGATCACCGCAGGCGAGCGTATCCGTGACGACCCACCGAATCGTCAGTACCCCGCCGGAACCGATAGGCTTTGACCCGACACGCGACCTACCCACAACAGCACACGCGGCCGAGGAGTCACCCGGATGAGCACCACCCAGAGCGAGAGGCTGCGCGGGCTGCTTGAACCGCTCGTCGCCGCACGAGACCTGGATCTGGAAGAGATCGAGGTGACCCCGGCCGGCAAGAGCCGGGTGCTGAGGATCGTGGTCGATTCCGACGCGGGCGTCCAACTGGACGAGTGTGCCGAGCTGAGCCGCGAGGCGTCCAAGGTCCTGGACGACACCGACGTGATGGGCGGCGCCCCGTACACCCTTGAGGTGACCTCGCCGGGCGCCGACCGGCCGCTGACCGAGCTGCGGCACTACCGCCGCGCCGTCGGCCGCCTGATCAAGGCCCGCCTGCACGAGGGCGGCGAGGTCGTGGCGCGGATCGTCGCCGCCGACGACACCGGACTGGACCTGGAGGTCCCGGGCGTCAAGGGCCGCAAGCCGACCGCCCGACGGGTCGCGTTCGACGAGATCGCCAAGGCGCGGGTGGAGCTGGAGTTCAACCCCAAGCCGTCCCGCGCCGCCGCGTCACAGGACGCGCAGAGCACCGAGCACGACCAACCCGAGAACGACGCACACGAGAACGACGAGAACAAGGAGGAGGCGTAGCCGTGGACATCGACATGAGCGCCCTGCGGGGTCTGGTGCGGGAGAAGGAGATCTCGTTCGACCTGCTGGTCGAGGCGATCGAGTCGGCCCTCCTCATCGCGTACCACCGCACCGAGGGCAGCCGCCGCCGCGCGCGGGTGGAGCTGGACCGCAGCACCGGCCACGTGACGGTGTGGGCGAAGGAGGACCCGGACGACCTGGAGGAGGGTGCCGAGCCGCGCGAGTTCGACGACACCCCGTCCGGCTTCGGGCGGATCGCGGCGACCACCGCCAAGCAGGTCATCCTGCAGCGGCTGCGGGACGCCGAGGAGGAGATCACGTTCGGCGAGTACGCCGGACGCGAGGGCGACGTGGTCACCGGCGTCGTCCAGCAGGGCAAGGACCCCAAGAACGTCCTGGTCGACATCGGTCGGCTGGAGGCGATCCTGCCGGTGCAGGAGCAGGTCCCGGGCGAGGAGTACACGCACGGCACCCGACTGCGGTCGTACGTCGTCCGCGTCGTCAAGGGCGTCCGGGGTCCCTCGGTCACCCTCTCGCGCACCCACCCCAATCTGGTGAAGAAGCTGTTCGCCATGGAGGTGCCGGAGATCGCCGACGGGTCGGTGGAGATCGCCGCCATCGCGCGCGAGGCCGGACACCGGACGAAGATCGCGGTGCGGTCGACGCGTTCCGGCCTGAACGCCAAGGGCGCGTGCATCGGTCCGATGGGCGGCCGGGTGCGGGCCGTGATGGCCGAGCTCAACGGCGAGAAGATCGACATCGTGGACTGGTCGGACGACCCGGCCGAGCTGGTGGCGAACGCGCTGTCCCCGGCCCGGGTCAGCAAGGTCGAGGTCGTGGACCTGTCGGCGCGCTCGGCCCGGGTGACCGTGCCGGACTACCAGTTGTCGCTGGCCATCGGCAAGGAGGGCCAGAACGCCCGGCTCGCGGCGCGGCTCACCGGTTGGCGGATCGACATCCGTCCCGACACCGAGCACGCGCCGGCGCAGGGCTGAGCCGGGACGGGCGGAGCCGCGGCGCCCGAAAAGAAGTGGTGCCGCGGCGCCGGGCGGGGAATTCTGAGCAACGGGTCGGCTTTACCCCATCGGGGTGGACCGGCCGCAGGGAGGTAGACTTAAGCAGTGTCTGGCCGGACGCATGCCCGCGCATGCCCTGAGCGCACGTGTCTGGGGTGCCGGGAGCGAGCGGCCAAGGGCGATTTGCTGCGCATCGTGGCGATCGAGGGCGAGTGCGTCCCCGATCCTCGCGGTACGCTGCCCGGCCGGGGTGCTTACGTGCACCGGACACTGGTCTGCCTCGACCTGGCGGTTCGCCGCCGGGCGTTCCCCCGGGCCTACCGGGGTCGCGGCCCGTTCGACACGGCGGATGTGCGCCGGTTCATCGAAGGGGGCGCGGGTTGAGCAGCCGCCATGGCAATAACGCACAGCAAGACATGCACAGCGCACGGAAAACCGTGCGGTCAGGTACCTCGCGAGTCGGAAGTAGGTCGAGATTGCGATGAGCACTCGATGAGTACGCGATGAGTACGCCCATGAAGTAGCGACGGTCCGGTGGACACCCGGACCTAGAAGGAGCGAAGTGGCTAAGGTCCGGGTTTACGAACTCGCCAAGGAGTTCGGTGTTGAGAGCAAGGTCGTCATGGCCAAGCTCCAAGAACTTGGTGAATTCGTCCGTTCGGCGTCCTCGACGATCGAGGCGCCGGTTGTTCGCAAGTTGACCGACGCTTTCCAGGCGGGCAGCGGCGGCGGCCGTTCCGCCGGCAAGCCCGCGGCGCCGCGTAAGTCGGCCCCCGCGAAGCCGTCCGCGCCCACTCCGGCGCAGGCGGCGCGTCCGGCTGCCCCGAAGCCGGGCGCCCCCAAGCCGGGCCCCGCGGCCCCGGCCGCCCCGGAGGCACCCGTTGCCCCCGCGGCGCCCGCATCCCCCGCGGCCCCCGTCGAGGCTCCCAAGCCTGCCGCCGGCCCCACGCCGGGCCCGCGGCCGACCCCGGCACGTCCCGCGGCGCCCAAGCCCGCCCCGGCCGCGCCCGCGCAGCCGGAGTTCCAGGCCCCGCCGTCCGCGCCGGCTCCCGCCGCGCAGTCGGGGCCCCGCCCCGGTGCCGCCCCCGGCCCGCGTCCGGGCGGTCGCCCGGCAGGCGGCCAGGGTCAGGGCCAGGGGCGCGGCAACGCCCCCCGTCCCGGTGGCGAGCGGGCCCCGCGTCCCGGTGGCTCCCGTCCGAGCGGTCCCCGTCCGGGCAACAACCCCTTCACCTCCGGTGGCTCGACGGGCATGGCCCGTCCGCAGGCCCCGCGGCCCGGTGGCGCCCCGCGTCCCGGTCAGCCCGGCCCGCGCCCGCAGGGCGGCGGCCAGGGCGGCCCCCGTCCGCAGGGCCAGGGCGGCGCGCGTCCGACCCCCGGTGCCATGCCCCGTCCGCAGGGTGCGGCGCCCGGCGGTGCCGGTCCGCGTCCCGGCGGCGGTAACCGTCCGAACCCGGGCATGATGCCGCAGCGTCCGGCTGCCGGCCCGCGTCCGGGCCCCGGCGGCGCCGGCGGTCGTCCGGGCGGCGCCGGTCGTCCCGGTGGCGGCGGCGGTCGTCCCGGTGGTGGCGGCGGCTTCGCCGGTCGCCCCGGTGGTGGCGGCGGCGGTGGCGGTCGTCCGGGTGGCGGCGGCGGTTTCGCCGGTCGTCCCGGTGGCGGCGGTCCCGGTGGTGGCGGCGGCTTCGGCGGTCGTCCCGGCTTCGGCGGTCGTCCGGGTGGCCCCGGCGGCCGTGGTGGCACGCAGGGTGCGTTCGGCCGTCCCGGCGGTCCGGCGCGTCGTGGTCGCAAGTCGAAGCGGCAGCGCCGTCAGGAGTACGAGGCGATGCAGGCCCCGTCCGTGGGCGGCATCATGCTGCCGCGCGGCAACGGCCAGACCGTTCGCCTCTCGCGCGGTGCCTCGCTGACCGACTTCGCGGAGAAGATCAACGCCAACCCGGCGTCGCTGGTCCAGGTCATGCTGAACCTGGGCGAGATGGTCACCGCGACCCAGTCGGTCTCCGACGAGACGCTGCAGCTGCTCGCCGACGAGATGAACTACAACATCGAGATCGTCAGCCCGGAGGAGGAGGACCGCGAGCTGCTCGAGTCCTTCGACATCGAGTTCGGCGAGAACGAGGGCGGCGAGGACATGCTGGCGGCCCGTCCGCCGGTCGTCACCGTCATGGGTCACGTCGACCACGGCAAGACCCGCCTGCTGGACGCGATCCGCAAGACGAACGTGGTCGCGGGCGAGGCCGGTGGCATCACCCAGCACATCGGTGCCTACCAGGTCACGACCGAGGTCAACGACGAAGAGCGTCGCATCACCTTCATCGACACCCCGGGTCACGAGGCGTTCACCGCCATGCGTGCCCGCGGTGCGAAGTCGACCGACATCGCGATCCTCGTGGTGGCGGCCAACGACGGTGTCATGCCGCAGACGATCGAGGCCCTGAACCACGCCAAGGCGGCCGACGTGCCGATCGTGGTCGCGGTCAACAAGATCGACGTCGAGGGTGCCGACCCGACCAAGGTGCGCGGTCAGCTGACCGAGTACGGCCTTGTGGCCGAGGAGTACGGCGGCGACACCATGTTCGTCGACATCTCCGCCCGCCAGGGGACCAACATCGAGCAGCTGCTCGAGGCCGTCGTCCTCACCGCGGACGCCGCCCTCGACCTGCGGGCCAACCCCGACCAGGACGCCCAGGGCATCGCGATCGAGGCTCACCTCGACCGCGGCCGCGGCGCCGTGGCGACCGTCCTGGTCCAGCGCGGTACCCTCCGCGTCGGCGAGACGATGGTCGTGGGCGACGCCTACGGCCGGGTCCGCGCGATGCTCGACGACAAGGGCAACCACGTCGAGGAAGCGGGTCCGTCGACCCCCGTCCTGGTCCTGGGTCTGACCAACGTCCCGGGCGCCGGCGACAACTTCCTGGTCGTCGACGAGGACCGCACGGCCCGCCAGATCGCCGAGAAGCGCGCGGCGCGCGAGCGCAACGCCGCGTTCGCCAAGCGCACCCGCCGGGTGTCCCTCGAGGACCTCGACAAGGTGCTCAAGGCGGGCGAGGTCCAGCAGCTCAACCTCATCATCAAGGGCGACGCGTCCGGTTCGGTCGAGGCCCTGGAGTCCTCGCTGCTCCAGCTCGACGTCGGCGAAGAGGTCGACATCCGGGTGCTGCACCGCGGCGTCGGTGCGGTCACGGAGTCCGACATCAACCTGGCGTCCGGCTCCGACGCGATCGTCATCGGCTTCAACGTGCGGGCCGAGGGCCGCGCCACGCAGATGGCCGAGCGCGAGGGCGTCGACGTCCGGTACTACTCGGTCATCTACCAGGCGATCGAGGAGATCGAGGCGGCCCTCAAGGGCATGCTCAAGCCGGAGTACGAGGAGGTCGAGCTCGGTACGGCGGAGATCCGCGAGGTCTTCAAGTCGTCCAAGCTGGGCAACATCGCGGGTGTGCTCATCCGTTCCGGCGAGGTCAAGCGCAACACCAAGGCGCGCCTCATCCGCGACGGCAAGGTGGTCGCGGAGAACCTCAACATCGACGGTCTGCGCCGCTTCAAGGACGACGTCACCGAGATCCGCGAAGGCTTCGAGGGCGGTATCAACCTCGGCAACTTCAACGACATCAAGGTCGACGACGTCATCGCGACGTACGAGATGCGGGAGAAGCCGCGAGGCTGATCTTGTAGTAGTCCGCCCGGTGTGCGGTCCACCAGGAACGGTGGCCGGGCGACGGGCGGGCCGGGGCCGGTCGGCGGGAATTTCCGTCGATCGGCCCCGGTCGTTCCGTGTACGGTTCGAAATGACACGCACGCCCCCGGCCGACGCCGGGCGGCACCCCGAAGGCCCCACGGGTGGCTTGACCCGTCATGCATGTACGTAGGGACGTTGTCCTTCGACCTGCTTCTCGGCGACGTACGGTCGCTGAAGGAGAAGCGCTCCGTCGTCCGCCCGATCGTCGCCGAGCTGCACCGCAAGTACGCGGTGAGCGTCGCGGAGGTGGGAGACCAGGACCTCTACCGCAGGGCCCGTATCGGCCTGGCGGTGGTGTCCGGGGACGTCGGACACCTGACGGACGTCATGGACCGCTGCGAGCGCCTGGTCGCCGCACGGCCCGAAGTGGAGCTGCTGTCGGTACGCCGACGGCTGCACGGCGACGACGAGTGACCCCCGAGACCGGGCGGGTCGTCGCCGGTGGAAGCACAATCGTGAAAGACAAGAAGGAGACGGACCAGTGGCCGACAATGCGCGGGCGAAGAAGCTGGCGGACCTCATCCGGGAGGTGGTCGCCCAGAAGTTGCAGCGCGGCGTCAAGGACCCGCGGCTCGGCACGCACGTGACCATCACCGACACCCGGGTCACCGGCGACCTGCGGGAGGCGACGGTCTTCTACACGGTGTACGGCGACGACGAGGACCGGGCGAGCGCCGCCGCCGGGCTGGAGAGCGCCAAGGGCGTGCTCCGCTCCGCGGTGGGGGCGGCGGCCGGCACCAAGTTCACGCCGACGCTGACGTTCGTCGCGGACGCCCTGCCGGAGAACGCCCAGACGATCGAGGACCTGCTCGACCGGGCCCGGGCCTCGGACGCCGAGGTGCGCCAGGCGTCGTCGGGCGCCAAGTACGCCGGTGAAGCGGACCCGTACCGCAAGCCGGGCGGCGACGAGGACGACGAGGACGCAGCGGCAGAATGAAGCGGCAGAGCAACAAGCCGGGCGGCCTGGTCATCGTCGACAAGCCGTCCGGTTTCACGTCGCACGACGTCGTGGCGAAGATGCGCGGGATGGCCCGCACCCGCCGGGTCGGGCACGCCGGCACCCTCGACCCGATGGCGACCGGCGTCCTGGTCCTGGGCCTGGAACGGGCCACCAAGCTGCTCGGGCACCTCGCGCTGACGGAGAAGGAGTACGTCGGCACGGTGCGGCTCGGGCAGAGCACGCTCACCGACGACGCCGAGGGCGAGATCCTGGCGTCGAAGGCGGCCCACGGCATCGCCCGCGAGGACATCGACGCCGGGGTCGCCGAGCTGTCCGGCGCGATCATGCAGGTCCCGTCCAAGGTCAGCGCGATCAAGATCGACGGCAAGCGCTCCTACAAGCGGATCCGGGACGGCGAGGACGTGGAGATCCCGGCCCGGCCGGTGACCGTCTCCTCGTTCGTGGTGCACTCCGCGCACGAGACGGAGGCCGCGGACGGCACCCCGGTGACCGACGTGCTGGTCTCCGTGGTCTGCTCCTCCGGCACCTACATCCGCGCCCTCGCCCGTGACCTGGGCGCGGGGCTCGGCGTGGGCGGCCACCTGACCGCGCTGCGGCGCACCCGGGTCGGCCCGTACAAGCTCGACCGGGCGCGGACGCTGGAGCAGCTCCAGGCGGCGGTGGACGACCCCGAGGGCGGCGGCCTGCCGATCATGCCGCTCGGGGACGCCGCGGACGCCGCGTTCACCCGCTGGGACGTCCCCGAGGCGCAGGCCCGGTTGCTGCTCAACGGGGCGCGGGTGCCGATGCCGCTCTTCGAGGGCGACGGCCCGGTGGCGGCCTTCGGGCCGGACGGCACGTTCCTCGCGCTGGTGGAGAACCAGGGCGGGCGGGCCAAGAGCCTGGCGGTCTTCGCCTAGCGGACGGCGGTCGAGGGGGAGGTGGTGGAACGCGGGCCGTGCCGACGGGCGCGGAGCGTGCGGCCCGCGCTCCACCATCCCCCTCGCTGAGTCTCTGTCCAGCGCCTCGCGGTGATTCACCCCCGCGAGCAGGCGCTCGGAGTGAATCACGGCGCGGAAGGGGGCGCGTTCGCCGTGCACCCTGTCGCGAAGATCACTGTCTGTCTACCGTCGTCGCCGATGAGCACGGACGGTAACGGGCGGGGAGGTTCGCGCATGGTGGTGCTGGACGTCGACAGGGACGTGTGCGGGGATGCGTACGGGGTGGTTGCCGGGGGCGCGTTCGCAAGGCCGCACGCAGGGGCGTACCGGGGGGCGCACGGACGACCCGGCGGGGGAGCGCGCGGTGCGGCCGGCGTGGTCGCCGAGGGGGACGCGAGCGAGGAACCCGCCCTGGAATGGCGGGAGTTGGTGGGCGCCGCGACCGCTCCCGGGGTGGGTTCCGGAACGGCGGCCGGTCGGCTGTGCGGCATCCTGCTGGGCGTGCCGGACGCCACCCCGTACCTGGCCGTCCTGCGACTGCTCGCCGACCGGATCACCGAGCTGTCGGTCGCGGCCGGCGGCTTCGCGGACTCCGGCCTGGCCACGTTCGGCCCGGTGTTCTGGCGGTGCCTGGCGCTGGCGCCGGCGGACCGGCTGGAACTGCTGCGCCGGCTGCTGCCGGCCGACGGACCGCCGGCGGCCGCGCGGGGCGGGCGACCGCCGCGCCCCTTCGCCCGCCCGCCGCGCGTGCGGGTCCACCCCGCCGACGGCGAGACGGACCGCCGGGCGGACGCCGGGTGGGTCGACGCCCCGTCGTGGGCCGACGGCCCCGCAGAGGGCCGTGAGGGGGCCGTGGAGGCGTGCGGTCCCGATGGCGGGCAGCTGCGCCCCGGGCGCTTCCTCGACCTCGTCGCGGAGCTGCTGAAGGCCGCCCCCGAGCGGACCCAGCCGGTGCTGTGCGGCTGGTTCGACGACGTCCGTCCGCTGCTGGCGTCGCCCTGCGCGCCCCGCCCGGTCACCGTCGCGGACGCCGCGCAGGCGCTGCTGCACACCCACCGCACCCGGGCGCTGGACGCCCTCGTGCAGACGCTGATCGGCGTGTCGCACCCCCGTGCGACCGAGCTGCTGGACGCGCTCGCCGAGGACGAGCCGGTGGCGCTGCGGCGGGTCACGGCGCCGTGGGGGAGCGGTCCCGGGCGCGGGGGGCACGCGCCGTCGGCGGCTCCTCGGGACGGCGCGGCGGCGACCGGCCGGTGGTCGGCGGGCGCCGCAGGGTGTCCGATGCAACAGCGGCCAGTCGACCCTTCGCGCGAAGCCGCGCTCGCGGCATGGCAGTCTTAGACCTGCGCCATGCCGAAATGGCGCAGTGGACGGTCAAGAGTTCGGGCGAGGAGCGGGCAGAGTGCAGCGCTGGCGTGGCTTGGAGGACATCCCCGAGGGTTGGGGACGCAGCGTCGTCACCATCGGCTCGTACGACGGAGTGCACCGCGGCCACCAATTGATCATCGGTCGTGCGGTGGCCCGCGCCCGTGAGCTGGGGATCCCGGCCGTGGTCGTCACCTTCGACCCGCACCCGAGCGAGGTGGTCCGCCCCGGCACCCATCCGCCGTTGCTGGCCCCGCATCACCGCCGGGCCGAGCTGATGGCGGAGCTGGGGGTGGACGCGGTGCTGGTCCTGCCGTTCACCAAGGAGTTCTCGCAGCTGGCGCCCGCCGACTTCGTGGTGAAGGTGCTGGTCGACAAGTTGCACGCGCAGCTCGTCGTGGAGGGGCCGAACTTCCGCTTCGGCCACAAGGCCAAGGGCACCGTCGACAGCCTCGCCGACCTGGGCCGCACCTACGACTACACGGTCGAGGTCATCGACCTCTTCGAGCGCGGCACCGCGGGCGGCGGCGTGCCGTTCTCGTCCACGCTGGTGCGCCGGCTGGTCGCCGAGGGCGACGTGGCCGGGGCCCGGGAGGTCCTGGGGCGGCCGCACCGCGTCGAGGGCGTGGTCGTCCGCGGCGCGCAGCGCGGCCGTGAACTCGGCTTCCCCACGGCCAACGTGGAGACCCTGCCGCACACCGCGATCCCGGCCGACGGGGTCTACGCGGGGCTGCTGCACGTCGAGGGCGAGGCGATGCCGGCGGCCGTCTCGGTCGGCACCAACCCGCAGTTCGACGGCAAGGTGCGGACGGTGGAGGCGTACGCCATCGACCGGATCGGACTCGACCTGTACGGGCTGCACGTCGCGGTGGACTTCCTCGCCTACATCCGCGGCCAGGAGAAGTTCGACACCCTGGACGCGCTGCTGGAGCGGATGGCGGTCGACGTGAAGCAGGCCCGCGGCCTGATCGCCGAATCCGGCCTGGCGTAGGGCAGTTCGCGCCCGCGAGGGCGCACGAAAGGGGCGGGGCCCGGCAGTCGACTGCCGGGCCCCGCCCCTTTCGTGCACGCCCCGCAGCTCACTGCGGGGGCGGCTGCTGCGTCCAGCCGCCCTGCTCCGGCAACGGAGCGTCCGGGGCGGGCTGTTGCTGCCAGCCGGCCGGCGGCTGGGCGGCGGGCTGCTGGGTCCAGCCGCCCTGCTGCGGCGGGTAGCCGGCCGGCGGCTGGCCCTGCTGGGGGACCTGCTGCTGGGCCTGCTGCGCCTGCTGGGCGTACTGCTGCTGGGCGTACGGGTCCTGCTGCTGGGCGTACGGGTCGCCGCCCATCTGCTGCTGCCCCATCTGCGCCTGTGCGTACATCCCCTGGGCCTGCTGCTGGCGCGCGAAGTCCTCGGCGACCAGGGCGGAGAGGTTGAAGTACGCCTCGCGGGTCTTCGGCCGCATCATGTCGAGGTCGACCTCGGCGCCGGCGGCGAGGTGCTCGTCGAACGGCACCACGACGACACCGCGGCAGCGGGTCTCGAAGTGCGACACGATGTCCTCGATCTTGATCATCTTGCCGGTCTCGCGGACTCCGGAGATGACCGTGATGCCGCGCTGCACCAGGTCGGCGTAGCCGTGCGCGGAGAGCCAGTCCAAGGTGGTGCTGGCGCTGCTGGCACCGTCGACCGACGGGGTGGAGATGATGATCAACTGGTCGGCGAGGTCGAGCACACCGCGCATCGCGCTGTAGAGCAGACCGGTGCCCGAGTCGGTGAGGATGACCGGGTACTGCTTGCCGAGGATGTCGATCGCGCGCCGGTAGTCCTCGTCGTTGAACGTCGTCGAGACGGCCGGGTCGACGTCGTTGGCGAGGATCTCCAGGCCCGAGGGGGCCTGCGAGGTGAACCGGCGGATGTCCATGTAGCTGTGCAGGTGCGGGATCGCCTGCACCAGGTCACGGATGGTCGCCCCGGTCTCGCGGCGGACCCGTCGACCGAGCGTGCCGGCGTCCGGGTTGGCGTCGATCGCGAGGATCTTGTCCTGCCGCTCGGAGGCCAGAGTGGCGCCCAGCGCGGTGGTCGTCGTGGTCTTGCCGACGCCGCCCTTGAGGCTGATCACCGCGATCCGGTAGCAGGACAGCACCGGCGTGCGGATCAGCTCCAGCTTGCGCTGCCGCTCCTCCAGCTCCTTCTTCGCACCCAGCTTGAACTTGGACGGCTGGGCGTTGGCGCCCGGCTTCCGCTTCTTGGGCTGGTTGCGCAGCAGGCGGTCGGAGGTCAGCTCGACCGCGGCGCTGTAGCCGAGCGGCGCACCGGGGGTGGCGCGCTGCGGCTGCTGCTGGCCCGGCTGCGAGTACTGGGCGTAGTTGGCCGCCGCGTTGGGGTCGCCGAACTGCTGGCCGGGGAGCGGCTGTTGACCCTGATGTTGCTGCGGTGGCTGCTGCTGGGCCTGTTGCGGCTGTTGCGGCTGCTGGGGGTAGCCGGGCTGCGCCTGCTGCTGTTGCTGGGCGTGCTGCTGGGCCTGCTGGGCCTGCTGGGCCTGTTGCGCCTGCTGGGGGTAGCCCTGCTGCGGGTAGCCGTAGGCGGGCTGCTGCGGCTGGGCGTTGGCCTGTTGCTGGGCCTGTTGCTGGGCCTGCTGCGGGTGCTGACCCTGCTGCACCTGCTGCGGATAGCCGTACGCGGGCTGCGGGTAGCCGTAGCCGCCCTGCTGTGCCGGGGCGGCCTGCTGCTGCGGGTAGCCGCCCTGCTGGGGCTGCTGCGGCTGCTGGGCCTGCTGGGGGTAGGGCTGCTGAGGTGCCTGGGGCTGTGCCGGCTGCTGCTGGACCTGCTGGGGTGCGACCGGCTGCTGCTGGCCGGCCTGCGCCATCCGCGGGTCGGCCGGCTGGAACTCCGGCGGCAACGGCGGGAGTCCGCCCTGCGCCGGGGCACCCTGCGGGGGCACGCCCTGCTGCTGACCGTCCGCGCCGGGCCACGGCGCACCCGCCGCCGGAGCGCCCTGCGGCGCTCCCTGCTGCGGCGGCATGCCCTGCGGGGCGACGCCCTGCTGGGGCACGCCCTGGACGGGCGCCTGCTGCTGCGGGGGCTGCTGGGCCGGCTGCTGGCCCTGGACGGGCTGGGCCGGCTGGGCAGCGGGCTGGGTGCCTGCCGCGGCCGCCGTTGCGGCTGCGGTGGCGGCCTCCGGCCCGGGAGCCGGTGCGGGCTGTTCGGGCGCGGGCGCGGCGGGCGCGGCCTCCGGCTGCGGCGTCGCGGCGGACTGCGGCTCGGGCGTCGGGTCCGCCGCCGGCTCCGCGTCGTCCTCGTCGTCGCCCCAGAGGGAGGCCGAGGGGTCCGGGCCGTTGCCGGCGCGGACGTTGGCACCGGGCGCGTCGGCGGCGGCCGGAGCCGACGCACCGCCGGCCGCGGCGGCCGCGTCGTCCCCGCCCGCGTCGTGCGGACGCAGCGTCGGGAAGCCGGGAGGCGCGGCCGGACCGGGCGCCCCCTGCTGCGGAACGCCGGGGGTCGCGGAGCCCTGGACGGGCCCGGACGGCGGCTGACCGGTCGACGACGGGCCAGCGGCACCGGTGGGAGGCGCCGCGGGGGAGGCCGCGGCGCCCGCGCCGCCACTGGTGTCGTTGCTGCCGTACCAGGCCGGAGCCGCGAAATCGATCTTGAACTCGCCGGTCAGGTCGAACTCGGACTGGTCGTCGTCAGGATCGTTCCCGTCCGGGCGGAAAGCCTCCTGGTCTTTCACTGTGCCTCCTGGTCTACTGCAACGCACCTGAACGGCAGGACCGGATACAGGCGGATCGATCGGATGTAACGGAAGTCGGAGCACGCCACCCGGGGTTGCGCCACCACTGCTATGTCTCCATCCCCGTGTCGACTGCCGTCGTGCACTGCCGATGTGAGGTGCTCCTGCGGCTCTCCCCACAGCCTAATCAACAGTCGGCCCATAACGGCAGTCGATGCCATGTCGTCTTCAAGCCCGGTCGGCACGCCTACGGGCGCACCCCGTGGATGCGCCCGTAGCTCGTGCCGGCGGCCGGTCGCTTCGTGCGGCGCACGTGACGCCCGCGGACAACCGGCCGGTGTGCGCGGTCAGTCCATGCGGCGCGGCCCGCCCAGCAGGTTGGTCTCCGGCTCGGTGGGCTGGGTCATGACGAACTGGTGGCCGCCGTCCCGCCGGCACCACAGCATGGCGTTGTCGCTCAACGTCGGCAGCACCGCCCCGACGTTGTCCGGCAGGCGCATGATCCGCGTCACAACCTCGGCCTCCTCGGGCGAGAGCCGCTGCAGGCCGACCAGGTCCGCCCGGCCGAGCATCTGCGGCGAACGCGGCCCGAGGAACGGCAGCACCGTCAGCACGGTCTGCCAGGGGCTCGGCGCGAGCTGGTTGCGCGGCGGACGCGCACCCATGTCGCGGACGACGAGGACGGGGCTGGAAACCGACGGTCCCTGCGGCGCGATCTGGCGCACGTCGAAGACCGAGACGCACTGCTGACCGCCACCGGCGGCCTGCGCCATCTGGCCCCAGGCCGGCGGCCGGGCGGTCTCCACCGCGACCCGGGCGCCGGTGGCGACCGTGCGCAGCGCCAGCACCTGGGCCATCCACATGCTGCCGACCAGCGCGATCTCCATCGGCGCGGGGCGCAGCAGGCTCAGCACCGCCGGCTGGTTCTGCGGGTCGATGCCGATGATGACGCCGTCGTCGCCGACCGGCAGGGTGAGTTCGGCGAGCGACTCGGCCGTCAGGACGTGCGGGTTGCGCCGCGGGCCGCGCAGGCCGAAACCGGGGCGCGGCTTCGGCCCCGTCGGCCCGGACTGCTCCTCGTCGGGGCGCGGCTGGTGCGAGAGCCGACCACCGGAGACGCCCTGGTTCGTCGGGGTGCGCCAGCCGTCGCTGCTGACGTTGACGCGGGGCTGGTACGTGGGAGTGCCCATCAGCGGGTACCTCCGAGGGGAAGCGTGGCCAGCAGGCCGGGCAACTGCTCGCGGTCGAGCCGGACGAGTCCGACCTTGGCGGAGCTGGAACGACGCTCCAACTCGGTCTGCGCGTCGGAGAGTTCGTTGTCGCTGCGGGTCGACAGCCGGATGTAGCCGGAGATGGCCGGCAGTCGGCCGCTGCCGTGCGTGGCGGTCAGTGCGAAGGTGCTGGCCATCGCCCGGGTGCTGGTCAACAGCTGGGTGACGGCGGCCAACGGGGCTCCGCCGCGGCCGAGTTGGGGCCAGCGACCGATCCAGTACGTGCTGTGCCAGCGGTCGTCGCAGCGCATCGCCCGGGTGGTCTCCTGGGTGCGGCGGGCGGCCCGGCCGTCCCGGCCCATCGCGCCGTTCGCGGCCCGCGGGCTGACGCACACCGCGGTGCCGACCGCGGCCACCACCTCGCGCTCGTCGAGGACCTTGGCGCGCACGCCGTGCGCGGTGAGCCGGCTGACGAGCTGGTCGGCGGCGCGGAGCAGGGAGCGCTGGGAGCCGTTCATGCCGCCGCCGCGGGCCTCGATCGCCTCGGCGCACAGCTCCGGGTCCAACTTCAGCGCGATCCAGGTCAGCTGCACCGCGGGGGTCTGCGACTGGGCCTGGAGCGGTGCGTAGGAGCGGGCGGCGACGGCCTGCTCGGGCAGGTGCGGCGCCGGCGCGGGCTGGGTGTACTGGACGAACTGCGCGGACTCCAGGTGGATGTCCTCGATGTCCAGCGCGGTGTGCAGCAGCTCCAGCGGGACCATGTGGCTGCCGCGCTGCGGCCGCAGCGGTTCGTCGCGGGCGTCCACCTGGACGATGGCGGTGAGGAACGTGCCGTCGCCGACGAAGCCGATGGTGCGCTGCTCGGCGTCGGTGTACTCGTAGGTGCGCAGCGCCGGGTCGCACTCCACCACCGGGGCGAAGGCGGGGTCGACGCCCTGGGTGGCGGCGAGGTTCTCGCCCGCGGTCTTTCCGCGGCGGTTCATCGCGCGCACCGTGATGATCCACTCGGGCAGCGGGATCTTCCGGCGCCGGCCGAGCGCGAAGATGACCAGGACGACCGCCACCACCACGGCCACGGTCAGCGCCACCGGGTGATGCATCGACAGGCCCACCAGGACCAGTGCCGCGGCGAGTTCGATGATGGCCAGTTGTTGGACGCGGACGCCGCCGATGGTGCCGGCCTGTTGGCGCAGCCGGGGCGAAACCGGTCCGGCCGCAGCCCGACCCCCGTTTCCTCTGCTGCCCGGAGCTGTGCCGTCTCGGCCCTCATTTCCCGCGTTCTGCGGTGCAGCGGAAGGCTGTTGCTGCTGTTGCCGCCCATTGCGGCGTCGAGCCCTGGTGGCGCTGGACATCCCCCGGCCTGCTCCTCTACTGGTGGTGGTGCCTCTAGGCGTATCGGCCGCCGCTGAGACTGGTGCGTTGGAAGGTGGCACCCGTACCGTACGGCTCGATCGATACACGGCATAGTAGAGGGCGCTACGGCGTGAGTGCCGGGGGCGGTCGATGTGGATCCAACAGGCGGGGAGAGAAAGCAACAATGGCATCACGTCGGGACGAGCTGAATGCGTATTCGTTCGCTCGAAAGCGCACGAATGCGGCATTTCTGAAGCCGCTGCCGAACGGTTCCATCGAAAGCGCGCCGAGACCGCTGAAGGCCGTGTTGCCCAGTGTGGTGATGGGGGTCCTGGTGCTCGTGGGGTTCGGGGCCTGCGGCATTCTCAAGCCGGTCGCCCCGGCGGGATGGGACACCGTGGGGGCAAATGTCCTCGTCGGGGATGAATCCACCACTCGCTATGTCGTACTCGAAAGCAAGGACGCCAACGGCAAAAAGCAGAAGCTGCTCCACCCCGTTCTGAATCTGGCCTCCGCCAAGCTCCTTCTCGACCCGAAGAAGTTCCAGGTCGTGAAGGTGAAGGAATCGGAGTTGGACGGGAAGCTGCCGCACGGTCCGGCCATCGGCATCCCGTATGCCCCGGACCGGCTGCCCGCCGCGAACCAGGCCGACAAGGCCAAGACCTGGGCGGTCTGCGATCGCCCGGGGAGCGGGGAGAACAGCAAGAGCCAGCAGGCCGTCTTCGTCCTCGACGGCAAGGACAAGCTGGACATCGACAACCCCAAGAAGGGCAAGCTCGACTTCCACCAGGCCCTGTACGTCGAGGATCCCGACGGGGTGCCGTGGCTGGTGGACAGCAACGGCTTCGCCTTCCAGATGATCGCCAACGCGGGGCAGGCGTTGGCCGAGGCGCGGGCCGGCATGAAGCACACCGACGTCGAGGACGACCGGAGCCTGCGGCGGATCGTCTTCGGCTCCCAGGCGGAACCGCAGAAGGTCACCGCCGAGTTCATGAACACGCTGATCAAGAGCCCGTACGCGATCAGCATGCCGACCGTGCCCGGTGCGGGGCGCGAGGTGTCCAACTCCGACGTCCCGGCGGCGGCGCGCAAGATCGGCTCGATCCTCCAGGACAGCAACGGCCAGAAGTACGTGGTCCTCTTCGACGGCGTCGCACAGGTCAGCAACTTCGTGGCCAACCTCCTGGAGCAGGGCCCCAACGCCGCGGCGGTGAACGGCAACAGCGGCAAGGCGCTGCAACCGGTGAGCGTCGCCACCGGAAGCATCCGCCACCCCAAGCTGGACACCGACAACCGTCCGTACACCTTCTACGGCAAGGTGAAGGGCACGGAACTGGACAACCCCTGGCCCAAGGAGCCGGTCACCGCGGCCAACGACTTCGCGCACGGCTCCCAGGCCGGCGGCCTGTCCTCGCCCACGCCGAACGGCGTCTCCTGCAGCGTCTACAAGGGCACCACCACCAAGTTCGCGGGCGTCGACACGCTCGGCTACCCCAACGGACTCCCGGACATGACCACCTGGGTCGGCAAGGACTACCCGGCCAAGATCGCCCCGGGCGCCACCACCTACGTCACGCCCGGCAGCGGCCTGCTGTACCAGCAGGCCGCCAACCCCAAGGCGACGTCCGGCAGCCTCTTCCTGGTCACCGACACCGGTCTGCGCTACTCGATCCCGCGGAACAACGATTCCGCCACCAAGGCCGGCAGCGACAAGCAGGACCAGGACCAGGCCCAGATCCATCTCGGCTACGGCGAGGCGCACCCGCCGCTCATCCTGGATGCGTGGTCCAAGCTGCTCTCTGCGGGGCCGTCCCTGGACATCCCCAGCGCGAGCAAGCCGCAGGCTTCCTGACCCGACCGGAAGGGCCATCGGCAGTCGTTGCCCACTCCGCTCAGGGCCGGGCCCGGCACCCTCTCGTGGTGCCGGGCCCGGCCCTTGCGCACGGTGATGCCCAAGTCCCGTGCACTGTGCGGGAGTCGAGCCCTCGCGCCGCACCGGGATTGCTCCACCGAGCCGCCACTTCTCCCCGGAATCTCCACTAGCGTGCGCCCGAAACCACCCCATCTGCCGGATTTCACTGAACGGTGGTTTCTCGACGCCCAGTTGACATTGTTGTGATCCCGTCACGACGGCCGTCCCCCTGTTGGGAACTGGCGTGTCGAGTAGGTAATGTGGCAGGAGGCGTCAGCAGGAGATGCCACCCGCGCACTGCCCTCGTCGGCGCCGCGCGGGCCGATGCACGAGTCTCATGGGGGACGTTGACCATGGCTGGTCAGTTCACACTCACTCACGAGGAGATGGTCGCGTTCAGCGGCAAAATCGACTCGGTCAACCAGGCGATCCAGGGCGAGCTCCAGCGTCTGAACACGGTTGTCGACAACATCACCTCGGGCTGGAAGGGCCAGGCCGCATCCTCGTACCACCAGCTGCAGTCGCAGGTGAACGAGGACGGCAACCGGATCAACCAGCTCCTGGCTGAGATCAAGGAAGCGGTCGACCAGACCACGGGGAACTACCAGTCCTCCGAAGAGGAGCAGGCTCAGTCGATCTCGCACGTCACCGCCCAGGCGTCCCCGTTCGGATGATGGGGCCGCGCCGCTGACCCCGGCGCCCTCGCCCACCCGCCGTGGTCAGGCCCGCCGGTCTCAGCGCCGGTGCCGGTCCTCGCCACGGCATGTGAATCGACTAGGCAGCAACAACTCCTGAGGAGACCCCATGTCCGGCCAGATCCTGGTCAATTTCCACACGATCAGCCAGGCGAGCTCCGACGTGCGGCAGACCGCCAACAACATTCGCCAGCAGCTCGACGACCTCGAGGCCGGCGTCAAGAAGGTCGCCGCCAGCTGGGAAGGCGCCGCGCAGGAGGGCTACCAGGCTCGCCAGCGCGAGTGGGACCAGCGCGCCGCGCACCTGCAGCAGACGCTGGAGGCCATCGCCAAGGCGCTCGACACCGCCGCGCAGAACTACCAGAGCACTGAGAGCAAGAACGCCAGCATCTGGCAGTGACCGCGCATCGCGCGCGAGCGTAAAGTGCAGATGGCACACGGCTGAGCAGCCCCTGAAGGCTCGCACAGTGGTCGACGAGGGCGGGCGCGCTGCACCAGTGCGCTCGCCCTTCTGGCGTCCGTACGGACGCCCCCAGTTCTCCCGCCGTTACCCCTCGCCCTACCCCAACCCACCTATGGAGAGCAGACAACCCGTGGGATCTCGCGCCATTGGTCTACGAACCGGGCATCGTCGTCGCGTAACGGGTGCACTGGTCACCGCGGCCTGCGTCGCCGGCCTGTCGTGCGTTGCCGCCGCGCCGGCGGTGGCGGACGACGGGAACGTCCCGCTCCAAGACGGCGAGTGCAAGTTCGGCACCAACGACATCAAAGAGACCCCCTGGTCCCTCCAGCGCCTGATCAACAGTCAGATGTGGGCGGGCGGCAACAAGGGGGAAGGCATCCGGGTCGCCGTGATCGACACGGGTATCGACGCGGGCAACAAGCAGCTCCAGGGTGTCATCGAGGGCCCGGGCAAGAGCTACGTCAAGGACGGCAAGCCGACCCAGGACAAGGTCGGCCACGGCACCAAGGTCGCCGGCATCATCGCCGCCCAACCCCGCCCGACCTCCGGCTTCTACGGCCTGGCCCCCGGCGCCAAGGTCATCCCGTTCCAACAGACCAGCGACGAGCAGGCGGGCACCGCGGACACCCTCGCCACGGCCATTGACGACGCGGTCGCGGCCAAGGTCAACATCATCAACATCTCGCAGGGCACGGCTGCCTCCGAGTCGCTGCTGCCCAGGCTCAAGGCATCGGTCAAGAAGGCCCAGGACAACGGCATCCTGATCGTCGCCTCGGCAGGCAACAGCGGCGCCAGCGGCGCGGAGAAGAACATCTATCCCGCCGCGTTCAGCGAGGAATTCGACAACGTCATGGCTGTCGCCGCCTCCGACCGCAACAACGAGCGCGCGGCCTTCTCCCAGCCCGGCAGCTTCGTCGGCATCGCGGCCCCCGGCGTCGACATGGTCTCCACCGTCCCGCTCGGCGGCAACTGCGTCGACCAGGGCACCAGCTTCTCCGCTCCCTACGCCACGGGTGCCGCCGCCCTTCTGATGGCCAAGCACCTGAACGACAAGGAGAAGTGGGGGCCGCAGCAGATCGTCTGGCACCTGGAGCAGACCGCCGATCGGGTCCGCCGGGGCCGGGACAACAACATCGGTTGGGGCGTGGTCAATCCGATGGCCGCGCTGAACGACGACACCCGGCCCGTCGCCCCGCCCGAGCCCGACAAGCTCTCCAGTGTGGCCGACGGCTCCACCATCCTGCCGGCCGTCGCCACCCTCGGCGAAACCACCGAGGAACGACGTGCCCGCATCGCCATCTACATCGTCGGCGGCGGCCTCCTTGCCGTCGCCGCGGTCGTGGGCTCCTCGGTCGCCTTGCGCGACTGGCGCCGCAAGACCGGACTGACATCACACGGGGAGGCCGAGCATGGCTAATGAGCAGTACGGCGTTGATCTGGACGCTCTCGACCAGTTGGTGAAGGAGCTCAACCAGATCCTGAAGGACATGGGCGGTCCGAACAACAGGGCCAAGAACCAGACGTATCTGCCGCCAAAGGCCCTGGGCAACTCCTTCGGTGAGCAGAAGGACCTGCACAACGCCCACACCGAAATGCAGCAGTACATCCAGGAAAAGATCGTCAAGAAGATCACTGACCTGATCGACGAATTCGGTCAGAAGTCCAAGAAGACGAAGGAAGCCTACGACGACGCCGAGCAGCGCAACAAGATGCATCATTGACAGTGGCAGCTATGGCGTTGACGGTTAGGTGAGGAAGAAGGGGGACGAGGGGTGAGTGGAGACACGGGCGGCGTGCCCACGGATCGTTACGTGGACACCATGTTCTACACCAAGTTCAATCTGAACAATCTCGACAGCTTGAAGTCGATGTTGGACGGCGCCAGCGTCCAGACGGTCCGGGACGTCGCGCGCAACTGGCAGCTCCTGCACGACGACTTGGTCGGCGAGGACGGCCAGGGCGGAATTCAGAAGCGGTTCACCGATGCCGTGAACAAGGTGATGGAGTCCTGGCACGGCGAAGCAGCCAACCGCTTCCAGAAGAAGGCTCAGGAGATCGTCGAGAACTTCCAGAACGGAGCTCCCTTCGCCGTCCAGACGGCGAAGGTCATGGGCGCGACGGCCCAGGACCTCCAGAAGGCAGTCGACAAAGTCTCCACGACCGACGACGGCTGGAACTGGAGCGATGACGTCTGGGGCGAGATGCCCTGGTCGGACCAGATCGACGATGACGACCTGGACAAGGCGCTGAAGTCAGGTGCCAGCACCGGCGGAATCCTTGAAGCGAACAAGGACAACTTGTCGAGCCACCAGAAGAAGCGGCTTGAGGCTGCTGTGGCCATGGAGACTCTCGGCACGTCGTATATGACGCGAGCCACGGGGTTGCGGCAGCCGGGGTCTGGTGGTGGTGGAATCGTCGACGACAAGCACAACGAGCGCCCCGACCAGAAGGATCTGGGCGGTATGCCGATGCCGATGGGTTTGGGTAGCGGTCCGGGAGGCGGTGGCGGTGGCGGTGGCAACCTCAAGATCCCCACGCGGGGCATGAAGTCCGCCACCCCCAAAATGCCTGAGACGCCCAAGATGCCGGACCAGCAGGGCATCAGCGGCGGGCTGGGCTCGATGAAGCCGCATACGCCCGATGTGAAGACTGGCCTTGACGGTCTCGGCGGTGGCAGCGGCATCAAAATCCCCAACGCGGGTGGTCCGGGCCCTGGCATGGGCGGCGGGACCGGCGTTCACATCCCCAGTGGCGGTGGAGGGGGCGGCGGCATCCCGGGTATTCCCGGCGGCGGCATGCCGGGCCGTGGCTTGCCCACCGGTGGCTTGGGTGGCGTGAAGTCCGGCCCCGGTGGCACGGGCGGCGTGAAGAACGGGCCCGGTGGGACGGGCGGCGTGAAGTCCGGCCCCGGTGGCACCGGAGCAACCGGCGGCACCGGAGCTCGCAGCGGTCGCCCTGGTATGCCAGGCATGGGCGGCGCTCACGCTGGAGGCGGCGGAAAGGGTGCGGGCGGACGCGGCGGCGGCGGTGTCAGCGGCGGCGGCGCGCAGGCTCGACAAAAGGGCGGGATCGTCGGCTCGACCGGCGGCAAGACCAGTGGTGGAAGCGGAACCCAAGGAGGCTCCGGCCTGCATCGCAGCCGCGGTGGGGCAGCGGCTGGCACCAACTCCGGCAGTGGACGTCGCCCGGCAGGCATGATGGGTGGCGCGCACGGTGCCCACGGGGCCAAGGGGAAGGGCGAGGGCCAGAACGGCAACCGCCCCGACTACCTCGTGGAAGACGAGGAGACCTGGACGCCGGAGCGTAATGTGGCTCCCCGGGTCATCGAGTAGGAACGGCCAAGCAATCGGCAGACACGCTTGGGGCCCGCAGCTCGCAGGCTGCGGGCCCCAGTTCTGTGAGGAAGGTGTAATGGCATGAGCTTCACGCGGACGCTGCGTGCAGTGGGTGGCGCGGTAGTGGCGGGGGCACTGCTCTTCGGCACCGCGCCGGTTGCTTCGGCAGACCAGATCAGGAACGAACAGTGGCCGTTGCAAAAGTTCGACGCCGAGTCGATCTGGAAAGTTTCGACGGGTAAAGGCGTTACTGTCGCCGTCCTGGACACCCCTGTGGATGGGACGCACCCGGACCTTGCGGGAAGTGTCCTCCCCGGCAAGAACTTCGCCATCGGCGGTGGGCCTGCAGACCAGGGAACAGGTGACGACGCAGACCACGGCACCGCGATGGCATCGATCATTGCTGCCCATGGGCATGGTGCGGGCGGAGCCGACGGTGTCAAGGGGCTCGCCCCCGGTGCGAAAATCTTGCCTGTAGCCATTCCTGGAGTAAATGGTAAAAGTCCTGGGCAAGAGATCAATTTTGCGCAGGAGCTGAGGTACGCCGTTGATCAAGGCGCCAAGGTGGTGAACATGTCGTTTACCACGGGTGAATCGAGTGCTACTCCGGAAGAGCAGCAGGCCATTGATTACGCACGCCAGCATGATGTGCTTCTAGTCGCTGGTGCAGGTAACGACGGAGTCAGTACTCCAGCAATCCCAGCGGCGGCACCGGGCGTTCTTGCAGTTGGGGCAGTGGACGACCATGGAGATTTCTGGAAGAAGTCAAACTTCGGACCTCATCTCAAGCTGACCGCTCCAGGGGTGAATATCAGGTCAGCGACCCCCGTCGTGGACATCCACGGCAAGTACCGCCTGGCCGACGGCACATCCGACTCCACCGCCTACGTCTCCGCCGCCGCGGCCCTTCTTCGTGCAAAGTTCCCTGACCTTACTGCTGGGCAGATCGCGAACCGTCTGATCAAGACGGCCAGCCTTCCGGCTGACCAGCAGGGCACGTCGCTTCCGGACCAGCACTACGGCTACGGGTCCATCAATCCGCTCAGCGCGCTGACCAAGGACGTTCCTGCTGGTTCCAAGGACGGCCCCTTCCCCGCCCTGGGCGGTGGCTCGTCTGGTCCGTCTTCCGACCCCAGCAGCGCAGCCGGCGACAATAGCGGCAACCTGACGATTCAGAGCCACAAGGGGCTGAGTGCCCCCTTCATCATTCTCATGCTCGTCGTCGTGGTCGTTCTCCTGGTCATCGTCGTGGTTGTGGTGATGGTGGTTAAGAAGAAGAACCGTCGTAATGGCCCGCCCCCGGGCGGCTTTGGCGGACCGGGTGGTCCTGGCGGCTTTATGCCGTACCAGCAGCAGCCGTACCAGCAGCAGCCCGGCGCGCCCGGCTCCTACCCTCAGGGGCCGCCCACGCAGCCGCCTGGTCAGTGAGGCTCTGCTGTAGTTCCAGCGAGAAGTAGCGCATATGGATTGAGGTCCGCAGCCTTCGGGCTGCGGGCCTCAATGCATTTGAGAGCGAAGCGCGTTTGGAAGGGATGAGTCTCAGAGCGGCGCGGTCCGTGTTTTCGAGTTCTTCCCGAATCCGCTAAACCCACGTCGGAGTGAGTGAACTCGTGGTGCGAGCTATCTCTACACCGTGTGATGCCCGGCTTGGCCCGCGATCTGAGGTGACGCCGCCTCGGGGGACTTCTGTCGAGCGAGCTTCCACGCAGTGCCTGATGGGTCCGGGATGGGCGGCGTGCATCGTTTCCGTGTGGAGATATCCGCTACCTGCAGCGAGGAGGTTGTCGTGGTCGTCTCGGGCAGGGGCGATGGGGCGGTGGCGGTCGTCGGCTGCTGATCGTTGGAGGTCGTGACCGGATGGAGTGTTGTTCCGCGTCCGGGTGGGTCGGGGGAGGCCGTGTGGGCGGAGTGGGTCGGCGAGGCCGATACGGCGAGGGAGGGAGGAGGAGGCCAGCGGAAGCCGACGGACGTGCCCCGGGGGGTGGCCTGAAACCACGACAAAGCCGCTGCACCACCGGCCTGGGCGGTCGGAGTGCAGCGGCTCTGTGAGGGAGAGCGGAGGTCAGCCGAAGACGTCCTCGACGGTGCCCTTGGCCTTTTCCTTGGCGGCGTCGGTGGCTCCCTGGTAGCGGGTGGCGGCACCGCCGGTGTGGGCGTCGACCTGCTTCTGAGCCTGGTTCAGGCCGCGGTCGGTGAGGTCGTTCCGGGCGTGATCGATGTACGTCTTGGGGTCGGTGAGTTCATCCGCTCCCTGCTTGACGCCCTCGACGTACTCTTCGGCCTTCTTCTTGCCGATGTCCGCGGTTTCGTCGAGCTTGATGCCGTCGCGTTCGCCGAAGTGGGTTTCGATGCCCTGCTCGGCGATGTTCTGGGCCATCTCCGTGCCTGCTTCTTGGGCCTTCGTCTTGGCCGCGTCGACGACCTTTTCCTTGACGGTGTCCTTGACCGTTTCCTTGATCTGCTGCTTGGCGTAGTCCGTGACGACCTTGCGCGCCTCCTGGGAGACCGCCTTCTTCGCCAACTTCTTGATGGCGTCCATGGTGGCGTGTTCCATGGCCTTGGTCGCCGCCTGCATGACCTCGTGCTTGATCTTGTCGAGGATCTGGCGGACGATCAGCCGGGTCGCCTGGGTGGCGCCGGCCGCGGCGATTTCGGACGTGCCGAAAGTGAAGGGGGCTGCGGCCTGTGCGGCGATGATCTCGGCGGCCAACATGACGAGCTGGACGATGACTGCGATCTTGCCGGCGAGCACGGCAATGGCTGCCGCGTCGAACGCGACGGCGATGATCTCGGCGGCCTCCGCGGCGTCGCGGAGGTAGTGGTCCCCGGTGCTGCCGCCGGCGCCGCCTCCGCCGAAAGCGCCCCATTCCTTGGTGAAGCCTTCGACGGCGTCACCAGCGTTGGCAGAGACGACCTGATTGGCGGCCAGGGAGCCCTGCTCCTGCGCCTGGTTTACCGATTCTGCGAAGTTGCGCCAGATCTGGGCGCATTCGTGGAGTGCGTCCTCGTCGGCGCCCGGCCAGTTGTAGCCGAGGAGGTTCAGCACCCAGCTGACCTCGCTTGGCAGTGTCAATGACACGGTAGTTGTCCCCCGCGCGGTGGTAGTCGATTGCTGGTGGGATGGAGAGAGCGGAAGCGAAGGGTGCGGGGGGTGCGTCAGATCTGCGGGCGGCCGACCGCGCTGATGGTGTGGACGCCCTGCTCGTCGGACTCGGTGTAGGAACGGGCCATGTCGTCGAGCTTGTGGCCGATTCCTTCGAGGCGCTCACCGAGCGAGTCCATCGACTTGAACATGCCGTCCCGGACGGGGACGTAGATCGTGTCGAAGAGATCGCCGAAGTCGCAATCCTTCCAAGGACTATCCATCGACTTGAGGTCGTCCTGCAGCTTCTTCGACGCCTTGGCGAAATCGTTCCCGATGTGGACAAAAGAGTTTCCCTGCGTCCGTAGGACGTCCGGGTCTACATCAAATTCCTGGCCAGCCATCATCGCCCCCGTCTTTGCGGTGCGCTCCGCACCTTGCTCGTCACGCCTAACGGTCTCACATTAGGCGATCTGCGTGGAGTCGTGTCAAGGCGAGAACGGTGGCCGTCATGGACCCGTTGGATGGGGCGAACGGCGTTGGCATTTCGGCCAATTGGTCCGGCTGCGGCACTGGTGAAAACTCGTGGAATTGGTGAATTTAGGGTGGTGGTGAGGGTGAGTGTGGTCGACTTGTGGGGGTCGGGTGGGTGAGCTGTGTGCCGGGGTCCAGCGATGCCCTCCAGGGCGGGCGATGGGGACGTCAGCCGCGTTCGGTGTCGCAGCCGCTCGGGGCATGGGGGCTGCGTGCCGTCCCGTAGCATTTCCGCTTATGGACATAGCCGACGCGGCCGACAGTGATCAGCCTGATGGGAGTGATCAGGTGCCCCCTGGGGGCGAGAGTGAGCGTCGGGCGAGACTGACGCCTCGTCAAGCGCGTGTCGTCCGCGTCGTGTTGGCCTCGGTGATGATGGCCGCGATGGCGGTGTTGCTGGTGTTGAGGCTGGCTTCTCGTGGGTCGGTGTTGGTTGTCGGGGTGTACGGGGCGGCGCTTGTGCTCTGCGGGGTCGTCATCGAGCTTGCCCGTAACGGGCGTACGCGGCTGGGGAGTTGGCTGCTGGGTATCGGGCTGGCTGCCGCGTTGGCGGCGGACTGGTTGCTCTTGCCTTGAGTGCCTGGGGCCCTGGTGCGTGAATGCGGGGAGAGGGTTGTCCCTGTATGCCCGGCCCGTGCGGAGGCGGAACCACGGATGGCTCCAGCAATGTCATCCGCTCCTGATACAAGTGAGATCGGTGTGTCGAGATCCTAGGAGTTGCTGTGTGGTTCGGTGGACGCCAGAAGGTGCCGGGGTTCGGAGCTGTGGTGCTTGCCATGACCTTCGCTCTGGCGGGATGCGGGACGGGTTCGAAGCTGGGTGGCTCCCAGGCGGCCGAGAATGTCCTGCCGCCGCGTGACAGCATGCCGACGGAACTCGGAACTGTGATCAACAAGCCGTCCAGTCGAGCCCTGAACCGTAAAAAGTGCAGCTTCACCGCGGACATGCCCTCGGGATGGTGTGAGGACGCCGTGGCTGAGGGGCATACCGGCTATGGGAACGGCGATGGGAGCAAGCGCCTTCTCTTCGACGTGATCGTGTACCGCAACGACACCGCGGCCAAATACGCCTTCAGGAAGTGGAACACCTCTATCCGGCACACCCCTTCCAAGTACCGGATCGTGAACGCCGATAAGTTCGGATCCGAGAGCATGGTGTTCGTGGGGGCCTCGGGGGCGAGCCGGGACGACCAGCAGATCGTTATCCACGAGGGTCACTTCGTCGGCACGGTGAAGTTCCTCGGGAGTGGTAAGCGGGACGCCCTCGACGCCACCTTGAGCAAGATGTCGGACGCGTTCGTCAAGCGGATGCAGAAGGAGGACTAGCCTCCTTCGTTCCCGGAGAGCCCGTTCCCGGAGAGCCCGTTCCCGGAGCGCCTGCTTCTTTCCTTCAGATGCTCCAGCCGAGCAGGGAGCCCGCTGGGTGGCGGAGGCGAGGGCGCTTCGGACCGTACGGAGGCCGGAAGTCTCGCCCGGCTCCGTCCGTTCCCGCCTCGGATGGGCGGAACGGACGGAGCCGGGCGCAGTCACCTCGGCCCGCGCCGGTCTGGGGCAGTCAGAACAACCCGTGCCACATCTGCTCGGTCACCAGGGACCACCAGTTGTCGGGGTCGTCCAGGGACCACGCGTCGAGGGCCACGAGTTGTTCCTGGAAGGCGGCGACCGCGGCGCCCGCGGCGTACGGGTCGAGGCCCGCGAGTTGCCGGCGTGTGGTGACCAGGAGGGTCAGCGAGCGCAGGTAGGCGGCGAGGGAGCGGTTGACGAAGCGGGCGCCGCCGGTGCTGGGCTGGACGGCCCACAGGGTGCCGAGTTGGTTCGGGTCGTCCTCCGGGGCGGTGCACTGGACGGCGAGGGTGTAGAGGCCGTCGGTGCCGACGCGGACGTACCCGGCGAGGATGTCGAGGACCTCGGGCGGGGCCTGCGTCCCGGCGCCGCGGAGGTGGGTGGCGACGTCCGCGAAGAGTCCGCCGGCCGGCGGCGCGGCGGGGTCGTCGGCGGTGAAGAAGTACGGGACCCGGGCCGGCAGGCCGGCTTCGGTGAGGGTGGTCCGGGTGTCCTCGGGGAGTTGGCCGGCGGCGAGCGCTCCCGCGTCGGGGCGGCGCACACCCTCGGCGCCGAAGACCTCGGTGAGGTGGGCGCCGAGGTCCGCGGTGGGCAGCGCCGGCGCGGGGGCGACGACCCGCGGGGCGGGGGTGCGGTGCGGCTGCGGCGGCGCCTGGCGGCCCGCGAGCCGGTGCATGGTCTCGACCTGCTGGACCAGGCCGGCGATGCCCGCGGCGCGCTCCTCGGGGCTCGTGCCGTACTCGGTGGTGCAGGAGAACGCGGCGTTCGGGAAGGCCCGCAGGACGAAGTCGCCGGTGTAGCCGCCGGGGAGCATCGCCGGTCGCAGGTCGGTGTGGACCGCGCGGACCGCGGCGCCGTCCACGCCCAGCTGGCGCAACGCGTCGAACAGCTGGTACTCGGCGGGCGGCAGGCCGGGGCGGGAGACCTGGGCGAGGCTCGTCTCCTCGCCGGTGGAGGGGTCGAGGTAGGTCGCCACGGCGGTGTTGCCGGGGCCGGTGACCGGCGGCTGGGCGGTGGTGCCTGCCTGCGCCTGGGTGTTCACGAGTGGTCTCCTTCGGGGCCGTGGGGACGGCCGTGGGCGGCGGCGTCGGCGGAGGTGGTGCCGGCGGGCGCGGTGGCCTGGGCGGGGACGGTGGGGGCCGCGACCTCGGGTGCCTCGGCGGTCGCGGTGGCCGGGGCCGGTGCGGGCGCCGCCGGCGCAAGGATCTGACGTGCCGTCACTCCTCGTTCGGTGGCGACGACGAGGACGCCCTCGGGCGTGAGCTCGGCGTCGCGGAACGGGGAGTCGGAGACCAGCGCGGTCACCACGTCGCCGCTCGCCCGGTCCCACACTCGGAGGTAGTCGGAGCCCCGGCTCAGGCCGTACGGGGCCGCGGCCCGCTCCTCGTCCGACGGGCGCAGCACCTGCGCGGGGTCGGCCTCGACGTATCCCGGGCGGAGGAGGTCGTGGAAGAGGAGGGCGGTGGTGGACGGCTGCGCGGGGGAGGGCTCCTGATCCGCCGACGCCTCGGACTCCGGGCGGTCCGCGACCGGCACCGCCCGGGAGCCGGGGGTGCCCGCGGGGACGACCAGCGCGACGACGGGACGGCGGCCGGCGCCGGGCGCCGCCGGGTCCGCCGCCTCGGCGGCCGGCAGGCTGCCGGCCGCCACCGAGGCCACGCCCGCCAGCGGCAGGCTCCACAGGGTGCGCCACGGCAGGTCCAGGCCCAGCCCGTGCAGGGCCTCCGCGTACGGCTGGAGGTCGTCCTCGACGAACGCGGTCTCCAGGAGCGCGGCGCGCATGTCGGCCGGGGCCCCGGAGCGGGTCAGCAGGGGCGCGGTGCGCAGGTACGTACGGGCCGGAGCGCCCAACTGGTCGAGCGGCACGGCCTCGATGGCGGTGCGCAGCGTGATCGGGTCGGCGTACGTGAACAGGCCCGGATCGACGAGGAGTTGGGGGAGCAGGCCGGCGTCGAGGGTGTGTCCGGCGAGGTGGTCGCGGACGTAGCGGTCGGCGCGGGACCAGTCCTGTTGGGGCACCGCCTCCAGGAGCGCCATGGCGATCTTGGTCTGGGTGTCCCGGGGGTCCGGCAGGCCCGAGCGGATCTCGGCGGCGAGGGCCGGGTGCGTCAGGCGGACCAGCGTGCGGACCGCGGGCTCGGCGGGCGCCTCGGGGCCGGAAGCCTCCTCGTCCTCGTCCACGGGAGCTTCCACCGGCTCCACGAACGGCGCGGCCAGCAGCATCCCGTCGGCGAGGACGCGTCCCATGTCGCGGCCCGCGGCGGCGTCCGCCAGCGGGCGCCACAGCTCGACCGGCAGCCCGTCGCCCTCGGCGAACGCCAGCGGCGCCAGCATCTGCCGGAGCGTCCGCGGATCGGCGCCCAGACGGCGGGCGTGCAGGTCGAGGACGTCGCCGACGGTGGCCGGCAGTTGCGCCTCGTCCTCGGGATCGAACCCCTCGGAGTGGGCGAACAGCGACTGCACCGCCAACTGGACCGTCAGCCGGCTGCCGCCGGCACGCCGGGCCAGCGCCTCGGCGAGCTCCCGGCGGGCGGCCGGGTCGGTGGTGTACGGCAGGTCGGGGGCGCCGGCCTCCGGGGCGAGCGCGGTCTCGGCGTGCAGGACCAGGCCCTCGGGGTCGGCCCACTCGGGCGCGTCGAGGTCGATCACCTGCACCTGGCCGCTCGGCAGCGCGCCGGCCAACTCGGCGGCGAGCTCCCGGGGGACGTCGGCGAGCAGGTGGACCGTCGGCGTCGCGGCGAGCGGCGCGAGGACCTCGCGCACCAGGCGCGCCGGCTCGCCTGCGGCGCGCACCGGCCCGGCCCGGTCCACGTCCGGGACGACGATCGCCAACGGCTCCTCGCGGGCGCCGAGTTCGGCGAAGACGTCCGTCGCGCGCCCGGCGGCCAGCTCGAGGTGGTCGGCGAGCAGCCACAGCACCTGCGCCGACGTCAGGCCCCGGACGTCCGGCACGACCGGTGCCGGGAGGTCCGGGGGGACCGTCGCCGGGTCCAGGTCGTCCACCGGGAGTTGCTTGCGGTATGCGGGGTCGCACAGCATCAGGAAGCCCGCGACCACGCGGGAACGCCCGCTACCGGGGCTACCGGTGAGGGCGACGACCCGTGGTGCGCCCGGCCACCGCATGCGCCAGGCGGCCAGCGCCCGGAGGGCGGCGCTGCGGCCGCCGATGTACGGGTGCGGCGCGTATCCGGCCGCCGCGCCGGCTGCTTCGCCTGAGGCGCTCATGACTTCCTCGTCCCCCATCTATCCCGCCACCACTTCCGTGGATCCGTGCGTGTACGGGATAGATCCTATGATCCGGGCCGAGTGGGTGGGACGTTCGAGGGGCGGCTGTTCCGGAACTGGCACACAGGAGTGTGCTGACCACGGGAGAAAAAGAGGTGCGGTGCGGGGTGGACGGGGGCTCCGGGCCTCCCGGGGCACGTGGTTCAAGGAACGACATATCCGCTCCAACTGATCGACCTGCCCTCTTCGTCCTCTCCGTCGCACCCTCCTTACCCGCTTATTTCCGTTTGGTGATTTCCGCGCGGTGTCGGGCTCTTGTCCGACCTGTTCTTTTACGGGGCGTTCTTTCCCGGGCTCTGGTCGTCGCGCCGGTTGATCTCGCTGAACTCGCGGATCTCCGCTGATCTCCGCGGATCTTCGCTCCGTTCTTGTCCGGACCGTTGTACTCCGACGCGTTCTTCCCCGGGGTGCCCGTGTCCCGCGGCGGTGCCGGCGGGGGGACCGGCTCGTCCCGGACGGGGCGCGAACGCGACGATCCGCCCTCCCGGGCCGGCGCACCGGCCCAGGAGGGCGGATCGTCTTCCTGCTGCGGGACCTCCGGTCCCGGCCACCCGCTGCGCGCTTGCCGTGCGGGCAGGGGCCGGGCCCGGGCCGGTGGGCTCGCCGCGTCGCGGCGGAGGGTCAGCGGTGGCCGCGGCCGCTGCCGCGGCGCGGGCCGGTGACGAGGTTGAGGCTCGGGCCGTCGCGTTCGGCGCGCTCGCGGTCGTCCTCCTCTTCCTGCTTCTTCTGCCACTCGGCGAACTTCGCGCGGGACTCCTCGCGCTCGGCCATGGTCTGGTCCTCGGCGGCCTGCCGGATCTTGGTCAGCCGGTCGCCCAGCGCGTCCATGTAACCGGGCGTCTCGATGGCCTCCTTCATGCCCATCCGGCCGGAGAGCACTTCCTTGGCCATCTCCTGGAGCTTGCCACCCACATTCGGGTTGTCCGCGAGCACCTTCAGCGCCTTCCGCAGACGGTGCGCCTGCTCAGGATCCTGGGCGACGTCCATCAGGTCCTCGTCCTGGATCTGCCGCTCTTCGTTCATGTCTGCCCCCTCGTACGTGGTGGCACAGCAACCGCGCGTGCTGCACCGGCGTCCTGAGTGTAATGACGGAAGTGAACGGGTCGTCAAGGCGGGGTTGTCGGTATTGCCGCATATTGCTCCGCGTCCCTTACGCGCTGCACACAGAAGCCACTCCGCGAGGGGCTTCCGGGCTATTGCCGGTGTGCTAGACCTGGAGCGATGTTCAGCAGGTCGCTGTCATTCAATTCGGGGAGAAATGATGTCCGATGAAGTCCGGCTCAGTACCGAGGCGTTGCACAAGCTCGGTACGACCTTCGAGAATCGTGCGGAAGAACTGAGCCGGCAACTGAGCGCATTCAGACGGCGCGCGGACGCCGAGGCGCTCAGGGACGGTTTCGGCAGCGACGAGGAGGCCCGGCCCTACCGCGAACTGTTCGAGGAGGCCGAGCGCGCCCTGGCCCAGCTCCAGCAGCGGCTCGCCGCGGTCGGCGGCGGCATCAAGGAGACGGTCGCCAACACCCAGGCCGCCGAGGACGAGCTCGTCGAGATCATGCGGAGCACCACGTGACCGAGCCACGACGCAATCCCCACGCGCTGCACGAGGCGGCCGCCGGTTGGCGCGACATGGGCAAGCACCTCGACGGACTCGTCCGCGACCTGGACCGGCACGTCGGCACCGCCGCCGCGGCCGACTGGCACGGCCCGGCGGGGGAGGCGTTCGCCGGCGAGTGGCACCAGCTGAAGCGGTCCGTCGACGACTCCCTGCCGGCCTTCGAACTGGCCGCCGCCGACCTGGACGAGGCCGCCGCCGCGCACTCCACCGGCAGCGCCGGCGGGGACCACGCCGCCGCCCCCGCGGGCGGCGCGCAGAACGCCACCCAGTCGTCCGGCCGGGACATGGCCTACGGCTTCATGGCGCTGGGCCAGCTCGCCAACGGCCTCGGCGGCGCGTTCGGCAAGCAGGGCCGGGGCGGGGGCGGCCAGAGCCAGGCCCCGCAGCTGCGGCACCAGTGGGACTCCTCCACGGCCGCCCACGGGCCCGACCCGTTCGACACGCCCCGGGACGGCGCGGCCGCCACCCGCGGCGGTGAGGGCGTCGCCAAGGGCGTCCGGACGAACCCGGCCGAGGCCCAGCGCGCGGCGGACGAGCAGGAGGCCAAGGACGCCGCCCGGCAGAAGGCCGCCGAGCAGAAGGCGGCGGCCGGCAAGGACGCCGAGAAGCCGGCGGACAAGGCCGCGGACACGTCCGCGGAGAAGGTCGCGGAGAAGGCGGCGGCCGGCACCACTCCCGCCGCCGGGTCCGACGCCGGCCCGGCCGAGGGCGCGTCCGCCCCGCCCGGTCCGGACGTCACCCAGCACGGCGCCTTCGGCTGACCGCACCGTCCCCGGCCAGCACGCGGCGGCCGGGGACGGGACAACGGAAAACGGCGGTGGGGCGCCCCTCCTCAGAGGGACGCCCCACCGCCGTCGTCGCGGGTCGGCCGCTACTGGCTCTTCAGCGGCAGCAAGCCCGTCTGGACCAGCTGCGCCCCACGCTTGCGCGTGATGAACATGCCCCGTCCGGGCGTCAGCTGCTGACCCTTCGTGTTGCCCATCAGCGGGCCCTCGGCCGGGTCGGCCGACAGGATCAGACCCTGCGCACCGAGCTCCTTGGCGCGCTGCATGACCGGCTCGAACGAGGACCGGCCGGCACCCGAGGAACTGCGCGCCAGGATCAGGCGCAGACCCAGGTCACGGGCGAACGGCAGGTACTCCAGCAACGGCTGGAGCGGGTTGCCGCTGCTGGTCGCCACCAGGTCGTAGTCGTCGACGATCACGAACGCGTCCGGCAGGTCGTACCAGCTGCGGTTGCGCAGCTGCTCCGGCGTGACGTCCGGACCCGGCATGCGCCGGCCCAGCGAACCGGCCAGTCCGCTGATGACCTCCTGGAGCTGCGGGCCCGCCGCACAGTACTTGTACACGTGCGAATCGGGGACCTCGCCGAGCAGCGCGCGCCGGTAGTCGGAGACCACCATCAGCGCCTTGTCCGCCGGGTACCGCTCCGCGAGCTGCTTGCACAGCAGGCGCAGCAGCGACGACTTGCCGGACTCGCTCTCGCCGTAGATGACCAGCAGCGGGTCGGTCTCGAAGTCGATGAACGCCGGGGACAGCGTGGTCTCGTCGACGCCGATCGCGATGCCGTGGTCCGGGTAGTCGCCGCCCCGGGGCAGCTCGCTGGCGTGCAGCAGCGTCGGCAGCATCCGGACCTTGGGGGCCGGCTCGCCCTGCCAGTGCTCGTTGACCGTCTGCACGAGGTTCGCGACGCCGTCGCTGAGCGTCTCGGGGTCGCTCATCCCGTCCAGGCGCGGCAGCGCCGCCAGGAAGTCGAGCTTGTCGGGGGACAGACCGCGGCCGGGCTTGCCCATCGGGACGTTCTCCGCGCGCTTGCGGTCGAACTCCGACTCCATCGGGTCGCCCAGGCGCAGCTCCACGCGGTTGAGGAGCTGGTCGCGCAGCGCGGGCCGCACCTCGGTGTAGCGCGAGCCGGCGATGATGAGGTGGATGCCGAAGCCGAGGCCGCGGCCGGCGATGTCCAGGACCACCGGGTCCATCTGCTCGTAGTCGGTCTTGAACGTGCCCCAGCCGTCGATGACCAGGAAGACGTCGCCCCACTTCTGGTCGGGGAAGGCCCCCGCGGCCCGTCGCTGGCGGTAGGTCCCGATCGAGTCGATGTTGTTCGCGCGGAAGAACTCCTCGCGCTCGTTGAGGATGCCGACGACCTCGGAGACCGTACGGCGCACCTTCTCGGCGTCCAGACGCGAGGCGACGCCGCCGACGTGCGGCAGCCCCTCCAGGCTGAGCATGCCGCCGCCGCCGAAGTCGAGGCAGTAGAACTGCACTTCGGCCGGGGTGTGGGTGAGCGCGAACGAGGCGATCGCGGACCGGATCAGCGTCGACTTGCCGGACTGCGGACCACCCACGACCAGGCCGTGACCGGCACCGGCGGAGAAGTCCAGGTACATCACGTCACGCCGCTGCTCGAACGGCTTGTCCACCAGCGCGACCGGCACCACGAGCTTGCCCAGCGCGGTGTACTCCGGCGCGTGCACGCCCCGTTCGGGGGTGACCGCGAGGGCCGGCAGCAGCTGGTTGACCGTGGGCGGCTCCTCCAGCGGCGGCAGCCACACCTGGTGGGCCGGCGGGCCCTGGCCCTGCATCCGCTGGACCATGACGTCCAGGACGGTGTCGGCGAGCGCGTCGTCGATCTCCGGCTCGGCCGCCTCGACGGCGACCGGCTCCTCGATGATCTGCTCGATGACCGGGGCCGCCGTGAACGGCACCGGCATCCGCATCGACCGGCCACCGCCGGTGCTGCGACCGCCGCCGCCCGGACCGCGGTAGGTGCCCGAGACGTACGCGGCCTTGAACTGGACCATCGTCTCGGTGTCGTACTTCAGGATGCCGGAGCCCGGGACGTTCGGCAGGTGGTAGGCGTCCGGCACGCCGATCGCGGTCCGCGACTCGGCGGCGGAGAAGGTCCGCAGACCCAGCCGGTAGGACAGGAAGGTGTCCAGGCCGCGCAGCTTGCCCTCTTCCAGACGCTGCGAGGCGAGCAGCATGTGCACGCCCATCGACCGGCCGATACGGCCGATCTGGATGAACATCTCGATGAAGTCGGGCTTGGCGGCGAGCAGCTCGGAGAACTCGTCGATGATCATCACCAGCGACGGCAGCGGATCCAGCGGGGCGCCGGCGGCACGTGCCTTCTCGTAGTCGGTGATGTTGGCGTAGTTGCCCGCCGAACGCAGCAGCTCCTGACGGCGCTGGAGCTCACCGGTGATCGAGTCGCGCATGCGGTCGATCAGGGTGACGTCCTCACCGAGGTTGGTGATGACCGCCGCGACGTGCGGCATCTCCGACATGCCGGTGAAGGTGGCGCCGCCCTTGAAGTCGGCGAGGATGAAGTTGAGGGTCTCCGAGGAGTGCGTCACCGCGAGCGCGAGCACCAGGGTGCGCAGCACCTCGGACTTGCCGGAACCGGTCGCACCGACGCACAGGCCGTGCGGACCCATGCCCTGCTGCGAGGCTTCCTTGATGTCCAGCATGACCGGCTGGCCGTCGCGGTCGACGCCGATCGGCACCCGCAGCCGCTCGGACAGCGTCCGGGGCCGCCAGGTGCGCGCGACGTCCAGCGAGCCGGCGTCACCGATGTTGAGCAGGTCGGTGAAGTCCAGAGCGGACAGCAGCGGTTCCTCGCCGTCCGCGCCCGAACCGGCGCGCAGCGGGGCCAGCTGGCGGGCCAGCGCCTCCGCCTCGGGGATCGACAGGGTGTCGCACGCGCCGTGGTAGACGGCGCCGCTCGCCGACTCCAGCACCAGCTTGCCCGGCGACACCTGGACGGCCAACCCGCCGCGGATCTCGTCCAGGTCGCCCGGCACGATCTCCAGGATGGTGACGCCCTGGAGGCCCTCGGCCCCCGCGATCACCGAGTCCATCGGGACGTCGCCGCCGTCCAGCACCACGACGACGTGCGGGCTGTCGGTGACCGGCTGGCCCTGCGGGTTGAACCGCGGGCGGCCGTCCAACTCGTCGGCGAGCAGCTCCTCGACCTCGCCGAGGTCGCCGACGACCAGCCGGCGGGTGCCGGCGCCGTCGGTGGACGTGTCCTGGACCTGCGGCAGCCACTTGGTCCACTCCCACTCGGCCTGCGCACCCGGCGCGGCGACGACGGCCACCACCAGGTCCTCGGGCGAGTGCAGCGTGCACAGCTGGGCGACGAGGGCGCGCGAGGCGCCGTAGACGGTGTCCGGGTCACCGGAGACCGTCAGGTGGTAGAAGGCGCGCAGCGACACCGCCAGCGGGAGGTTCTCCAGGTGGCCGTGGTTGTCGAGGAACTCCTTCATCGCGTGCGCGGTCAGCGGCTCCAGCTCGTCGACCGGAGCGGTCTCCGGCGCCCGCAGCGGGGTGGCCAGCTGCTGCGGCCCCAACCCCAGGCGCACTTGCGCGAAGTCCGGGTCGTTCGCCCGGCGTTCCCACACCCGCTTGCCCTCGGCCACGACGGACCACAGTTGGCTCGGGTCGGGATGGGTGAACAGCTGCGCGTCCCGCTGCCGGCGCGCGGTGCGCCGCACCTCTTTCCGCTTCTGCGCAAGGTACTTGAGGTAGTCCTGGCGCTCCTGGACCATCTGCCCCGAAGGCCCCTGGCGGGCCTTGACGATCTGCATGATCGCCATCGCCAGTGTGGAGGCCACCATGAAGCCGCCCATGATCTTCATGAACGGCTGGTTCCCCATGAACAGGAAGCCCGCCGAGGACGCCATGCCCATCATGGGCATGAAGGTCATCAGCAAGTTTTCCGGCTCTCCCTCGCGGGGAAGCTCCGGAGGCGGCTCAAGTACCACCTCCTCCGAGGGAACTTCAGGTGGTAGCGCGCGAGGCGGGCGCTTGACGATGACAACGCTCACCGAGGCATCAGTCCTTCATGCATCTCGCAGTCTCGGACCGCCCCCGTTGGATTCGACGGTCCCCCGAGCCAAGTCCTTGGCCCGACGCAGGCGTTGATCCTACTGTTAGGCGTCAAGTCAAGGGGTGGGTGGGGCAGGGCCCCGATCGGACGGTACGCTGACGCCCCGCGAGCGCGCCACAGCCCCGTACGGGCGGCCCTATATATAGGGCGCGCGACGCGACAAAACGCCCAACGGATAGGGGGAACCGCCAGGTGAGCACGAGCACTGGCACCGGCTTTTGCCGGGTGACGGTCGCCGCGCCGGACGCACGGATCGACGTGGCACTGCCGGAGGACGTTGCCCTCGTCGATATCTATCCGGAGATCCTGCGGCTCTCCGGGCAGTCCCAGGCCGAGGGCGCCCCGACCGGCTACCACCTCGTACGTCGCGACGGCACGGTGCTCGACGCCGGTCAGTCGCTGGCCCAGCAGCAGATCCTCGACGGCGACCTGCTCCTGTTGAAGCCGTTCGCCGAGTCCCTGCCGCTGCCGGTGTTCGACGACGTCTCGGACGCCATCGCCTCGGCGGTCAAGCAGAACCGCAGCCGCTGGAGCGACGACCTGATGCGCGTCGTCGGCCTCAGCGCCGGCGTGCTGCTCCTGGTGATGATGGCGTTCGCCCTGTGGTTCTCCAACCCGGTCAACCGCGACATGCACCGGCTCCCCGGCATCATCGCCGGCGTGGTCGGCGTCGTCCTGGTGGCGCTGTCCGGCGTCCGCGCCCGCGTCTACGACGACCACGCCTCCTCGATCGCCCTGGGGCTGGCGTCGCTGCCGCACCTGCTCATCGCCGGCTCCGGCATCTTCCCCGTCGACGCCGGCCACGGCCCGGGTCGACTGCACCTGCTCGTCGGCTGCGTGACCGTCCTGATCGCCTCGGTGCTCCTGGTGGTCATGCTGCCCCGCGGTGACGCGCCCTTCGTCGCGGCCGCCTTCCTCTCCGCCATCGGCACCCTCGCGGTCTTCGCGGCGATCCTCACCGACGCCGCCCCGCGCGAGGTCGCCGCGGTCACCGCCGTCGTCTCCATCGCCCTGGTCGCCTGGCTGCCGAGCCTCTCCGCACGGTTCGCCCGGCTGCCGATCGGCTACCGCTCGCCCGACCAGATCGCCAAGGGCGCCCTGGAATCCGGCTCCGAGACCGAGTCGGTCGACTTCGTGAAGATCGGCAACCAGGCCAAGCGCGGCCACGAGCTCCTGCTCGGTCTGGTCGCCGGCTGCTCCGCCCTGGTCGTCGGCTCCGCCGGCGTCGTCCTCGGCTTCTCCGACAACGTCTGGGCCCAGGTCCTGGCCCTGGCCGCCGGCATCACGATCATGCTGCGCGCCCGGCTCTTCGACTACACCGCCCAGGTCGCCTGCCTGACCATCGCCGGCATCTTCACCATCGTGCTGCTCATCCTGGGCATCGCGCTGCACCCGCCGGTCGACATCTTCGTCACCCTGGAGCGCTTCCAGGACGCCGGCCCGCTGAACGTCCGCACCGTGTGGTTCTCCGCCAGCATCGCGGTGGGCGCGGCGCTCCTCGTCGGCGTCGGCCTGGTCGTCCCGAAGAAGGGCGTCACCCCCTTCTGGGGCCGGATCTTCGACGTCTTCGACGGCCTGGTCCTGCTGTCCCTGGTGCCGCTGTGCCTGGCGGTGCTCGACGTGTACAACACCGTGCGCGGCCTGACCAGCAGCTAGCCCGGTGCCTTCCGCACGCGCGACGGCCCCCCGACCACCCGGTCGGGGGGCCGCCCTGCTGCTGGTACGCTGTCCGACGGTCCACTCGAGTCATCCAAGATTCCCTGTGCTGAAAATCCAGGGGCGCTCGCGGACCGAAACCCCAAGGAGTTACGCGTGTCGCTCGACGCCGCTACGAAGAAGCAGATCATGGCCGAGTTCGCCACCAAGGAGGGTGACACCGGCTCCCCCGAGGTCCAGGTCGCGATGCTGTCGCGCCGCATCTCGGACCTGACCGAGCACCTCAAGACGCACAAGCACGACCACCACTCCCGCCGTGGTCTGCTGCTGCTGGTCGGCCAGCGCCGCCGCCTGCTGCAGTACCTGGCGAAGAAGGACATCACGCGCTTCCGCGCGCTGGTCGAGCGCCTGGGCATCCGCCGCGGCGCGGCGGGCGCCAAGTAAGACGCCGTAAAGGGAGCGGTTCCCACCGGGGGCCGCTCCCTTTGCCGTACGCACCGGACGCCCGTACCACCGCATGGTGGGCGGAAGCTTTGTAGTCTGGTGGCATATCGCAAAAGCGAACGCGGTGGAGCGCTCTCTGGCCGCCGGTCCTCGGTAGTGGCCCCCGGACGGCCCATGGGACACCCCATGCGGCAGGACTCCGGGTGCTTCGATCGAAGACCGGCCCGCACCGGCGCTCCACCGAAGACGGTCCCCTGCCACACGGGCAGCGGACGCAGACGAGGAGATATCCCTGGTGGAGAACGAGACCCACTACGCCGAGGCCGTGATCGACAACGGTTCCTTCGGCACCCGCACCATTCGCTTCGAGACGGGCCGCCTGGCCAAGCAGGCCGCCGGCTCCGCCGTGGCGTACCTGGACGACGACACCATGGTGCTGTCGGCCACCACCGCTTCCAAGAACCCGAAGGACCAGCTGGACTTCTTCCCGCTGACCGTCGACGTCGAGGAGCGGATGTACGCGGCCGGGAAGATCCCCGGCTCCTTCTTCCGCCGCGAGGGCCGCCCCAGCGAGGACGCGATCCTCACCTGCCGCCTCATCGACCGGCCGCTGCGCCCCTCCTTCAAGAAGGGCCTGCGCAACGAGATCCAGATCGTCGAGACGGTCATGGCGCTCAACCCCGACCACCTCTACGACGTGGTCGCGATCAACGCCGCCTCCTGCTCCACGCAGCTGGCCGGCCTGCCCTTCTCCGGCCCGATCGGCGGCACCCGCGTCGCCCTGATCAACGGCCAGTGGGTCGCCTTCCCGACCCACTCCGAGCTTGAGAACGCCGTCTTCGACATGGTCGTGGCCGGCCGGGTGCTGCCCGACGGCGACGTCGCCATCATGATGGTCGAGGCCGAGGCCACCGAGAAGACCATCGAGCTGGTCAAGGGCGGCGCCGAGGCCCCGACCGAAGAGGTCGTGGCCGCCGGCCTGGAGGCCGCCAAGCCCTTCATCAAGGTCCTGTGCAAGGCCCAGGCGGACCTCGCCGCGAAGGCCGCCAAGCCGACCGGCGAGTTCCCGGTCTTCCTCGACTACCAGGACGACGTCCTGGAGGCGCTGACCAAGGCCGTCAAGGACGAGCTCGCCCGGGCGCTCACCATCGCCGGCAAGCAGGAGCGCGAGGCCGAGCTGGACCGCGTCAAGGGTCTGGCCGCCGACAAGCTGCTCCCCGAGTTCGAGGGCCGCGAGAAGGAGATCTCCGCCGCGTACCGCTCGCTGACCAAGACCCTGGTCCGCGAGCGCGTCATCAAGGAGAAGAAGCGCATCGACGGCCGCGGCGTGACGGACATCCGCACGCTCGCCGCCGAGGTCGAGGCGATCCCGCGGGTGCACGGTTCCGCGCTGTTCGAGCGTGGCGAGACCCAGATCCTGGGCGTCACCACCCTCAACATGCTCCGCATGGAGCAGCAGCTGGACACCCTCTCCCCGGTGACCCGCAAGCGCTACATGCACAACTACAACTTCCCGCCGTACTCCGTCGGTGAGACCGGCCGCGTGGGCTCCCCCAAGCGCCGCGAGATCGGCCACGGTGCGCTCGCCGAGCGCGCCATCGCGCCGGTGCTGCCGACGCGCGAGGAGTTCCCCTACGCGATCCGCCAGGTCTCCGAGGCGCTGGGCTCCAACGGCTCGACGTCCATGGGCTCGGTCTGCGCCTCCACGATGTCGCTGCTCAACGCCGGTGTGCCGCTCAAGGCCCCGGTCGCCGGCATCGCCATGGGCCTGATCTCCCAGGAGATCGACGGCCAGACCCACTACGTCGCCCTCACCGACATCCTCGGTGCGGAGGACGCCTTCGGCGACATGGACTTCAAGGTCGCCGGCACCAAGCAGTTCGTCACCGCGCTCCAGCTCGACACCAAGCTCGACGGCATCCCCGCCTCGGTCCTGGCCGCCGCGCTGAAGCAGGCCCGTGACGCGCGCCTGCACATCCTCGACGTGATGAACGAGGCCATCGACGTCCCGGACGAGATGTCCCCGAACGCGCCGCGGATCATCACCGTCAAGATCCCGGTGGACAAGATCGGTGAGGTCATCGGCCCCAAGGGCAAGATGATCAACCAGATCCAGGAGGACACCGGCGCCGACATCACGATCGAGGACGACGGCACCATCTACATCGGTGCCGCCGACGGCCCGGCCGCCGAGGCCGCCCGCGCCACGATCAACGGCATCGCCAACCCGACCATGCCGGAGGTCGGCGAGCGCTACCTGGGCACGGTCGTCAAGACGACCACCTTCGGTGCGTTCGTGTCCCTGCTCCCGGGCAAGGACGGCCTGCTGCACATCTCGCAGATCCGCAAGCTGGCCGGCGGCAAGCGCGTCGAGAACGTCGAGGACGTGCTCGGCGTGGGCGCCAAGGTCCAGGTCGAGATCGCCGAGATCGACCAGCGCGGCAAGCTCTCCCTGATCCCCGTGATCGAGGACGAGGACGCCGCCGAGGACGACACGAAGGACGACGCCGCCAAGTGACGTCCCGCACGCACGCGACGACGGCCCGCACCTCCTCGGAGGGGCGGGCCGTCGCCCGTACCCAAACGCTTCTGAAGGGCGCCGCGGGCGCCGGCACGGTGCGCCGCACCACGCTCCCCGGCGGACTGCGCGTGGTCACCGAGACGCTGCCCACCGTCCGCTCCGTCACCTTCGGGATCTGGGCGCACGTCGGCTCCCGCGACGAGACCCCGTCCCTGAACGGCGCCACCCACTACCTCGAACACCTGCTCTTCAAGGGCACCCAGCGGCGCTCCGCGCTGGACATCTCCGCGGCCGTCGACGCCGTCGGCGGCGAGATGAACGCCTTCACGGCCAAGGAGTACACCTGCTACTACGCGCGGGTGCTCGACACCGACCTGCCGCTCGCCATCGACGTGGTGTGCGACATGCTCACGGGCTCGCTGATCGACGGCGAGGACGTCGACGCCGAGCGCGGGGTGATCCTCGAAGAGATCGCGATGACCGAGGACGACCCGGGCGACTGCGTGCACGACCTGTTCGCGCACACCATGCTCGGCGACACCCCGTTGGGCCGCCCCGTCCTGGGCACCGTCGACACCGTCAACGCGCTCTCCGCCGACCGCATCCGCCGCTTCTACAAGAAGCACTACGACCCCACCCACCTGGTCGTCACGGCCGCGGGCAACGTCGACCACGCCAAGGTCGTCCGGCAGGTGCGCCGCGCCTTCGAGCAGGCCGGTGCGCTGGGCCGCACGGACGCCGCACCGATCGCGCCGCGCGCCGGCCACCGCGCCATCCGCACCGCCGGACAGGTCGAACTCCTCGGCCGCAAGACCGAGCAGGCCCACGTCGTCCTCGGCATGCCCGGCATGTCCCGCAACGACGACCGGCGTTGGGCGATGGGCGTGCTCAACACCGCCCTGGGCGGCGGGATGAGCTCGCGGCTGTTCCAGGAGGTCCGCGAGAAGCGCGGCCTGGCCTACAGCGTGTACTCCTTCACCTCGGGCTTCGCCGACTGCGGACTCTTCGGCGTCTACGCCGGCTGCCGGCCCAACCAGGTGCACGACGTCCTCAAGATCTGCCGCGACGAGCTCGACACGGTGGCGGCCGAGGGCCTCACCGACGACGAGATCCGGCGCGCGATCGGCCAGTTGCGCGGCTCCACGGTCCTCGGCCTGGAGGACACCGGCGCGCTGATGCACCGCCTCGGCAAGAGCGAACTGTGCTGGGGCGAGCACATGTCGGTCGACGAGGTGCTCGCCCGGATATCGGCAGTGACCCCGGACGAGGTCCGCGCGGTGGCCCGTGATGTCCTGGGCGCACGCCCCTCGCTGTCCGTCATCGGCCCCCTGAAGGACCGGCAGGCGGCCCGCCTGGAGGACGCCGTCGCCTAGGCGACGGCATCAGCGGGCGTCCCACCACGAGAGAGAGCGGAAAACGATGAGCAAGCTGCGCGTGGCCGTCCTGGGAGCCAAGGGGCGCATCGGCTCCGAGGCCGTCCGGGCCGTCGAGGCCGCCGACGACATGGAGCTGGTCGCGGCCCTCGGCCGCGGCGACGAGCTGTCGACGCTGGTCGAGGCCGGCGCCCAGGTCGCGGTGGAACTCACCACCCCCGACGCGGTGATGGACAACCTCGACTTCTGCCTGCGGCACGGCATCCACGGTGTGGTCGGCACGACCGGCTGGACCGACGAACGCCTCACGCAGTTGCGCAGCTGGCTCGACGCCGCCCCCGGCGCCGGCGTGCTGATCGCCCCGAACTTCTCCATCGGTGCGGTGCTGACCATGCGGTTCGCGCAGCAGGCGGCCCGTTTCTTCGAGTCCGCCGAGATCGTCGAGCTGCACCACCCCAACAAGGCGGACGCCCCGTCCGGAACCGCCGCCCGCACCGCCCGGCTGATCGCCGAGGCCCGCGCACAGGCCGGCTGCCCGCCGCAGCCGGACGCCACCACGACCGCACTGGACGGCGCCCGCGGCGCGGACGTGGACGGCGTCCCGGTGCACTCGGTGCGGCTGCGCGGCCTGCTGGCCCACCAGGAGGTGCTGCTCGGCGGGGTGGGCGAGACCCTCACCATCCGCCACGACTCGCTGCACCACAGCAGCTTCATGCCGGGCATCCTGCTCGGCGTGCGGCGCGTGGTGTCCGCCCCGGGCCTGACGGTGGGCCTGGAGAACTTCCTCGATCTGGACTGACGACCATGGGCGGAAAGATCACGTACTTCTTCCTCGCCACCGTGCTGGTGCTGGTCTTCGGCGTGGTGGCGATGGAGGGCGTACTGCTCCTGCTGACCGGGGAACCGGCGGCGATGGGCATGGGCGCGGTGGCCTTCGTCCTGCCGTTCCTGGGCGGCTGGTTCCTGTGGGCCAACACCCGCTTCGCCCGCGACGCGAACCGGCTGGCCGGCGAGCTGGCGGCGGAGGACGGTCTGCCGGTCGACGACCTCGCGCGCACCCCCGGCGGCCGGATCGACCGGGAGGCGGCCGACGCCGTCTTCGCCCGGCGGCAGGAGGAGACCGAGGACGCGCCCGGCGACTGGCGCACCTGGTTCCGACTCGCCGTCGCCTACCGCGACGCCCGGGACACCCCGCGCGCCCGCAAGGCCATGCAGCGCGCCATCGCCCTGCACGACGGCAGGCCGGTCCCCGGCGAGCCGGCCCGCACCGGCTGACGACCCGCGAACGCCGCACGCCCGGTTCCGTACGGAAGCACCGTTCGGAACCGGGCGTGCGCCGTTCTCAGGGGCGGCGGTACTCCGACGCCCAGGACTCCAGCACGTCGGCGGCCCGCTCGAACGTCTCGGAGCGGCCCAGGAAGTCCCCGTTGCGGTCGCTCAGCAGCGTCCGCAGCGGTTCGCCCTGCACCCGCTCGATGCGCAGCGCCTGGCCCTGCACCGTCCGCGGCAGCCCGAGCCAGCGCACCGGCTGCTGGACCGTGTGGACCGCCGCGACCGCGGACCACGGCAGGGTGGTGGTGCGCAGCAGGTTCACCTGCCGCAGGCCCCGGGCGCTCACCCAGACCCCCACCCGCACCAGGCGCAGCGCCAGCGCGATCACCAGCACCGCCACCGCGGCGCAGATCGCGGCGCCGACCGGTGACCCGGCCAGCGCGATGATCAGCGCGGAGAGCAGGACGAACGAGGCGAGCAGCAGCAACACCGCCGCCGCCCCCACCCGCCACGGCCCCGGACGGTAAGGACGGCGCCAGTGTTCGGGGTCGTGGTCCGGCGGGGGGAAGGGATCCGCGCGGCCGTCGGCCTGGAGGGCGCGGTCGGCCGTCAGGAAGGGCAGGGGCACGGCTGGTCCTCACTCGGGGCTGGTCAGCACGGAATCGCATGCCGACGGAAGCTGTGAGCGGTGAGGTTATCGGGACCGGCGGAGCGGAACCACCCGGTGGCCCGCTCCGCCGCCGAATCAGCGGTGCGCAGCCTCGGACTGGTGCACCCCGGTCGAACCGGAGGTGTCCTGCTGGAGGGCCGGCAGGCCGAACAGCAGGGCGCCCGTCAGGCCGCCCACCACGGTGAGGGTGATCAGGGACTGGCCGAGGAACTGGGCGCGCGAGCGGCGCGGGCGCGGCGGGGGAGTGACATTGCTGCGGAACCGGTCTGCCTCGGCAACGAAGGCGAACGGGACGGGCTCTCGCCGGCGGAACATGAGGGGGCTCTCCTAGGAACCTTGTAGTGGGCACTGTCACAGGTAGAGACGACTGAGGCGTCCGTTTGGTGCCCGTTTTCCGTTACTTCTGTGAAAAATATCAACCGCCGCCCACTGGCGCGCAGGCGGGGGGTGCCTTTTTCCACTCTTTCCGCTTTGTCCGCTAACGCGGCATCAGTTGGCATTTCCCTGGCTGTCAGTGGCGGGCCGTAGGCTGGACGCGCACGAGGAACGAACGGAAGGAACCGCCGGTGTCCCACACCCCCGACAGCGCCGAGAGCGCACCCGTCAGCTTTCGCAGTGAGGTGACGGTCGAGCTGGTCAAGCACAGCGCAGCGGACAGCGACGTGCTCTGGGCGGCCCGGGTCTCGACGGCCGGCGAGCAGTCCCTGGAGGAGCTCCAGAAGGATCCGGAGCGCTCCAAGGGCCTGATCAACTACCTGATGCGGGACCGGCACGGCAGCCCCTTCGAGCACAACTCCATGACGTTCTTCGTCAGCGCACCGATCTTCGTCTTCCGCGAGTTCATGCGGCACCGCGTCGGTTGGTCGTACAACGAGGAGTCCGGCCGCTACCGCCAGCTGGACCCGGTCTTCTACGTCCCCGGCGAGTCCCGCAAGCTCGTCCAGCAGGGCCGCCCCGGGAAGTACGAGTTCGTCGAGGGCACCTCCGCGCAGCACGAGCTCACCGGCCGCGTCATGGAGGACACCTACCGCCAGGCGTACGCCGCCTACCAGGAGATGCTCGCCGCCGGCGTGGCCCGCGAGGTCGCCCGCTCGGTGCTCCCGGTCGGCCTCTTCTCCTCGATGTACGCCACCTGCAACGCCCGGTCCCTGATGCACTTCCTCGGCCTGCGCACGCAGCACGAGCAGGCGAAGGTCCCCTCCTTCCCGCAGCGCGAGATCGAGATGGTCGGCGAGCGGATGGAGGCCCACTGGGCCACGCTCATGCCCCTCACCTACGCCGCCTTCAACGCCAACGGCCGCATCGCCCCGTAGCGCCCCGACCGCGCACGGTGCGGCCCGTCCGACGGGCCGCACCCCCGGCCCCGGAATACCCGTCCGAGGTGTCCGGATTGCGGCACTTTGAGAAGTTCATCTACGCTGAACGAACGGACCCGGCACTGCTTGAACCCCCGAGCAGGCAGTGCCGGAGTCCACATCCCTCCTCCCCAGAGGCACACCCGGCGGCGCCCTACGAGTAGCGTGGGACCCATGGCTCCGACTTCCACACCGCAGACCCCCTTCGGGCGGGTACTGACCGCCATGGTCACGCCGTTCGCGGCGGATGGCGCTCTCGACCTCGACGGCGCGCAGCGGCTCGCCGCACACCTGGTGGACGCCGGCAACGACGGCCTTGTCGTCAACGGCACCACCGGCGAGTCCCCGACCACCAGCGATGCGGAGAAAGCCCAGCTGGTCCGCGCCGTGGTCGAAGCCGTCGGCGACCGCGCCTTCGTCGTCGCCGGAGCCGGCACCAACGACACCCGTCACAGCCTGGAACTGGCCCGCGCCGCGCAGGACGCCGGCGCGCACGGCCTGCTCGCGGTGACGCCGTACTACAGCAAGCCCCCGCAGGAGGGCCTGCTGCGCCACTTCACCGCCATCGCGGATGCCACCGACCTCCCGGTGATGCTCTACGACATCCCCGGTCGCAGCGGCGTCCCGATCAACACCGAGACCATGGTCCGGCTCGCCGAGCACCCGCGGATCGTGGCCAACAAGGACGCCAAGGGCGACCTCGGCCGCGCCAGCTGGGCCATCGCCCGCTCCGGCCTCGCCTGGTACAGCGGTGACGACATGCTCAACCTCCCGCTGCTCTCGGTCGGCGCGGTCGGCTTCGTCTCGGTCGTGGGCCACGTCGTCACCCCGGAGCTGCGCGCCCTCCTCGACGCCCACCTCACCGGTGACGTCGCCAAGGCGACGGAGATCCACCAGAAGCTGCTGCCCGTCTTCACCGGCATGTTCCGCACCCAGGGCGTGATCACGACCAAGGCCGCGCTCGACCTCCAGGGCCTGCCCAGCGGCCCGCTGCGGCTGCCCCTGGTCGACCTCTCGCCCGAGGAGACCGAACAGCTCAAGCGCGATCTCGCCGCCGGCGGGGTACAGCTGTAGAACACAGACTTCACAACTGCATATGGACCACACAACCGCCACATAGCAAGTGCACGAATGTCATGCGCGCCACGTGCCTCGACGGCAGCGTGGCGCGCGTGGTGAGGAGAGTCTTTTGAGTCATCCGCATCCTGAACTCGGCGCCCCGCCGAAGCTGCCCAAGGGCGGCCTGCGCATCACCCCCCTCGGTGGCCTGGGTGAGATCGGCCGCAACATGACGGTCTTCGAGTACGGCGGCCGGTTGCTGATCGTCGACTGCGGAGTGCTCTTCCCGGAGGAGGAGCAGCCCGGAATCGACCTGATCCTGCCGGACTTCACGTCCATCAGGGATCGCCTCGACGACATCGACGGCATCGTGCTCACGCACGGCCACGAGGACCACATCGGCGGAGTCCCCTACCTCCTCCGGGAGAAGCCGGACATCCCGCTGATCGGCTCCAAGCTGACCCTGGCCCTCATCGAGGCCAAGCTCCAAGAGCACCGGATCCGCCCGTACACGCTGGAGGTCGCCGAGGGCGACCGCGAGCGCCTGGGCCCCTTCGAGTGCCAGTTCGTCGCCGTCAACCACTCCATCCCGGACGCCCTCGCGGTCGCCATCCGCACCCCGGCGGGCATGGTCGTGCACACCGGCGACTTCAAGATGGACCAGCTCCCGCTGGACCGCCGGCTGACCGACCTCCCGGCCTTCGCCAAGCTCGGCGAGGAGGGCATCGACCTCCTGCTGTCCGACTCCACGAACGCCGAGGTCCCGGGCTTCGTCCCGCCCGAGCGCGACATCTCCAACGTGCTGCGCCAGGTCTTCGCCAGCGCCGACAAGCGGATCATCGTCGCCAGCTTCGCCAGCCACGTGCACCGCATCCAGCAGATCCTCGACGCGGCCCACGAGTACGGCCGCCGGGTCGCCTTCGTCGGCCGCTCGATGGTCCGCAACATGGGCATCGCCCGTGAACTGGGCTACCTCAAGGTCCCCGCGGGCCTGGTCGTCGACGTCAAGACCCTCGACGACCTGCCGGACGACGAAGTGGTGCTGGTCTGCACGGGCTCCCAGGGCGAGCCGATGGCCGCCCTGTCCCGGATGGCCAACCGCGACCACCAGATCCGCATCGTCCAGGGCGACACGGTCATCCTGGCCTCGTCGCTCATCCCCGGTAACGAGAACGCGGTCTACCGCGTGATCAACGGCCTCAGCCGTTGGGGCGCGAACGTGGTCCACAAGGGCAACGCCAAGGTCCACGTCTCGGGCCATGCCTCGGCCGGCGAGCTGCTGTACTTCTACAACATCTGCAAGCCGAGGAACCTCATGCCGGTCCACGGCGAATGGCGCCACCTGCGCGCCAACGCCGAGCTGGGCGCACTGACGGGCATCCCCAAGGACCGCATCGTCATCGCCGAGGACGGCGTCGTCGTCGACATGGTCAAGGGCATCGCCAGGATCGCCGGCAAGGTCCAGGCCGGCTACGTGTACGTCGACGGCCTCTCGGTCGGCGACGTCACCGAGACGCACCTCAAGGACCGCCGCATCCTGGGCGACGAGGGCATCATCTCGGTCTTCGTGGTCGTCGACAGCAGCACCGGCAAGACCGTCGGCGGACCCAACGTCCACGCCCGCGGCTCGGGCATCGAGGACTCGGCGTTCGACGCCGTCATCCCCAAGATCGACGAGGCGCTGTCCAAGGCGGCCCAGGACGGCGTCGCCGAACCCCACCAGCTCCAGCAGCTGATCCGCCGCGCGGTCGGCAAGTGGGTGTCCGACAACTACCGTCGCCGCCCGATGATCCTCCCCGTGGTCGTCGAGGTCTGACGGACGGACCGTCCGACGGTCCTCAAGTAGGAGCGGGGCGCCAGGATTTGCATCCGGGCGCCCCGCTCCAGTACGTTTACGGCTCCGCCAGAACGGGAAGCACCGCGCGCTACGTGCGCGGCAGCCTCCCACGGGTGGCGGAATTCCGACCCAGATCACTCTGTTAAAGTCGGAACAGCCGAAAGGCAAATCATTCCGACAAGAATTCGGAGCCGAATTCGAGACGGTTGCGCCTCATCGAGGAGCAGGCCGGA